>JAEZAS010000440.1 GCA_023430365.1 Planctomycetota bacterium
CCTCCGTAGCGAGGCTGTCGGCACATGGAATGTGCCGACTACCTTGCGGACTACTTTCCTACGTCGCGTCCTTGATCTTGTCCAGCATCCGTCCCGGCGAGCCCATGGCGTTGTAGCCGCCGTCGACGTGCATGATCTCCGCCGTAATGCCGTCCGACATGTCGGAGAGCAGGAAGGCGCCGACCCGGCCGACTTCTTCGTGCGTGACGTTGCGGCCCAGCGGAGCCATCTCTTCGTAGAGCTTCTCCATGCCCTTGGCGCCGACGGCCGAGCTGGCGAGGGTCTTCAGCGGACCAGCGCTGAGCGCGTTCACGCGGCAACCGCGGGGGCCCATGTCGAACGCTGCGTACTTCATGCACGAGTCGAGGGCCGCCTTGCAGATGCCCATCACGTTGTAGCCGGGCACAATCCGCTCGCCGCCGAAGTAGGTGAGCGTGAGGATCGAGCTGCGCGGGCTCATGATCTCTTTCGCGGCGCTGGTCACGGCGAGCAGGCTGTAAGCGCTGATTTCCATGGCCAGCTTGAAGCCTTCGCGGCTGGTGTCGATCGTGTCCTTCTTCAGGTCGTCGAGCGTGGCGAAGGCGATCGAGTGGAGCAGGAAGTCGATCTGGCCGAACTCCTGTTTCGCCTTGTCCATGACCGCCTGAATGTCTTCGTCCTTCTGCACGTCGAGCGGCATCAGGAACTTGCACTTGTCGCCGTGCGGCTCGACCAGTTGGGCGACGCGGCGGCGGTTGCGCTGCCGCTCGTCGTCGGCTTTGTCGGGGAGGTGGGTGAAGCCACAGACGCCGCCGCCGGCGAAGATTTCCTGGGCAATGGCCCACGCGATCGAGCGATCGTTCGCCACCCCGAGAATCAGACCCTTCTTACCTTCGAACAGACCCATTGCCCTAATCTCCTCACGCACGCGGCGGCAGAATCAAACTTATCCGTAGTCGCCACAGAATACCGCGAGAGAGGCAATCGCACCACGCCAGCAACCGTAGGGCAGGCTTCCAGCCTGCCCGTCCAAAAATGAACAATGACCAAATCCCAATGACCAAATGGTCAGGGAGGCGCAAGCCGACCTGGTTTGGTCATTCGGGCTTAGTCATTCGTCATTTCTTCTCGGACGGGCAGGCTGGAAGCCTACCCTACGGGGGCTGCTCGCCCTAAGCCGCCCTGTGCGGTACGATGTGTTGCGCTTTTGACGTCACTTGGCAGCGGTCCGCTGTCTTCTTTTTGAGTACAAGCGACGCACCATGGCCAAGAATTTGCCCGAACTGGGGCTGGCGACTTTGGAGCAGCATCCCGCCTGGGCCGAGTCGGCCAGCCGGCTGTTTTATTGGGCGGCGGTGGAGACCGATCCGGTCGCCTACCTGCGTCAGGCGCTGCCGATTGCCTCGCAAACGCTCGGCGGCGACTACCTGGCCGTGCTGAAGGGGGAGAAAGGGAAGTGGCGGACCGTCGCCGCCTCGGGACCCGAGCGGGCTGTCCCTGCCGAGCTGCTCGCCGACGCCCTCGACCAGGACGCCACGCTCAGCCGAGGCGAGTGGCATGGGACGCCGCTCGCTCCGCACGGCGGGACCGGCGAGATGCTCGCCGCCTTCCGCATCTGGGCCGATCCAAAATCCCCGGACGCCAGCGGACGCGAGGCGATGACCACGATCGCGGCCTGGCTTCGCACCGGGCTGGAAGCTGTTCGTGCTCGCCAGCTTGAGCAGCAGCGGAGCGAGCGGTTGCAATCGTTGCTCGAGATCGCCGCGCAGTGGCAGCGGACCAACGAAATGACGACGCTGCTCAACCAGATGGCTCAGGCGTCGACTCGGCTGCTCAAGGCTGAGCGGGCGAGCATCTTTCTCTGGGATCGTAGCGCCAAGATGCTCGTCGGCAGGCCGGCGCTGGGAGTGGACGGGAACGAGCTGCGCATTCCGGACACCACCGGAGTCGTGGGCCAGGTGGTCCACACCGGTCAGCCGCGGCGGGTCGACGCCGACATCGACTTCGAGCAGCGTGAGGTCGATCGGAGCGTCGACAAGCAATTGAAATTTCACACCCGCTCGCTCATCTGCGTGCCGCTCGCCAGTCGCGACGGCGAACGGTTCGGCGCCTTCGAGGTGATCAACAAGATCGGCGGCAATTTTACCGACGACGACGTCGAAGCCCTCACCGAACTCGCCAGCCATGCGGCCATCGCCCTGGAAAACACGCAGCAGGTCGAGCAACTGCTGCAATCGCGCAAGGCGGTGGCCGATCATGCCGCGCAGGGGGTGCAACTGATTGGCAACTGTCCGAACCTGGAGGCGCTTCGCTCGACAATCCGCCGCGTGGCCGACACCGATCTGGCGGTCCTCATCCTGGGCGAGAACGGCACCGGCAAGGAAGTCGTGGCCCAGATGATCCACTACCTCAGTCGCCGCCGCGACGAGCCGTTGGTGGCGGTCAACTGCGCCGCGCTCACGGAAACGCTGCTCGAGAGCGAGCTGTTTGGCCACGAGAAAGGGGCGTTTACCGACGCCCGCGAAACGCGGCAGGGCAAGTTCGAGCTGGCCTCGCGCGGGACGTTATTCCTCGACGAAATTGGCGATATGAGTCTCGGCGGCCAGGCGAAGCTGCTCCGCGTGCTGGAAGAGAAAGTCGTCGTCCGCGTCGGCGGCAGCACACCGATTCCGACCAATGCCCGTGTGATCGCCGCGACGAATCAAAACCTGGCCGAGCTCGTGCGGGCCAAAAAGTTTCGCGAGGACCTGTACTTCCGCCTGAACGTTGTCACGCTCGAACTGCCGCCCCTGCGCGCTCGAGGGGACGACATCGTGCTGCTCGCCGAGCACTTTCTGAAGACGTTCAGCGCCAAGGCCCGCCGCCGCACCCCCAAGTTCACGGCTGCCGCGAAGAAGCGGCTGCTGGCCCATCCTTGGCCGGGAAATGTGCGCGAGCTGCGGAACCTGATGGAACGGATGGCCTACCTGGCGCCGGAGGACACCGACAAGATCGACGCCCCCGATCTCAACTTCATCCTCGCGCCCGGCGGCTCGCCCGGCGCCTCGTTCTCACTCGACGATCCGCTCGCTGAAGCGACGCGCAAGTTTCAGGTGGAATACGTCAAGAAACACATCGAGCAGGCCCGCGGCAACATGACCGCCGCGGCCGAGCGGATGGGGCTGCATCGGTCGAACCTGTATCGGAAGATGAGGCAGTTGGGGATGGAGGTGATGGAGGAATAGGGTCGGGCGGGAG
>JAEZAS010000448.1 GCA_023430365.1 Planctomycetota bacterium
GCCATCGAGAACTCGCCGCTGGCCTTCCGCACGTGGCAACCGCCACAGCGGGCGTTGAGCACCGGGGCCACGGCCTTCGTGAAGCTAATTCCGCCTGCTGCGGCTCCGGGAGCACCCGGGGCGCCCGGCTTCGTCGGCTCGGCCGGCATGGCGGCGGCCTCCACCGGCTTGAGCTCGGGCAGCTTCACCCCTTCTAGTTCCAGCAGGGCGTGAGCCCGCGTCAGCCGCTTATGCAGCGTCTGGAGCTGGCCGATCAGGGCCTTGTCGTCGGTTTGCGAGAGCTTTTCGATACGGGCCTGGGCGTCTTTGATCGCCTCGCCCGAGTCCTTGAACTTGCCTGCGGTGTACAGCTCGCCAGCCTTTTTGACGGCGTTGGCCGCCGCGACCAGCTCTTCCCGCTGTTCGGCCGACGGAGCGGCCATTGCCGGCGCCAGCAGCAGTCCACACACGGCCGCCAGGACCAAGCCACGCAAGACAACGTTCATTCATGCACCTCTGGACAAGAAAAACCAACAGAGTGCAGCTCCGCCACCTCTCCCAGGCGACGCAATCCACACACTTGTTCGTGCGGCGGACATTCTAAAGCAATCCGTGCCCCAAACCTAGCGCTTTGGGCTCGCCCGCTTGAGGCCCAAGCAACTCGGCTGCTCCGGCAAAAGCCAGTGTCGGAGCAGCGCACCGAGGGGGAGGACGGTTCCGGAGAAACTTAGATTCTCACTTCGGCGGCCGCGTTATTGCACGGGCGCCTTCGCTCCGGCACTCTAAACGCCGTTCGGCGGCGAAAGTACTCACCTGGCTGAAACTTAGAGGCGAGGGCCAAGAGCCCCGCCCCTTTAAGGCTTGTGATGCCGCTTCCGCAGCCAGATATTGGCCGCCGACTCGGCCAGCTGCTGCCGCCGGCTCGGCTTGTAACCGTACTCCAGGGCGAACCACTCGGCGTAGCGCTCGCGGTCCACGTAGCTCGTGTTGCGGTCGTCCAGGATATGGCCGAGCTCGTGGATGAGCACGTTGTTCAGGTAGAAATCGCGGATCGATTCTTCCGACCAGACCAGCTTCCAGCGATCTCCCGCCTGTTCCCAGCGGCCGCCGAACATGGCGGCTTCGATCTTCTGGGCCGGCTTGGGAGGCTCGCAGAACGTTTCGATCAGGTTATCTTCGATCGGGTACAGGTAGATCGTGTTGCCCCACTGCATGCCGTAGCAGGGCGCCCGCCGTTTCTTATGAGTCATCCGGCTGAGCTGGACAACCTCCAGCGGTTGCACCATCCACTCGGGCAACTGATCCAGCCGATCCCGGACTTCCTCCTCGGTCACTACGTGCCGATAGCCTTTGCCCGGCTGCTGGTGGACGACTTTGAACGTGCCGCTGGGCTCTTCGCTGGGCTCGTACCACTTCTCGGGCGGCATGTAGGGGCCGCGGACAACCGTGCCGGTCACGCGAGCGCGTTTGCCCATCGCAACCATACGGCGCGAGGCAGCGGCGCGGCCGGCGGAATTGTTTTTCGCCGGTGCGGGGTTCCTCAGGTATTGTTCTGCGCGGCGTGACATGACTGCAAACCGTTCGATTCGAGGAGAGCGCGTCGAAGGTGTATCGTTTCGAGACAAAC
Source organism: Planctomycetota bacterium (assembly GCA_023430365.1). Taxonomy (GTDB): domain Bacteria; phylum Planctomycetota; class Planctomycetia; order Pirellulales; family Pirellulaceae; genus JAEZAS01. The sequence continues at coordinate 1,607 of JAEZAS010000448.1, forward strand.
GAGCGGGGTTCCGGTGGGCATCGTCCTATACGCGGCTTGCCCGTCGGCCGGTTCCCCAGGCGCCTCAAATTGCACCCGAACCTGCCCGCTCGGCCCTCTCCAGGGCACACTCCTATGGTACGAAGGGGTATACCTTAAATTCAAGCACGAGTGCTAAGTAGCTTATGTGACTACACCTACAAAGACAGCAACCAGCACGATTCAACCGCCGGTGGGGCATTTCCCAGGCGGTATAAACGGACCTTCCATGGTCGGCTCAGAGGAGCCTAGAGGGGTCAGAGGCGCGGAGCGAAGCCCCTAACCGTCAATCGCGCATCGTGCGAGGAACGAGAGCGACGGAGTGCACGTCCGCGGGAGCGTGCAGTTCACTCGTGTCCGGGAGCGTGTTGGTTGGCCGCTTCTTGCTTCGCTGAGGCTGATCGCTTCCGCCCGACATCGCTGCAATCACGACGATCGACAGGATGAGCAAAACGATGGCACCAGCGCCGGCAAGCCACATCCACAAGGGCAAAGTCTTCAGCGACAACGGCCCCGTGCGCGTCGCTGACACCGTGGCAACCGGCTGAATCGCCTGTTTGCCTGACTCTCTTCCCACACCGGGCCTCGAGCCCGACAACGGTTTGGAGCCTGATGCCGATCCGCTGCCGAAATCGAGACCGGCGAAGATGGAGGCGTCTTTCTTATCCGACTTGTCGCCGAGCGACTTGGCGACCGGCAATCGTGCCTGAGTCGAGCGACCGCTACCACCCGCAACGTTATTGGAGCCGGTGTCTCGGCCGGCGATTCCCTTGAACGTTTCCTCGCGCGAGCGGTCCGAGATCGTGTCTTCCGAGCGATTCGGGGCGGTGACGCGGCGACCGCTCCCCGAACCGGGCAGCTTGGGTCGCCCCGTGCCAGAGCCGGCCCCAGGGCGGCGTAGTGCTCGGCCGGAGCCCGAACCGCCGCGAGTCTCACCCGCCGAACGGGCCAGCGCGGTTGCCCGAGCGGCCCCTTCGACGCCACCGGGCTCGAACTTATAGCCGTGATTGACCAGCCAGGTCTCGAGAGCCTCGGCGACTTGCCGCATGTTCGCATAGCGGCGTTCCGGCCGCTTCTGCATCATTTTCTCGCAGATATCGACCAGATCGCGGGGACACTCGGGCCGCTCCTTGCGGATATCCTCCGGCATCGCCGTCTGGTGCTTGGCGATTCGCTGGGCGAGTGTGCCGTCGGTGAACGGTGGATGGCCGGTCAGGAAGTAGTAGAGCGTGCAGCCGAGACTATAAATATCGGCCCGCATGTCGATCTTGTGGCTGTTGACCGCCTGCTCGGGGGAGAGATAGTCGGCGGTTCCGAGCACGTTTTCGTTGTGGGCGACCGTGAGCGAGGCCTTTTCGTCGTCCGAGAACAACGCGAGCCCCAGGTCCAGGATCTTTACAACCCCTTTGTTGTCGACCAGGAGGTTGGCCGGCTTCACGTCGCGATGGATCAGGTTGTTCGCATGGGCGTAGGCCAGCCCTTCCGCGGCCTGGGCGATGTAGTTGCACGCCACATCCAAGGGCAGGGGACCATCCTGCTTGACGACCGTTTGTAGGTCGCGACCCTCGATAAACTCCATCACCAGATAGTAGGTGTCGCCGTCGTTATCGACGTCGTACGCCCGCACAATGTTGGGATGGTTGAGGGCTGCCGTCGCCTGGGCTTCGCGAATGAAGCGAGCCAGGTACGAAGAGTCGTTCACACGTCCTTTGGGCAGAACCTTGACCGCTCGCAGGCGATGCATCAGCGTGTGCTCGGCCAGATACACGCTGCTCATGCCGCCGCTGCCGATATGGCGCAGCAATTTGTAGCGTCCGAGGAAAAAGCCCTTGTATTTGCGGTCGAGAAGCTTCTCGACATGCCAACTGGTGATCAGATCCTGAGCGACCAGGTGATTGGCCACAACATCGGCATCGTCGGGCAATTGGCCGCCCTGTTCCGCGCGGAGCGCGTCCAGCGAAGCAGCGAGGCGGCCTTCCTCGACCAGCGTGCTGCGTCGGACAAAGTCCAAGAACGTGTCGACGGTTAATTTAGCCATCCGTCCGGTTACCGATTCACCGCATACACTGAGACAGGTCGTGATCGAAAACTGTAAGCGGAGATCGGTAATTGCTCCTGCTGAAGGTCTGTGGCTTAGAATGCAGGTCTGTTAAGAGAGGCGTATTCTGCGATCAACCGACGCAGCGGAGAAGACGCTAAAATGAAATCAAATTAAATGCCCGAAAAAGGTTACACCCGGTTTCCAGGTCCGTAAAGCATATCCAATTCAATTTTAGTCTAGATTACCGCAAATCAAGACCGGTAAATGCTTCCTGCGAGTTTGGCAAAAACACAAAGATTGCCCGAAGCAGGGTTCTGTGTCTGAGGTGAAATGCAATGGAAAGCAGAGAAGTCATTCTCTATACGCGGCAGGGATGTTGCCTGTGCGACGATGCCGCCCAGTTGCTGCGGCGACACGGATTGGAGCCTCAGGCAGTCGATATCGATGCCGATCCTGCTCTTCGCGAGCGCTATACCTCCTGTGTTCCGGTTGTAGTGATTGATGGAAAAGTGCGTTTCCGCGGCCGGGTGAATGAGGTTCTTCTCAAACGCTTGCTTCATGCGTCGAAATAGCCCTATAGACACTCCGTTGACACTCTGGCCGCGTAATTGAGAGATCATGACCGAACGTCCCGATTGCTTGATAGTTGGCGGTGGCGTGATCGGTCTGTCGCTTGCTTGGGAGCTGGCTCAACGAAAACTGCGCGTGACGGTAATTGACCAGACCGAGCCTGGTCGGGAGGCAAGTTGGGCGGGAGCGGGCATCTTGCCGCCAGCCAATCGGCGGTCGGCCCGAGACGCTTACGATCAACTGCGGGGCCTGAGTTACGACTTGCATAGCGAGTGGGCGACTCGGCTAAGGGATTTGACCGGTATCGACACGGGCTATTGCCGTTGCGGCGGTCTTTATCTGGCCAGAACTGCGGGAGAAGCCGCCGCTCTGGCTGGCTGGGCCCGAGTGGCCGATGACGAGGGGATCGCCGTTGAGCGCCTCACAGCCGACGATCTGCGGACGATCGAGCCCGCGCTCGCGACCGCGGCCGACTCTTTTCGCGGTATCTACCACATGCCGGGAGAGGTTCAGCTTCGCAATCCCAGGCATCTCAAAGCGCTCCAAGCCGCGTGCGAGCTGAGCGGAGTATCCATCCGGCCTGACGTCAAAGCGCTCGACCTCGTCGCCATGAGCGAGCATACCGCCGCGCTGGAAACCTCCGCGGGGCGGATGGAAGCGGGGGCTATTTGCCTGGCCGCGGGAGCATGGACTGGGAATCTATTGGCTCGTATGGGTCTGGAGTGCGGCATTCTTCCGATGCGCGGGCAGATGCTTCTCTTCCGCTGCGAGAGTCAGCCGTTTCAACGAGTCTTGAATGAAGGCTCGCGCTATATGGTTCCTCGGAACGACGGCCGGGTATTGGCCGGTTCGACGGAGGAGGAAGTGGGATTCGATAAGCGAAACACTGAAGAAGCCCTCCGCGAGCTGCGAGAGTTTGCGTTTGCACTAGTGCCAGCCCTGCGGGATGCGGAACTGGAACGGACTTGGGCCGGCCTGCGACCGGCGTCGTTTGATGGTTTTCCGTATCTGGGGCGACTGCCGCTGTTTTCCAACACCTTTGTGGCGGCTGGGCACTTCCGCAGCGGAATCTATCTTTCGCCGGGGACGGCTGTGGTCATGCGGCAGTTGATTTGCGGCGATGAGCCGGAGATCGACCTGGGGCCGTTTCGGGTGGGTCGATAATTCGCCAAAAAAGATTGAAACGCGTGAGTCGCGATTAGTAGAATCGGCGAGCAACAAACCTCCCCTCTTCTACTACTCTCATTCCCATGATTATCTATGGCTCGCGGGGTCTCACCTCGATTGCCGGGACGGGTGAGTTTCATTGCCCTCGCTGCGGACCGCGGCGGCAATTCAACCGGATGGCGGTCCGACGCTGGTTTACCCTCTATTTCATCCCCGTAATCCCGCTGTGGAGCGCCGGCGAGTATCTCGAGTGCACGATGTGCGCCGGCACCTTTGGTCCGGAAGCGATGCACTACGATCCCGAAGCGGATCGCCGCGCCGCGCTCGACGATTTGAAGCGAGTTTTCGTGCTCGCCGCCATTGCCGAAGGCAGGCCGACGCCGGCACGCCTGAATGCAGTGCGGTACCAGTTCCAGCAGGCTGGCGGCGGCGCCCTGTCGGACGAGCAAATCGCCAGTGAAGCGCGGCTCGCGCTTTCGGCCGGCGCCTCGCTCACCAGCTACGCCACGCAAAAGACGTTTGAGTGGACTCCGGATTACAAAGCGGCGATCTTCGTTGCCTGTACCTCCATCATCCTTGCCGACGGACAGCGGACGGTCCTGCACGAGCAGTTGTGCACCGATCTCGGCCGAGCACTTGGCTACGCTCCGCAACAAACGCTCGGCATGCTCCGGCAACAACCGCTGGTGCATTAACCAATGGCTGGCTCCCGCGAGTGCGGCTGCGCCGTCGGCGACGCGATCGGCGGCTTTGACGAGGAGCCTCGAAACGGGGCCCGCTTCGTCGTAGCCGCATTGGCCTGCGGCGCTCTCAATGCGTTCGTGCTGGCCAGTCCGCTCGCCTGGGCCGCCCATGCCGACTGGCGCCTTTGGTGTTGCTCCGCCCTGTTCCTGGCAGGGGCGACGCTCTTCTACTGCGTCGAACTGCTTCCCACCTTGCGGAACGACCGGCCCCAGCCGCTGCCCAAGCCCGGCGACCGGGCAGCGCTGCGAGCGGCGCTGTGCGGCAGCGTGCTCGTCTTTGCCACGCTTGCGGTGGGCATGGTCGAGCGATCGCAGCAAGCGATTAACCGCATGGGGGGCCTGGAGGCCGTCGGTTTGGTGGTGATGGTTTCGGGCTGTGCCGTGCGGTACTGCGCCATTCGCGGATTGGGGCGTCGGTTCCGCACGGAGACGACCGTGCCCGTTGACTTCCAACTCGAAACCAATGGCATCTATGGGGTGGTCCGCCACCCGTCGGAAGTCGGGCTATTTCTGGTACTTATAGGAACGGCCCTCTTGCTCAGCAGCTTCGGGGCGGCCCTCTTGGCGCTGGTCCAGCTGCCGATGATTGCCTGGCGCGTTCGCCTGGAAAACCGCAGCTTTGAGCAGGCTCTCGGGGAACGTTTTGCGGTCTACCGGCGGCAGGTTGCCGGTTTTATTCCGTTCCTATTCTGACGCTTGAGTCGCGTGCAGATACCGCTTGGCTCAAATCCGACCGGCTTTTACAATCACGCTTTGCGCCCGAGCCGACCCTGCCAGCTGGGCGGAGCCTGCGGCTCCGGGCATCCGCCGTGACCGCCTGTACTGATTGAGGAACGACCTGTTTATGGCCAATGCTCCTTCCGCAGCCAAAAAGAACGCGAACATCAAGCGAGTCGCCATTCTCTTCGCCGGCGGACCTGCGCCTGGCGCCAACGCCGTGATCTCGACAGCGGCCGTCTCGTTCCTCCGCAACGGCGTCGAAGTTTACGGCATTCTCCACGGCTATTCGTCGCTCGCCGAGTACAAGCCCGAAAAGCCGCTCGAAGCCGACCGCGACTACATCAACATTACCCACAAGACCCTGAAGCGCACCCGCAGCTCGCAGGGCATCCTGATCGGCACCGCTCGCACCAACCCGGGCAAAAAGATCTCGCACCCGTCGCACCTCGAGGATCCGGAGTTTTCGGCGCCGATGCGCCGCGTGTATGACGGCCTCTGCTCGCTCGGCGTCGACGCCCTGATCTCGATCGGCGGCGACGACACGCTAAAGACCGCCAACAAGTTTAAGATGTTCCAGGATCGTCTGCCGGCCGGATCGAAGAAGATCCCGGTCGTGCACCTGCCCAAGACGATCGACAACGACTACATGGGCATCGACTTCACGTTCGGTTACTTCACCGCCGTGGAGACCCTGGCTTCGGAGATTCGCAATCTCCTCGCCGATGCCGAAGCCTCGCGGGCCTACTTCCTGACCGAGACCATGGGCCGCAGCGCCGGCTGGCTCTCGTACGGCGCCGCAATCGCCGGCGAAGCGAGCCTGGTGATCAGCGTCGAAGACATCATCGGCAGCTATCGCACGAGCGAGACCGTCGTCAATCCGAAGACTGGCGAAAGCGAAACTCGCGAGATCATGGATGTCGAGCGGGTTGTCGGCCGGATCGTCAAGACGATGATCGCCCGCGAGGAAGAGCGGAAGGAGTTCGGCGTCATCGTGATGGCGGAAGGACTCGCCGAGTTGCTGCCGGCCAAGTACCTGGAAGGCATTCCGCGCGACGATCACGGCCACATCTCGATCTCGCACGTCAACCTAGGCCGGATGTTCTCCAAGCTCGTGACGGACGCCTACAAGAAGGCCACCGGCAAGAGCCGCAAGGTCACGGGGCTGCAGCTCGGTTACGAATCGCGCTGTGCGAAGCCGCACGCGTTCGATGTCATGCTCGGCAGCCAGCTCGGCGTCGGCTCGTACCGGGCGCTGGTGGAAGAGGGTCTGAACGGCGTGATGGTGTCGGTCGTCGGCCAGCTCGAACTGCACTATGTGCCGTTCGAGAAGCTCGT
>JAEZAS010000485.1 GCA_023430365.1 Planctomycetota bacterium
CTTCAGCCGGCGCCCGTCTGCCACCGGCTTCAGCCGGTGGGATCAAGGCCATCCAGCACCTCAGGAGCAATTCAGCATCTTCCCATCCGGCTTCTCTCGGCATCGGACGGGAGCTGTTCAACGCAACGAACCGTTAAATACTGAGTACTGAGTACTCGGTACTCGGTACCGACGGCGGCCCCGGCACAGTCCGCCGGCCTCGCCCGCTGGCCCATACTTCACGAACTGATCACTGAAAACTGTTTACTGTGAACTGTTTACTGTCTACTCGCGCCAGCGCACAAAAAAGCACGGACCCGAAGAATCGAATCCGTGCTCTGAATGATCCAGCTACTCAGCGCGCGACGCTTACAGCATCTTCGCCAGCATCGCGACCAGGTCGGCGGTGCGGGTGCTGTAGCCCCATTCGTTGTCATACCAAGACATGACCTTCACGAACTTGCCCTTGTCGCCCAGGACGAGGGTCCAGTCCGGCACGAAGATCGAGCTGCGCGGGTCGTGCACGATGTCGGCCGACACGATCGGATCTTCGCAGTAGCCGAGGATGCCCTGCAGGCCGCCCTTGTCGAGCGGAGTCTCGGCGGCCTTTTTCATGGCCAGGTTGATGTCGTCGACGGTCACTTCCTTCGCCAGGTTGGCGGTCAGGTCGACCACGCTGCCGGTCGGAACCGGAACGCGGAGGGCGAAGCCGGTCAGCTTGCCCTTCAGGGCCGGCAACACTTCACCGACAGCCTTCGCGGCGCCGGTGCTGCTCGGGATGATGCTCACAGCCGCGGCGCGAGCGCGGTAGGCGTCGTCGTGCGGCAGGTCCTGCAGGCGCTGATCGTTGGTGTAGGCGTGAACGGTCGTCATCAAGCCGGTCTCGATGCCGAACGCTTCGTGCAGCACCTTGGCGACAGGGGCGAGGCAGTTGGTCGTGCAGCTCGCGTTCGAGATGAACTTCATGTCCTTGGTGATCTTGTCGTGGTTCACGCCGATCACGCAGGTCAGGTCCGGCTTGTCCTTGGCCGGGGCCGAGAGGACGACCTTCTTCGCGCCAGCCGTCACGTGGCTGTCGTAGCCCGGCTTGCCGTCCTTCGCCCGATTGGTGAAGCGGCCGGTGCTTTCGATGACGATGTCGACGCCCAGGTCCTTCCACGGCAGCTTTTCGGGGTTGGTCTCTTTGAGAACCTTCACCTTGTCGCCGTTGATGATCAGGTTGCTCTCGTCCGAGCCGACTTCGCCGTCCCAGCGGCCGTGGGCGCTGTCGTACTTGAAGAGCGTGGCGAGCATGTCGGTGCTCGTCAGGTCGTTCACGGCGACCAGATCAAATTCCTGGCCGCGGCTCTTCAGCACGCGAGCCGTCAGACGGCCGATACGACCGAAACCGTTGATTGCAACCTTCACTGCCACTGTTATTTCTCCTTCGACTCGATTCCCTGCCAAACGACGCGAACAGCAACTCATCCGCCGTAGCTGAATTCGCCAGAATCCAGGCATCCGAAGCCGGCCTCGCTAGAGACATCCGGCGCCGGGGAAAGGTGCGGCGGCAAGTGCGAACGTGCGGCTGGTTCAAAGCCAGGCGTGAATCCCAGCAGGAAGCGGAAAGAGTCGGCCTTGAACCCGCAAAGATGCGCTAATTCACGCGAATTATATCGGCGATTTCCTGGGGCAAAAAGGAGGCGTTCAGTCCAGGCTGACTACTCCAACAAGCGGGAGCGAGCTAAAGGTCGATTGACCGCCGTCCAGTTGCTTCTGCGGTGTCTGCGAGCCCATAAGCGTCTGATCACATATACTAAACGCCGGGATTTCGAACCTCGTCGCGCAGGGCCGCAAATGAACGCAACCGATGTCGCCAAGCTAGTTCGGGAGCAAATTGCCGACCGCTGGGATGACACTAATTCGCACAGGGTGAATCTGCGAGGCGACTTGGTCAAACCATTCCTGGCTAGAGCAGTTCTCCACCGGATTCAAAAGGGAAAGCAGATCGAGACGCCGGTGGAGGTGTGGATTGTCCTCGCTGAAGACCACGAGGATGGTTATCTCATCTTCTATGACGAGTCGCGTAACGCATTCGGACTGGCGAGCCGAGGGATTACCTCGAATGAGCCCTTCTCAATTTGCGGCTACTATGGCGACTTCTGGTCGGCCTTCGTCGGCATGTAAACTGCCGGGTGGCATGGCCCACGCCGAAGGCAGGCCATGCTTTTGGCGAGTTGGGTCGGTAGCGAAGGAACGTCCTCTCACAATTCTGCATGCCCTGGCTGCGCCGTGGGGCATGGCACCCATCAATCCTTCATTCCTGACTCAACTCTGTTCGATCTGCACGAGCCGCTGCTTCGGCTGGGGCAGCGGGGCTTCGCGGCTGTCGATCCACTTGTCGGCTTCGTAGTGCTTGCCGTAGGTGCCGTAGTCGTTGAAGAAGAAGTATTTGGCGATGCGGTAGGCGAGGCTCTTTTCGGGGACCTCCGCGCCGGGGTTGTACTGGCTGGAGCGAAGTTGCATCGCTTCGAGTTCGGGAATCGCCTGCTTGCGGGCCGTGGTGTCTTTCGCTCCGTGGCGGTCGACGAGGTCCTTCAGCAGGTCGGGACGCTCCAGCACGATGCAGCCGCGCGTGTGTTTGGCGGCGGTCTCGCGGAAGTCGCGGAGGAACTCACTCCCCTGGAACACTTCTTTGAGCGGCCGCTCGTCGTAGATCGATTCCTTGGCGAACTGGATGATCGGGCAGGGCTCGATATCGCCCCACGGGCTGATGTGGTGCGTGAAGCCGGTCGCGGCGGGGCAGAGGGCCTGGCCTTCGCCGTCGTAGTAGGCGTCGACGATGACGATCGGCTTCTTCGCCCGCATGTTGACGACAAACTTGCGACACTCGAGTTGCTGGGCCGGCGTGAGTGAAAGCTCCGCTTTCGCATCGGGGCCAACGGGGCGATAGATGTGGAACCAGGTGTAGAACACGCCCATCTCGATCAGCCGATCGAGCCACTTCTCGCTGAGCAGGTCGAAGTTGGTTTGGCAGAGGCTCGTGCAGACGCCCGTCATCACCTTGTGCTTCAGGCAGTTCTCGAGGCCCTGCATCGTCTTGCTAAGCACCTCAGGTCGGCCGCGGCGCTCGTCACTGACGATCTCATTCCCCTCGACGCTGATGAGCGGCGTGACGTTGCCGACCCGCCGCAGCTCACGCGCGACTTCGTCGGTGATGAAGTGCCCGTTGGTGAAAACCTGGAAGTAGCAGTCGGGATGAGCCCGGAAGATTTCCAGGATCTCGGGGTGCATGAACGGCTCGCCGCCGAGGATGCCGAAGAACGAATTGCCCATCGCCTTGGCCTCGGTGATGAGCCGGTTCATCGCGGCGACTTCGATCTTCGACTGTTTCGCCGCCACATCGACCCAGCATCCCTGGCAGCGGAGATTGCAGGAGTTGATGACCGAGATGTAGAGAAACGGCGGGAAGAACTCGCCTCTCTTCAGCCGGGCCTTGTGTCGCTGGACGGAGCGCACTCCCTTGAGGCCGAAATTCCAGGCCAGCTTCCAGACAAGTCGCTTGTCGGTTTCGAGCAGCAGTCGCTTGGCAAGACGAAGGTACATGGGGGGCGGCGGGCAAGCGGTAGGAGTTCAGAACGGGTTCTATTGTAACCGGCCCCTGTGGCGTTGGCACCGATTGGGTTGCCGGAGGAACGGAAAACCGAAGGTCGAGCTTAAATGTCGAAGGAAAGCCGGCATTAAAGCACGAACGAAGGCAGTGGCTCAGCCGAGACGCCCAAAGTAGTCGGCACATTCCATG
>JAEZAS010000033.1 GCA_023430365.1 Planctomycetota bacterium
GGGTCGGGATTCTTTTTCGGCCGCAGCCGCCCCCCAGCACCGATTGCCCACGTCCGAAAAAGAATCCCGACCCCTTCGCGTTACGTGACATTGGTCGCCACTTTCACAATCTTGGTTCGACAGGCAGATAGAGGTGGAAATATATTAACCCGCATGCCACGCCATTCCAGATTCCAATCCGGCGGGTTTGTCTTTCATGTCCTCAACCGTCGTGCGGGCCGGCAACGTCTTTTTTACTCCGAAGGAGACTACGCGGCATTCCTGGCGGTTCTCAACGAAGCGCAACAGAACTTCGCCCTGGGTATCCTATCCTATGCCTTGATGCCAACTCATTGGCATCTGCTCGTCTGGCCAGAGAACGATGGCGACCTGGCCGAATTCATGCGTTGGTTGACCGTGACTCACACCCATCGCTGGCATCTCGCTCACCATTCGACGGGTACCGGTCCCGTCTACCAAGGACGCTACAAATCGTTCCCCGTGCAGGATGATGACCACTTCTACACCGTAGCTCGGTACATCGAACGCAATCCTCTGCGCGCTGGATTGGTCGCAAGCGCTGAAAGCTGGCGTTGGTCCAGTTTATGGCAGCGGCGACAAGAGTGCGTTCCGGTACAGCTTGGCCGCTGGCCGGTGCCGCTTCCCGAAGATTGGCCGGAGTATGTCAACGGTGTCGAAACGGAAGCAGAACTCGCCGCCGTGCGAGAGAGTCTTTCGACCGGGATCCCGTTCGGAGACGAGAGCTGGCGACTCCGGACGGCTAGGGCGCTGCAAGTGCGAGCTGTTGCACGGCCGCGAGGCAGGCCGCGGAAGCCCTTCTGACTTCGTTCGAACCCTAACGCGAAGGGGTCGGGATGATTTTTCGGTCAAAACGCTGCGAAAGTAATCGATCCACGCGCCGAAAAATCAACCCGACCCCCAATGGCAGCGCCCTATTCCCCCTACCGCTTCGGCTGCTTGCCCAGCACTTGCAAGATGCCGCGGCAGAAGTCGGGGAGGTCGTCTGGCTTGCGGCTGGTTACGTGCAGGCCGTCGATCACCACGGGAGCGTCGACCCAAATGGCGCCTGCATTCACGAGATCGTCCTTGATGCCCAGCGAACCGGTCACGCGGACACCGCGATACACCCCCGCCGAGATCGGAATCCAGCCGCCATGGCAGACGGCTGCGACCAGCTTGCCCTCGTCGACAAAGTCGCGCACCAACTGCAGCACGTCCGGATCGCGGCGGAGCTTGTCGGGCATGAAGCCACCAGGCACGACCAGACCGTCAAAATCGGCGGCTCGCATTTCGGCGATCGCCGTGTCCGAGACGCAGGGATAGCCGTTCTTGCCGGCGTACTTTTGATTAGCCCGTTCGCCCGCGACGACGACTTCCGCCCCCGCCTCAATCAAGCGGAGCTTGGGATACCACAGCTCAAGGTCTTCGTAGATGTCGCCGACCAGAGTCAGCACACGCATCCCGGCAAGTGGCAAATCAGGGGCGGCCATGGCGACACCTCACTTCCTGAAGGATCGAATTAGAGCTTTCGTTGTAGCACGTTATCAGCCCGGGGAGAACGAGCGGCGGGTGATTGCCGCGGCCGCAGGTCCAGCATAAATTGCCGCCTGACCCTCTCTCGCTTTCTCAAGGACGAACCATGACCGACTCAGCCGAAGCCACCTCAGGTCGACCCGAACGCAAGTGGCGTCCGATCAACTCCCGGCAGCGGCGGGTCCTCGGCGTGCTCGTCGAAAAGGCCAAGACCACCCCCGACGTCTACCCGATGACCGTCAACGGCATCGTCTCCGGCAGCAATCAGAAGAGCAACCGCGAGCCGCAGATGTCGCTGACGAGCGACGATGTCGAGCAGGTGCTCGAAGAGCTGCGAGCCATGGGAGCGGTCACCGAGGTGCAAGGCTCCGGCCGGGTCGCCAAGTATCGGCACCACTTCTACGACTGGCTGGGGGTCGATAAGGCCGAATCGGCGGTGATGACCGAACTACTGCTCCGCGGCGAGCAGACGCTCGGCGATCTTCGCAGCCGAGCCTCCCGCATGGATACGATCGCCGATCAAGGGGCCCTCAAGCTGATCGTCAATAGCCTCCTGGGCAAGGAATTGATGATCGAGCTCACGCCTCCCGGACGTGGGCAGATCGTATCCCACAATCTCTACAAAGAACGTGAGCTCGTAGAGCTGCGCGCTCAGTACGCCGGTCGCACTCCACCGCCGGCGGGCGAAGGTGACGAAGACGATACACCGGCCCGCCCGACATCCCCCGCTCCGGCCGCTTCCGTCGCTCCCGCGTCTCGTCCCGCTCCTGCGCCGGCGCCTGCCCCAGCGGCCGGAGGAGTCACTCTCGACATGTTCGCCGAACTCAATGTCGAGCTCGCCGAGCTGCGAGCCGAATTCGCCCGGCTCCGCGACCGTGTCGAAACGCTCGAGCAGCAGGTCCGCGGCTAATAAGCCAGCGACCATCCGCTGCGCTAGCTGTGCGAACAGAAATCGCTCTTTTCTCGCCGACTCCTTTCTGCGAGAGTCTGCCGCCGCGCGACATTTTGCGCTCCCTTGGCGCGGCACTGTCTCTCGGAAAGGAGTAACACGCGTGACGCTCCCACAACGCACCCTTCGAACCATTTCCTGCGCGGTGCTCGCCGCAGGACTGCTCGTCTGCTCGACCGCCTCCGCGGAAGGCTGGGGTCTGCCCAGCCTGAATCCGTTCGCCACCAAGAAGGCCAAGGCGCCGACCAGCGCTCGGGTGAGCGACAGCGGCTCCGGCTTCAGCCTACTCCCCAAATGGGGCACATCGACTTCGAAGCAGCGTTCCAGCGGCCCCTCCACCTGGAGCCGCATGACAAGCGCTATCAATCCGTGGAGCAGCAGCAAGTCGACCGCTCGCCCCGAGCCGAGCCCGACCGGCTCGTTCAACCCGTTCACCACCGCTTCCACCAAGAAGCAGGAAGCCGAGAGCAGCTCGTTCCTTCCTTCCTGGCTCGGTGGCGGCGAGGAGAAGAAAACGAGCGAGCCCAAAACGGTCAACGATTTCCTCAAACAGGAAAAACTCGACTTCTAGTTTGCCTATCGCGATCAAACCACACACTCAGGCCGGTTGGAGCACGAGAGAACGGGCTCCCGCCGGCTTGTTTGCTGATGTCGAAGGCCGCCAGGAGACGAGTATTAGTCAGCCCCGATAGCCGTCGCGTTACTGACCCACCGAGCGATGGCGCGGGCGCAACTATCGGAGTTGCCAGTAGTTGATGACTTGACCCCAGATTAGCCGTGCGGCAGCCCGCCGCCGAGCGAAGCCGCAAGGGTTCGCCAGCCGGCGCCCCTTTCCCGGCCAACCTCGACGCGAATCCGGTATCGCTTTAGAATGGAAACTCGTCAGGCTCCGCACGAAGCCTCTTTCTGCCCTCAGATTCCTGTCCCGCCCCGGTTTGCTGCATGTCACGTCGCGTCGTCATCACTGGCCTCGGTTTGATCAGCCCGCTCGGCAATTCGCCCGAGAAGCTTGGATCGGCATTGACCGAGGGCAAGAGTGGCGTCGGACCGCTATCGACCATCAATCCCACCGGGTTGCCGACACCGTTTGGCGCAGAAGCCCGGGAATTCACCGGCTCGATCGACGATTTCGGACCGCTGGAAAAAACTCTCGGCCGCAACATCAAGAAGAATCTCAAGGTGATGTGCCGCGAGATTCAAATGGGTGTCGCCGTCGCGCAGCTCGCGGTCACCCATGCCGGTCTGCAACTGGACCAGGTCGATCGCGACCGCTTCGGAGTTCTCTACGGCTCCGACTACATGCTCACCCTGCCGCAAGAGTTTACGAGCGGCATTCGCAATTGCCTCGACGAGCAAGGCAAGTTCCAGTTCACGCGCTGGGCCGAAAAGGGTCTGCCGGCGGTCGAACCCCTCTGGCTGCTCAAGTATCTGCCCAACCTGCCGGCCAGCCACGTTGCGATCTTCAACGATCTGCACGGCCCGAACAACTCGCTCACCGTCCGCGAAGCGTCCTCCAACCTGGCGCTCGCCGAAGCCTATCACACGATCGTCCGCGGCCACGCCGACCAGATGATCGCCGGAGCCACCGGCACCCGGGTCCACCCGGCGAGAACGCTCCACGTCGTGCTGCAAGAAGAGATTGCTCAAGGCAGCGATCCGACGCGGCTCAGCCGGCCGTTCGACGCCGATCGCAACGGTCTCGTCCTCGGCGAAGGCGCCGCGGCGATGATCCTGGAGGAGTTCGAAACGGCTAAAGCGCGGGGCGCGACCATCCTCGGCGAGGTGATCGGCTATGGCTCCTCGGCGGTCGCCGACAAATCGGGCGCCGGGGTCACGCGCACCGCGGTGCTCAACGTGCTGAAACAGGCCCTGCAAACCTCGGGGCTCAAGCCCGACGATGTCGGCCATCTGAACGCGCACGGTCTCAGCACTCGGGCGATGGACATGCACGAGGCCCAGGCGATTGCCGAAGTGTTCGGTTCGCGGGCACGGCCCCTTCCGACCGTCGCCGCCAAGAGCTATTTTGGCAACCTCGGCGCCGCGGGAGGCCTTGTCGAGGCGATCGCCAGCCTGCTGGCCTTGCGTGAGGGGAAGTTGTTCGGCACGCTGAACTACGAAACCCCCGATCCTCAGTGCCCGGTGAGCATCGCCCAGGCCGGCACACCGGCTGGCGAGAATTTCATCAACGTGAACGTCACGCCGCAAGGCCAGGCCAGCGCGATCGTGATCAAGCGGTTCGCGGCGTAAGCAGATCCAGTGGGGCGGCGCTCGCTCTTGGGCGCTCGATTTGCACCTTACGTCCTGGTCCCACCCGTTTCTCCATCCTCTTTGCGTCAGACTCATGCGTTACGGCGTTGTTCGCAAGCTATCGTTCGACCGCGGCTTTGGTTTCATTCAGCAGGACCGGGGTTCCGACGTCTACTTCCACGCCACCGTCGTGGTCGACAACGCCTTTAACCGCATCGGCCCCGTTCAGCCGGTCAAGTACGAGCTCGAACCGCGCAAGGAGGGGGACGAACCGGGCAAGTTGCGGGCTTCGAAAGTCGAATTGATCGACCGCATCCCCGGCGGCATCCTCCGCGACGCCCCCACGTCTCTCGCCAGGCACCATCCCAAGGCCCGGCAGCGGAAACCTTCCTGGCGCACCAAGAACGCCGCCTCCCCCAGCTCCCAGCCGCCCGAAACCGAACTGCCGCCTCGCGATCAAGCCGACGGCGCCGCCGGTCCAGAAGTGGTCTGATTGCCGGCTGACGCTTGGATCTGGCAAGCCTGCAGCATCTGCGACGTCGCGAAGGCCGGCTCGCCTTCTAGTGGCGTTACATCGACAGCCACCTGCACCTGATGCTGCCCCCCTCCGGTGATGACACCCTTCACCGGGCTCACATCGGAATAGTCGCGCCCGTAGCCGAGCGTGATATGGTGCAGCGACGGAATCTGGTTGTTCGTCGGATCGACGTCCACCCAGCCGATCTCGGGGCAGTACACGCTTACCCAGGCATGGGAGGCGTCGCAACCGACCAGCTTGGGCTCGCCCGGTGGCGGAATCGTCATCAGATACCCGCTCACGTAGCGCGCCGGCAGCCCCAGCGAGCGCAAGCAAGCGATCTGCAAATGGGCAAAGTCCTGGCAGACGCCCCGCCGCATCCGCAGCACGTCCAGAATCGGCGTGCTGATCGTCGTCGCGCGAGGATCGTAAACGAATTCGTGGAAAATCCGCGCTGTCAGGTCGAGCACCCCCTCCAGCCACGGCCGGCCAATCGGAAAGGAGGGTGACGCATAGGCCACCAAGTCACAACCGAGCGGCGTATGCGGCGAGGGAAGCACGTACTGCCGCGCCTCCAGCCACCATGGCGGCTGGCCGAGCGCAAACCGGTCGCGCACTTCCTCCCAAGCGGGCGTGTCGGCTGCGGGAACGGGCTTCGGAGGAGAAACGTCGACAATGCTCTCGCCCACGATCACCAGTCGATCGTGCGGCGTCTGGATCGTGAAGAACGTCGTCCAATTGCCAAAATAGTCCCGGCGGGTGTCCAAACGCTGCGGCTTGGGATGGACGGCGAGGTGGTGGCTCAAGCACACCTGGCGCGCAAGGTCGCGCGGGCGCAGGTGCAGTTGGTTGTGACAAACCGGCACCGCTTCGCTGTACTGGTAGGTTGTGGTGTGGACGACCTGATACTTCATAGCGAGAAACCTGTCGGCCGAACGTCGGGCATTTGCCGTGCCGGTCCCGCATGAACCAGGTAGTTGCGGACAACTTCGTCGGACAGCTCGCGTATCGACTGGCTGCAGCGCTGCAAGAACTGGTCGAGCAAGGCTCGCTGCCCGTTCTGGATCTCCGCGAGTTCATAGACGTTTACCAATCGCAAATCGGTTTGCATCGCAAGGATGGCCCGCTGCTCGCTGCTGAGCTGATGCCGCTGCGAGGCCCGCGGCAGGGCGTCGATGTGCCCAGCCAGCGCCTCCGCCTGAAAGGCGACGGCCCGCGGATTCGACAGATCGGTCACCAACAGATCCAGCAGCGGCGGAAGCTGCAGGGTCGTCAAATAACGGTTCCGGTAGGTCATCGAACTGTCGGCGATTTCCAGCAGCGCCTCGTAGACCGGCTCTTCCTCGGTCGCAGGAAAAACGAG
>JAEZAS010000045.1 GCA_023430365.1 Planctomycetota bacterium
CCAGTGGTTCGAGTGCCGAGGTTTAGTAGACGACGATTGGTGTGCCTTCGTGGGCGTCGAGCTTTTTCGCGGCGTTGTCGTTGACCGCGGCGATTTCCAGCCGGCCGTGCGAGTCGAGCAGCGCCACGATGTCGCCTGTCTGGCTCACGCCATAGGTGGCTTGGATGCCGTGGATCTGCCGGCCGGCACACTCGACGATGCGCTGGGCGTTGTCGCCGGGTCGGGCGGCAAGTTCGTGCGCCGTGATGTTGGAGATCAGGTTGCCGAAGGAGTCGACGTAGAGAATTTCACCCACGAGTCGGTCGCTGACGACGTGTGGGTGGGGCCAATGCAGCTCGACGGTTTGATGGAGCGGCGGGCCAAGGTCCGCAGGGTCGGCGCCCAGGAGGAGGTGTGCCGCGACGGGAGCGAGGATGTCCCGGCCGTGGAAGGTCGACGAAACCTCGGGCAGGAAGTAACGCCTGTTCTCCAAAGCAATCACTCGCTGCACGGCGGCGCCCTGCGAGAGCCTACTCAGTGAACCATTGTCGGGAGCGAGGTAGCGCTGCGTACCAATCTCGGCATAAACCAGTCGCCGCGTCGTCCCCACGCCGGGGTCGATGACTGCGACGTGTAACGTGCTGGCTGGAAACCAGGGAGTTACATCAGCCAGGACGATGGCCGCCTGGCGAACCTTCTGGGGCGAGATTCCATGCGTGATGTCGACGATCTCGGCGTCGGGACAAAGTCGCAGCAGGACCCCCTTCATCTGGGCCACGTAGGGGCTGCCCTGGCCGAAATCGGTCGTGAGCGTGACGAGTGGGCGAGGCATCGCCTTATTATAGGCCCCGTACGCAGTTCGTTACGAATCCCTGCTCACACTGCTCGTTACGACGCTCTGCGTCGTAACGCCGAAACGGACGCTCTGCGTCCTGGGTCGATTCCGCAGCATGTACCCCTATCGTTCCAGCGACCCGATTCACGCAGGACGCAGAGCGTCCGCAGCGCGCGTTCCCACGCAGAGCGTGGGAACGAGGATCAGCGGCGCTTACCGTTTCGGCCGGTAGGTGGCGTAGCAGCGGGGAGTTTCCCAGAGCTTGGTCTCGATGATCGGGAAGCCGCGGCTGGCCGTGAAGTCGTGGATCAGCTTGGCGATGTTCTCGGCGGTCGGGTTCTCGTCCATCAGGAACAGTGGTTCGCCGAGTTCGCGGAGCGCGGCGATGGCTGGGTCGTTCTTGTGCAGCAGCATGCGATGGTCGAGGTTGTTGTCGATCCAGGTGCTGACGACCTTCTTGATATCGCTGAAGTCGAGGACCATGCCGCGGTCGTCGAGCTTTTCGGCTTCGATGGTGATCACCGCCCGGCCGTTGTGGCCGTGGAGGTAGCGGCACTTGCCTTCGTAGTTGAGCAGCCGATGGCCGTAGCAGAAGTCGATTTCGCGAGAAACGCGGAACATAGGATTGCCTATCTCGTGGGAGAGGAAGGGTCGATGGGAAGGTGAAGAGCGCGAGGCAAGCCGCTTGGCCCTGCCCCGGATGTGATGCTCTTCGCGCGGGACGCTCCGGGCGGACGTTCGCCTCCGGCGCTTTCCAGCGGTGGCTCAAGGTCGTGACGAAGGAGCGAAACGCTGCGTCCGCTACTTTACGCCGCTTCGCAGACTTGGGCGTAGGGGGTGTGGTCGGGCAGCGAGGCGACGGCGAAGGCGGCCCGGCGCTCTGCGCACTTGTTGCACTCGCCGCAGTGCAATCCATTGTTCGGGTGAATGCAGGAAAAGGTAAGCTCGAGCGGCAGGTCGCGGCCGAGTTGCATGACCTGCCGCTTGTTCATTTCGGCAAAGGGGCGAATGACGCTCACCGCGGTCTGCGCCCCACGGTTCATGGCCGACTGGAAATCGGCGGTGAAGGCAGGGCCGGCGTCTTCGAACGGACTGGTACCGAGCGGGGCGAGAGCCAGCTCCCGGATGTTGTGGAGCTGGCACCAGACCAGCGCCTTGACGAGCAACAGGGCGTTGCGCCCCGGCAGAAAAACGGCTTCGTCCGGCGAGGCGGCGTCGGGCGTTCCGCGGCCGGTCGTGCTCCAGTGGTGGCCGTACAGATCGCCGAGCGGCAGGTCGAGCGTCACGAGGTCGAGCAGGCCGGGCGAGGCAATCGCTTCGAGGTAGTTTTCCAGGGCAGTTCGTTCGCGTTTTTCCCAAACGACTCCGGTGCGAATATAGAACGGCTGGACCCGCCGCCCCTGGCGGAGGAGATGGCCGACGAGGATGCAGCTATCGAGGCCGCCACTGGTGAGGACTCCGATCGGCGCTTCGTTCGACTGCTTTGCCACTGCGGCCCCTTTCCTGATTGCCAATTCTGCCGGAGTTTTTGGCCTTCAAACCGTAGCATTGTAGGGGGCCGGCCAGAGCGGCTGACAGGCCGGTTTTGGCGGTTCTGCGGGTTGTACGCCGTGAAAGCCATTAATTCGGAGCCGTGGCGAAGCAGCCCGGAACTGCGGACGGCAGACGGAGTGTGGCTGCTACGTGGCTCAAATCTGCCTAGTGAGGTTTGGGCAATTTGGCTAATATCCCGCCGTTTTGGCGATGGCTGAACGAGTTGGCCGCGCCCAGCCGGTGCTGGGTGGCGTGTCGGCCGTTCGGTTGCTGCGGGTTCTAGCGTCTGACAGGGCTAAGCCGGCGGCAGACTCGCTGTAAACCAAAGGCTTGAAACGGAATTTGGGGCTTTTAGAATGGACGTTAGCCCCAAACGGTCCGCAGATTCGCTTCCACTTACGAGGTGTCCGATGCGAACGGTGGTTTGGGGGCTTGTCGTGAGCTTGGTTTTGATCGTCGCTCTGGCGGGAGGTGGACCTCCCGAGGCCCAGGCGCAGCGTTCCGGCGTGAATTTGCCGGCCGGCGGCGCCACAACGGATTTAATCGCCCTATCTTTTGACGGTGGCGAAGGCCGACAGCAGGTGACACTGATTGATCCCCGGTCGCGCGTGATGGCTGTCTATCACGTCGATCGCTCGAGCGGCTCGCTGGCGCTGAAGAGCGTCCGCAATGTCGTTTGGGATCTGCAGATGGAAGAGTTCAACACCGGAAATCCCACGCCTCGCGAAATCAAACCGTTGACCCAGCAGCGCTGACCGGCCGCCGAACCCCAGCCGGTCCAGAACGTTTGCCCCGAGCAGGCGTTCCAGCAGAGGGAGTGCCCCGCATGGCCGGTAAGTTTGTGGAATTGGCGGACGCCGCAGCGGCAATCGGTGTGACGCCGGAAGAACTGATCGAGATGCGCTCGCGGGGCGACATTTTCGGCTATCGCGACGGCGGCAGCTGGAAGTTCAAGCAGGAAGAGGTCGAGCGCGTGATCTCCGAGCGCGCCGGTGGCGGCGGCAGCGGCATCTCGCTAGGCGATGACCTGCAGCTGGACGATCTGGCCAGCGGGTTCACGATCGATACGAACTCGCAGGAGATGTCTCCGGTCGGCGATGCGGGGGGCGACAGCGAGGAATCGATCCTGATCAGCGATGAGCTGCTCGGCGGCCCCGAAACGAAGAAACAAAGCACCATCATCGGCAAGCCGGGTTCCGGCGACGCCGGTATGGATAGCGACATCAAACTGGTGGTCGAGCCCGAGGACGTCCACAGCGGCTCGGACCTGAAGCTCAGCGGCAGCGGCACCAATCCCCTGCTCGGCCCCGCCACCGGAAGCGGAAGCGGCACGGGCGAAGGCAGCGGCCTGATGCTCGAAGGAGCCTCGGACCTCGACCTGCAACTGGGCGACGACGATGACGGCGAGATCTCGCTCGGCAGCGACAAGCCGGTCGCCGGCGGCAGCGCGATCGGCAGCGACATCACGCTCGGCGCCAGCGACAGCGGCATCAACCTCGCTCCGACCGACAGCGGCCTTTCGCTCGAAGAAGAACCGCTCGACCTGGGCGGCTCGGCGGTCGAATCGCTCGAATTGCCCGAAGACGAAGACGTCATTTCGCTCGAAGACGAGGCCGCCGATCCCGATCAGGCGACTCAGCTGAAGGCGGACGATCAGTTCCTGCTGTCGCCTGGCGACGCGATGGTCGACGACGAGTCGGACAGCGGCTCGCAGGTGATCGCCCTGGAAGATTCCGAAGGCTTTGACCAGGACGCCGCCACGATGCTGGGCGCCGGCGACGCCGGGCTCTTGACCGAAGACGCCTTCGCGGCGATGCCGGTCGACGCCCTGGGAGCTGCCGCGATCGGCACCCAGGCGACCGCGATGCCCGGTATGACGGGCGGCGCGGTTTCCCAGCCGGTTTACGTGCAGGTGCCGGTGGTTGAGGCGCCCTACTCGATCTGGAATGTCCTCAGCCTGTCGCTCGTTACGTTGCTGCTGGCCCTGTGCGGCATGCTGATGGTCGACGTGATGCTGAACATGTGGGCCTTCGATGGCGCCGGCAGCTTGTCGACCGCGGTGATGGACGGCGTGATCAGCATGTTTGGCCTCGATCAATAAGCGCCAGCTCAACGAGGCGGATTCGAAAGGAGTCGAATCATGAAAACCATCTTCAGCGCGCCAGCGACGAGCATCGGCTTGTCGCTGATCCTCGCGTTTTCGCTCGGCTGCGCTTCGCCGCAGGGCGGTGATGTATCGCGGTGCGAGCAGGAAAAGGCCCAATTGCTGGCCACGATTCGCCAGCAGCGTGAGGAAGTGAACACGCTGCGCGACCAAACGGTCTCGCTCGAGCGCCGGCTGGCCGAATCGGAGACCGAAATCGCCCGGCTCGATCCGACGCGTCAGGCGCGTGGTCCGATGGCGAAACCGGTCGATTCCGACCTCCCCTGGCGGTCCCCCGCGGAAGTCGCCGGCGACAAAGACGAGGGCGCGGCTCGGCGTTAAAGTCCGCACTGGCAGCCACTTTTCTCGCATTTGACTGTACCGGCCCCGCGCCGACCCTCTATAATCGAAGGGCGCTGCCAGGCGCGAATGTCCCCGCCTGCCTCCTTGGCTCTCGTGCTACCCAGCGCGCCCCCAGAGCCGAGCGCCTGGTAACACTTCCGCCACAGCCTCTCCATGAGCCGCTTCGTCATGCCGCTTTTGTTCGCCCCAGGGCGATGGTTTTTGCCCTCTCCGGCCAACCTGGGCCTGCTTGTGAGCGTACTGATTCTGGCTGGCTGCGAAGCCAGGCCGCAGATCAGCAGCTACACGGTCCCCAAGGAAAGCATCGTCGATCAGGCTGGCAAGCAAGCCAGTTCCACCCCGCAAGGCGAAGAGCCGCGGCAGATCCTGGGGGCGATCTTCGTCCAGGGAGACACCGGCTGGTTCTTCAAAGCCACGGACGAGCCCGCCCGGCTCGGCCCGATCACGGCCGACGTGCGGAAGTTCGTCGAGTCGGTCCGCTTCCCCGCGGAAGGTTCCGGCGAGCCGACGTGGACCTTGCCCGAAGGGTGGTCGCGCGAGCCGGGCAACCAGTTCCGGTTTGCCACGATTCGAGCGGGGGAAGGCGCAAACGCTCCCGAGATCAGCGTCTCGCAATTGCCTGGCCCTGAGGAGGGCGGGCAGGACGAGTTCGTGCTGGTGAACGTCAACCGCTGGCGCGGCCAGGTCGGGCTCGAACCACTGAAGCAGGACGCCCTGAAGAACGACAGCGAATCCATCAAGGCGGGCGACGTCCGCGGCGTCTGGGTCGACCTGAAAGGCAAAGCCCCTGCGGGTGGCGGCAACATGATGGCTCCCTTCGCCGGAGGCGGAGCGGGCGCGCGGCCGCCACTTGGTCCAGCGGCGGGTTCGGTCAACTCGCCCGCGCCGGGCACGGGCCTCAAGTACACGACTCCCGAAGGGTGGGAGGAAGAAGGAGCGGGCGGCTTCCGCAAGGCGTCGTTCAAGGTGGCCGATGGCGACAAGCTGCTCGACATCTCGGTGAGCGACCTGTCGGCCGAGGCGGGCGATCTGCTTCCCAACATCAACCGCTGGCGGCAACAGGTGAAGCTGCCGGAGATTACGCAGGAAGAACTGGACAAGCAGCTCAAGCCGATCAAGTTCGGCGAGGTCGAAGGCCATTTCATCGAGATCGTCGGCGAGGCGCAGGATGGCTCCGGCAAGGAGACGATCCTGGGCGCCATCGCCATCCACGGCGACAAGGCGTGGTTCGTGAAGGCTCGCGGCGCCGCGGCGCTCGCCGAGCGCGAGAAGCAGCGGTTCGAGCAGTTCGTCCGATCGATTCAGTTTGAATAAGGCATACCCGGCGATGGCTACCACCACCCTCCCCCCCAAGACGAGCAGCTACGACTCGGGCGACTTCCGCGCAGCGGCCAGGTCGCTGACCGCCGCCGATCTCGCCGAGACCGTGATGTCGGCCCTGGCGTCGCTGAAGCTCACCGTGGTGCTCTTTGCGCTGGGCATCGTCGTGGTCTGGATCGGCACCCTCGCGCAGACCGAGGCCGACATCTGGGAGGTCGTGCGCGACTACTTCCGCTCCTGGATCATGCTGGTCGATCTGGGCCTGCTCTTCCCGCCGTCGTTCTTCCCCAGCTGGCACCAGAACTACCCGGGCTTCTTCCAGTTCCTCGACCGCGTTCCCGTCCCCTTCCCCGGCGGCATGACGATCGGAACGCTGATGGCAATCAACCTGATCGCGGCGCACACGTGGCGATTCAAGGTGCAATCGACCGGCGCCCGGCTGTGGGGCGGACTGGGTGTGATTGCGGCAGGCATTTTCCTGACGGTTCTCGTGATCGTCGGCGGACACAATAGCGACGGCTTCCAGGCCGTGCCGGTCTTCTCGTGGACGACGATCTGGTACCTGTTTTTGGCGACGATCGGTGGATCGTGGCTGGCCGGGGTGATCGGTGTGGCCGCCTGGCTGAAGCGGACCTCGGCGCAGCTCACGCCGCGGCAATGGGTGGTGCTGTCGCTGATCGGCCTGGTGCTGGTGGTCGTGCCGGTGGTGCTGGCCTACGCCCTGACCATGGACAGCACCTTGGGTCCGGAGTCGCTGCGCATTCTCTGGCAACTGATGCAGGCCACCGTGGCCGGCGGCGTTTTGCTCGGCGGCTGCATGATGGTGTTCCGCAAACGGGCCGGCGTCGTGCTGCTGCACGGCGGCATCGGCCTGCTGATGCTCGGCGAGTTGTTCGTGTCGCGCTATGCCGTCGAAGCCCAGGTGTTTCTCGGCGAAGGGCACACCACCAACTACGTGCGCGACATCCGCACCACCGAACTGGCGATCATCGATCCGACGGACCCCGAAACCGATCAGGTCGTCGTCGTCCCCCGCGAGATCCTGGAGGCCAACGCCCGCGAAAACCGCCGCCTGCTGGCCAAGGATCAGCCGCCGGTTTTTGTGAGCGACGAAAAGCTCCCCTTCAAGCTGGCGGTGCTCGAGTATCACAAGAACACCGACGTCCGCGATCTGAAAACCGACGAAAAGTCGCTCGCCACGACCGGCCGCGGGCTGAAGGAGACGCTGGTCATCCGTCAGCCGGCGCGCGGCGCCGATGCGAACAACACCGTCGACATGGCGGGAGCCTTCGTCCGCCTGCAGGACAAGGACGGCAAGGACCTCGGCACGTTCATGCTCTCGCAGCTGGCCTCCGAGCAGCCGAATCCGATCCGCTTCGCCGAAAAAGCGACCGTCGGCGACAAGACCTACAGCATGCTGCTGCGGTTCCGCCGCGACTACAAGCCTTACACGCTCACGCTGCTCGATGTTCGCAAGGACGACTACCTCGGCACCGACACGCCGATGAACTACTCGTCCGACGTCCGGATCGTCGACAAGGCTCGCGGCACCGACCGCGAGGTGAAGATCTGGATGAACAACCCGCTGCGTTACGCGGGCGAGACGTTCTACCAGAGCGGCTATCACAAGCTTCCCGAAGGGGAGTACACGACACTCGCCGTCGTGAAGAACACCGGCTGGATGATTCCCTATGTCGCCTGCATGCTGGTGGCGGTGGGCATGTGCGCCCACTTCCTGATTACGCTCCAGCGGTTCCTCAACCGCGAAGAAGCGGCCCCGCCGCGGAGCATGAATCCGTACGCCTCGCCGAGCATCGCGCCGGTCCCGGCCAAGAAGGGGAAACGTGGCAAGGGAGAGCGCGAGGTTCAGCCGCTCGTGCAGCCCAGCTCCGGCATCCGCTGGGACTATGTGGGCCTCCCGCTGCTCGCCGCCGGTTTGTTCCTGCTGATCGTCGGCATGGCGGCCCGTCCGCCGAAGACCAAGCCGGGCCGGCCCGACCTGGTGTCGTTCGGCAAGCTGCCGCTGGTGGCTGACGGCCGCGTAAAACCATTCGACACTCTCGCTCGCAACAGCCTGCGGGCGGTCTCCGATCGCGAAACGGTCCGCTACAAGGACGACAGCGGGAACCTGATCAAGGCGGGCGCCACGGAGTGGCTGCTCGATGTGATCACCGGCAACAACCGGGCCTTTGAGTATCGCGTCTTCCGCATCGACAATCCGGAAGTGCTGCAGCTGTTTGGCCTCGAAAACCGGCCAGGTAGCTTCCGCTATTCGGCGGATGAGTTGAAAGGCAAAATTGGCGACTTCGAGAAGCAGGTCGCCGATGCTCGCAAGCTGCCGCCCGAGCAAATGAGCGTCTATCAAAAGCGGCTCATCGAGCTCGAGCAGCGGCTGAAGACGTACATGACGCTGGTCGAGTCGTTCTCGCCGCCGCGGCTGCCGCCGATGCCTTCGGCGGAAGAGATGGAAAAGGACCCGACGCGCACGCGGCGATGGATTCAGGAATTCCAGCTGGCGGCGTCGGAACGGATGGCCCGTCTCGAAGCGATGAAGGCCCCGCTGGCGATTCCGATCGCCGACGCCAAGGCGACTGACAAGAACCGCTGGCAGGCCTATCCGAACGCCTGGACGCTGGCCTACATCCAGGGGCGATTGGTGCGCGACGCGCAGCCCGATCCGGCCACGATCGCCTTCGACAGCATCCTGAGCGCCTACCGCGAGAACGACGTGCCGGCGTTCAACGCCGCGGTCGCCAAGTACGACGCCATCCTGCACCAAAACAAGCCCGCCGACTGGAACGAGACGAAGACGTCGTTTGAAGCCTACTTCAACCACTTCTCGCCGTTCTACGTGGGCATGCCGCTGTATATGCTCGCGCTCGTGCTGGCCCTGGTCGGCTGGCTGGTGCAGTGGAGGCCGCTCAACTGGGCCGCGTTCACGCTGATCGCCCTGACGTTCGTGCTGCACACCGCAGCGCTGATCGCCCGCATCTACATCTCCGGCCGGCCGCCGGTGACCAACCTGTACTCGTCGGCCGTGTTCATCGGTTGGGGATGCGTGTTGTTCGGTCTGGTGCTGGAGGCGATCTTCCGCCTCGGCCTGGGCAATGTGGTGGCCGCGATCTGCGGCTACGCCACGCTGCAGATTGCTTACTTCCTGGCGGCGGGGGGCGACACGATCGCCGTGCTGCAGGCGGTGCTCGACACGCAGTTCTGGCTGGCGACGCACGTGGTGTGCATCTCGCTCGGCTACACGGCGACGTTTGTCGCGGGCGCGTTTGGCGTGCTCTACGTGCTGTTTGGCCTGACGACGCCGATGCTGCGGCAGTCGATGCGGAAGGATCTGGGCCGCATGATCTATGGCACGATCTGCTTTGCGATCTTCTTCAGCTTTGTCGGCACGGTGCTCGGCGGCCTCTGGGCCGACGACTCGTGGGGCCGGTTCTGGGGCTGGGATCCCAAGGAGAACGGAGCCTTGATCATCGTTCTCTGGAACGCCCTGGTGCTGCACGCCCGCTGGGACAAGATGGTCGGCGACCGCGGCCTTGCGGTGCTGTCGATCGGCGGCAACATCGTCACGGCCTGGTCGTGGTTCGGCGTGAACGAACTGGGCATCGGCTTGCACTCGTACGGCTTCACCGACGGCGTGCTGCTGGCCCTGGGACTGTTCGTGCTCTCGCAACTGGCGCTGATCGGCGCCGGACTGCTGCCGACCCGACACTGGTGGAGCTACTCCGCCGAGCGGGGCAAATCGCCTGCGGCGGCTTAGGGACGACTTAGCCACGGATGAAACTCGGATGAAACTCGGAGCGGGAATTGGACCGCTCCCTCTCCCTCTGGGAGAGGGCCGGGGTGAGGGAGGCGCGTAGCACGCTTCGGGATTTGAACCGCCGTTTTTCTGGCCCATCTACCTTGGCTCATTGCTTCGACGGCTTTCCCGGCCCTAACGGGCCGGGCTATTGCCTGGCAGCCCTTCGGGCTTCGGTTACGGTTGGCCTCTTTTAGGTTGTTGGGGGCTGGGTGCTGCTGGCCTCCCTCACCCTTTCCCTCTCCCGGAGGGAGAG
>JAEZAS010000302.1 GCA_023430365.1 Planctomycetota bacterium
TCTACGGCGCCCAGCCGGGGGACGGCAGTTTTGCCTCCAACTGTCTCCTCGCTCGCCGGCTTGCCGAACGGGGCGTGCGGTTCATTCAGCTCTACCATCGCGACTGGGACCATCACGGCGGTATCAAGGACCAGATCGCCGGCACCGCGAAGGAAGTCGACCAGGCCGCTGCCGCTCTCGTCTCCGACCTGAAGCAGCGCGACATGCTCAAGGACACGCTCATCGTCTGGACCGGCGAGTTCGGCCGGACCCCGATGGCCCAAGGCAACGGCCGCGACCATCACATCAAAGGCTTCTCGATGTGGATGTGCGGCGGCGGCATCAAAGGCGGCATCACCCACGGGGCCACCGACGAACTCGGCTACAACGCCGTGACCGACATTGTCGAAATCCACGACCTGCACGCCACGCTCCTACACCTGCTGGGCATCGACCACGAGCGCATGACCTACCGCTACCAAGGCCGCGACTTCCGCCTGACCGACGTCTCCGGCCACGTGATCGAAAAAATCCTCACGTAGGTTAGGCTTCCAGCCTGACCGTGCCAGCAACCGAGAAAGGCCCCGCGAGTAATCACTACGATTCCGTTGCTAAGCAGCCGGAGGCGAACCGCCTCCGGGAGCGCTGCGCAAAAAGCCTCCACTCTCGATCGCTGGCATGGAGTTGTCCTACCGCGAAGTCGCAGACTGTCAGTCACCTTCCGACTGCGAAAAACGGCCGGAATCTAGCACTCCGGGGCGGCTACCGGTTCAGCCGGCCTATCTCATCGTCCAATCAACGAGCTCTCAGTGGGGCAGACATTCCTGTCTGCCGAGACTGAAATTCAGGCACAAGTGCCCGCGTGAAGTCGTGGTACGAAATCGTCGGCGCAAGCTGGTCATGGAAGAGGCTTCGGGAGCGGGACCGTTCTGTCGTTCACGGGCACTTTGATGCTCGTGCGCTATGAGCGGTGCAATTCCCTCGTAACTGCACCGTCCAAATGCCAGACTGCCCTAGATGGCAGCGGCCCGTGTAAAATCGCAGTAGTTGCACCCTGACACTGCGAAACGACAGCACATGATTCGCATCGGCACCGCCGGCTGGACGATTCCCCGTGCGACAGCCGACAGCTTCACGGGCGAAGGGACGCATTTGCAGCGCTACGCGACGGTTCTTACCGCCGCGGAAATCAATTCGTCGTTTTATCGCCCTCATCGTCCGCAGGTTTATGCCAGGTGGGCGGCGAGCGTTCCAGCAGGCTTTCGCTTCAGCGTCAAACTGCCCAAGACCATCACGCACGAGTTACGTCTGGCAGCAGCCGATACGCAGCTTAGGACATTCCTGGACGAGATCCAAGGACTCGGCGACCGACTCGGCTGCCTGCTTGTTCAGCTGCCGCCGAGCCTGGCCTATGAGGCCAACGTGGCGGAGCCGTTCTTTGCTTCGTTGCGCAAGTTGTTCGCCGGTCCAGTGGTGGTCGAAACCCGCCATGAAAGTTGGTGCGTTTCCGACGCAGAGCGAATGCTCGAAGGCAATGAGATCGGTCGCGTCGCTGCGGACCCGCCGCGGATCTCCTGCGGTGAAGAGCCCGGCGCAAGTCCGCGCGTCCGCTACTATCGGCTGCACGGCTCACCGCGGGTTTACTACTCGCCATACAGCGACGAGTATCTTGCCAAGCTCGCGGAACGTTTATACTCAGCGCCACCGGGCGTCGAGGAAACATGGTGCATCTTCGACAACACGGCGAGCGGCGCCGCGGCCGAGGATGCACTGCGACTTAGGTCCTTGATCGCTGCCAGGGCGGCAAAGTTCGAACGCGATACCGACCAACACCAGGAGAAGGTCATGGCCAAGAAGAAAGCAGCAACGAAGAAGGCTCCCAAGAAGGCCGCGACGAAGAAGAGCGGCCCGAAAAAAGGCGGCGTGAAGAAAGGCACAAAACGCAAAGCAGCCACCCGAGAATTGATCGCCCCGCGCGGCGACAAACGCTACATCCGTCGCGACGAGCAAGGCCGCATCAAGGAAAGCGATGACGTCAGCCGCTCGCTCAGCCAGGACCGCCGCCGCTCGTCGAAGAAGGCCGCTAAGCCCGGCCAGGGCGACAAGGGAGATCGCAAGCCCTCAGCGGATCGGACGAAGTAGCGGCGACCAATGCAGCAGCACCCAGAAGCAACGCACGCTGCCGCGTACAACCGCACTCCAAAGCCAGCCCGCTCGGCCACATCGAGCGGCGACCGCTTCTCAAAGCAAAATGGCTGGCCAATGCATCGGGCCAGCCATCGGAAAAGTACCCCGGGCGGGATTCGAACCCACGACCACCGGTTTAGGAAACCGGTGCTCTATCCTCTGAGCTACCGGGGCACTAGTACGTTGTCGGGTTGCACTACATGATTCTGCAGCGAGTGTAGCTACTCGGGACCAATTCTATTGGCAAGCTATCGGGCGCGACAGCCTCGCTGACCGCTTCGGCTGGTATTCAGGGCAACCGGCACGGCAACCGTATTATGACGTGAGGTTACCTAATGGTCAGAGTTAAGACAACGAGTCGAAAGCGGCAGGAGAGCGGGCGAACCGGTGAAGGCTTACATCAGGTTAAGCCTAATCTGCCGACGGATGCGAACGGCAATAATTCTCGCAGAGCGAAAAACGCCCACAAAGCACTGAATGCTGCTAACAAACGCTCGGCGCTGCCCCGTCGTTAAGAGACGGCGGTCACGCCTTAAGACGGGATCACCGCTGCAAAGTGATCAGCCGTAACCTTACTCTCCCGAACACAAAACTCCGCGGTCCAAATACTATCGGAAGATTTTCGACTCTCGTGCGGGCGACTCACAGCGGTCCTAAAAGAAACCACTGAAATGGCCTGTCCCTGGCTTAGTTCGTACAGCCAATTATCCAGCCCCAAGACGCGTCATGATAATCACTAAACAGGCCCAACGAACAGGCGTGCTGCGGGTGGCCGCAGCGCAAAACACCAACTCATTCGAGGGATCGCCCCCGCTATAATGGACGCCTTCTTTCGTTTCAAAATTGTTCGCATCGAGGCGAAAAATGAGCAGCACCAATGGCGGGAAGCCTACTTACATGGAATGGTCGATGTTCGCAGTCGCAATCGCAAGTGTGGTGGTTACCGGAGTGCAGAGCTGCACTGCAATACAGGGGCTCAATGCACAGTTAGAGCAGATGAACACGAACGAAGCAGAAACGGCAAAAAGGCAAATCGAGTCTCTCGAGCGTGAGCGGGAGGAATCTCTACGGAGTTGGCAACGAGTGTTCATTGCCAAGAAGTTGCGCGAAGCGGGCAAGCCCTTATCTTTCGAAGAGGTGCTAAGCATCTACCGTGAGGCAGCGACCACGCATCCACACTTGAAAGTGTCGAAAGATGAGTTGACGCCCGAAACGCTTGAGCGTGTGTTATTCGAATTGAATATGGCGAACGTAGTACTGCCTACCGTTGTGGGTCAGGAACAGATCACAAAGTACCAGTTCCAACAGAACTCATTCGACCCACGCTTCGGTCGGGTTTTTGTCGAAGAGCAAGCAGGGATTGTCGCCGTGGGCATGATTCAGCTTGATCCCGGGAAGTACAGTGTCGGCGATCTTGCGGGCGAGGTGCAAAAGAGAACGGGCATATCGATTGACGAATTCCACGTTCTAATTAACGAACTAGTAGGCGACAAACGGCTCGTACTTCATGATGACAAGCTCTATACGCCAACTAAACCGCCGCCCTCAACCGCCCCGGCTGCAGCTCAATAAGCAAGAATCCCTGGCACACAGTTGTGCATGGACGAATCATTACCCCCGTGCCATCTACACCATCAGCGGCATCCAACGATCGCTGCAATAGTCGGGAACAAACTTAGGAACTGCACGACAGCATCGAGCAGCCGGCGCGGTGGCGGGCCCAGTCGGGGCGTTTTTCGGCGAAGTGGTCCTGGCCCGGCTGGTCGTCGTAGGGGCGGCGGAGGACGTCAAGCAGTTCGCTCACCAGCGAAGGATCGCCGGTCTCCGCCTTGTCGATGGCGAGTTGGGCGAGGTAGTTGCGCAGGACGTACTTGGGGTTCACCCGGTTCATCCGCTGCCGTCGTTCCTCTGGCGCAACGCCCTCCGTTCGCACACGCTCGCCGTAGCGTCGCAGCCATTGCCCCAGCCGAGCGCGATACTCGGACGTAAGCTGCGCCGGGACGTAGTACGCGGTGAGCAGCGGCTCGGGAATCGTCTCTTCCACATTGGCCAGCGCGTCGTCGGTCAGTTGGACGTCGGCCAGGTTGCGGAAGAAGATCGTCATGTCGGTTTCGACGAGGGCGAGGATCTCGAGCAAGTCGTTGGCCAGCGGTTCGTCGGTCTCTTCCTGGAACGTCGCGAGACCGAATTTTCCCGCCATCATCGTCCGCCAGCCGGCTTCGTAGCGACGCATGTAGCCGTCGAGGGCGGCTTGCAGCGGTTCGACCTGTTCGATCAGCGGATAGATCGCGTTGGCCAGTTGGGCGAGGTTCCAGAGGGCGACGCGCGGCTGCTGCTCGTAGCGGTAGCGGCGTCCCTGGGCGTCGGTCGTGTTCGGCGTCCAGTTCGGATCGTAGTCTTCCAGCCAGCCGTAGGGGCCGTAGTCGATCGTCAGCCCGAGGATCGACATGTTGTCGGTGTTCATCACGCCATGCACAAAGCCGACGCGCATCCAGTGGACGAGCAGATCGGCGGTCCGCTGGCAGATTTCGTCGAACCAGGCCACATACGCCTCGACCGGCAGCGCCTCTTCGCCGTCGCCAGTGACCAGGTGCGGAAAATCACTGCGAATCGTAAAGTCGGCCAGCTGGCGAAGCGTTTCAAAATCGCGGCGGGCGGTGAAGATTTCGAAATTGCCAAACCGCACGAACGACGGCGCCACGCGGCAGACAATCGCCCCGGGCTCCATCTGCGGATTGCCGTCGTAAAACATGTCGCGACGAACCTGCTCGCCGGTCGTCACCAGACTCAGGGCCCGCGTCGTCGGCACGCCGAGATGATGCATCGCCTCGCTGCAGAGAAACTCGCGGACGGAAGACCGCAGGACGGCCAGGCCGTCTGCGGTGCGCGAGTAAGGCGTCCGTCCCGCTCCCTTGAGCTGCAACGTCCAATGCTCGCCGCGCGGATTGACCAGTTCGCCAAGATTGATCGCCCGACCGTCGCCGAGTTGCCCAGCCCAGGAGCCGAACTGATGCCCGCCATAACACATGGCAAACGGGTCCATCCCCGCAAGCAAGCGATTGCCGGCAAACACCTGGGCAAATTCGTCCGACCGGACAAACTCTTCCGGCAAACCCAGCAGCTCCGCCACCTCGGGCGAATAGGCGATGAGCTTCGGCGCAGCGACAGGCGTGGGCATCACACGCGAGTAGCAGGCGTTTCTTACCTGACGCGTGAAATTCTCCGTTTGCGGATCGGCGGGAAGCTGGCGAGTGAAACGGTTGTCGAACGTGAGCGAGCCGGGAGAGGCAGGCGGGACAGGTTGGATCATGCCGAATTGTAGAAACGCGTAAGGATTAGGGAAGACGACGCACGGCTGCGCGATTCGACAACCGAAGCAGGCCTTCTACGAAGGCGCAGCACCGCTGATAGTTGCGAGCGCCGACGTCACCCATCGAAGGTGACAAGTTTGTCCGATTTTGTATCACGCATGCCGGACTTCTAGGCAGGGGACATCGCGCCAGAGAGCGCTCCGCACATTTCTTGGCAACCCAATCGGCCACATTTTTCCGCGGTTTTCGTGAGTGATCGGGCTTCACGGCAAGGGCTCGCGCGCGACGTGGTACGTCACTTGCCTAAGGGGTCCCCCGCAACTCGGCGCCATCCTCTCCCCCGTCGCCGAAGCAGCGCACCTGCGTGCGCAGCAACGATTGTGACCTTGATCCTCTCCATCTTCGATGTCTATCGCTCTACCGTATCCCGAGAAACGGGACGGTCGGGTCGCGCAATCAGACGGGGGTCTGCTCGAAGCGCTCCTTGCGGAGCAACAACGGACAGCTGTCGAGCGGTTCTCTCAGTGGCATGATTCCGACACGGCCCCCTTGCAGGCGCCCTACTACCGCGACTTGATCCCGCTCACCAAACCGGCTGCGGGGGAACAGTATGCGTTTGAGGTCGACCTCGACCTCTGCTCCGGCTGCAAGGCTTGCGTCGTCGCCTGTCATAACCAGAACGGTCTCGAGGAGCAGGAAACCTGGCGCTCGGTGGGTTTGCTGCACGGCGGCACTCATCAATTGCCGGTGCTGCAGCATGTGACGGCCGCCTGCCATCACTGCCTGGAGCCAGCCTGTCTCGATGGCTGCCCGGTCGAAGCGTACGAGAAGGACCCGCTCACCGGCATCGTGCGGCATCTCGACGATCAGTGCATCGGCTGCCAGTACTGCATCCTCAAATGTCCCTACGACGTTCCCAAGTACAGCCACGCGAAGGGAATCGTCCGCAAGTGCGACATGTGCAGCAATCGCCTCGCGGTCGGCGAAGCCCCAGCCTGCGTGCAAGCCTGCCCGAACAAGGCGATTCGCATCTCGGTCGTGCAAATTCAGGACGTCGCCGAGAACGCTGAAGCCAATCTGTTTCTGCCCGGCGCTCCGGAGCCGGGCTATACGCTGCCGAGCACCGTCTACAAAACACGCAAGCCGCTCCCAGCCAACCTGTTGCCGGCTGACTATTACTCCGCGGCGCCGCAGCACGCCCACTTGCCGCTCGTGCTGATGCTGGTGCTGACGCAGATGTCGGTTGGGGCGTTTCTCGTCGATCAACTTTTGCGTTTGTCGCCGCTGGTCAGCGACGCGACGGCGATTCCTGCGGGACGAACGCTCCACCTGATCGCCGCGTTTGTGCTTGGCATGATCGGCTTACAGGCCTCGGTGTTCCACCTCGGCAGGCCGCTGCGGGCGTATCGGGCGATCATCGGTTGGCGCACGAGTTGGCTGAGTCGCGAGGTTCTCGCCTTCGGTGGGTTCGCGGCGCTGGCGTCGGTATACGCGAGTTTGCCGCTGCTGGCCGCGTTGGGCTTGCCGGTTTCACCGGCTTGGGAGCGTGTGATCGGTGGCCTGGTCGCTGCGAGTGGACTGGCTGGCGTCGGTTGCTCGGTGATGATCTACGCGAGCACCCGGCGCGTGTTCTGGAATTCCGCCTACACGGGGCTGAAGTTTCTGCTCACCAGCCTGGTGCTCGGCATTCCGGTGGCGCTGCTGATGCAGCTTGTCGCCGCCGCCTGGACTTCGCCCTCCGCCTACACGACGACCGTCCAAAGCGCCGGCTATTTGCTGAGCGTTTCACTCCTGGCGGCTTCCACGTTCAAGCTGGCCGCCGAAGCCGCGATCTTTAGCTGGCTAAGGGCTCGGACGTTCACGCCGCTCCGGCGGACAGCCCTGCTGATGACCGGCGAGCTGTCGCGGGTCACCTGGACGCGATTTATCGCCGGTCTGCTCGGCGGCATCGTCCTGCCGGCACTCGTCGCAATGGCGGCGAGGCAGAATGTCGAGATCGCTTCGCAGTTGCTGATCCCAGCCGTCGGCCTGTCGCTCGTGCTGAATCTCGCCGGAGAGTTGCTCGAGCGCTATTTGTTCTTCTCGGCGGTGGTTGCTCCCAAGATGCCAGGAGCTCCCACCACATGAGCGCTGCCGCCGATCGCAAAACCGCTTCTCCATCCCTCTGGGAAGGCCTGCTGAGGCAAAAGGACGGGCCGCTAACGGCCGACTTGCTCCTGCGCCCCGCCGGGTTTGGCCTCGGGCAGTTGCCTGCCAAACAGACTCCCGACGCCACGACGGCGATGACCTGCGGCTATTGCTCGACCGGCTGCTCGCTCACGGTGCATTTGAAAGACGGCGAAGCGATTGGCCTGTCGCCTACGACGAACTATCCGGTCAACCTCGGCATGGCCTGCCCGAAAGGCTGGGAGGCGCTGACGGTGCTGAAGGCGTCGGATCGAGCGACGGCGCCGCTTCTGAAAGACAAGCATGGCCGCCAGCGCGAAGTCGACTGGAAAACGGCTCTCGACGTCTTCTGCTCGCGGATGAAGGAGATCCAGCAGCAGCACGGACCCGAAGCGGTCGCGTTCCTGAGCACGGGACAGATTGCGACCGAGGAGATGGCCTTCCTCGGCAGCCTCGCCAAGTTCGGCATGGGGATGGTGCATGGCGACGGCAACACCCGGCAGTGCATGGCGACCGCCGTCGTCGCCTACAAGCAGTCGTTCGGGTTCGACGCTCCGCCCTACACGTACGACGACTTCGAGCAGTCGGACGTCATCTTTCTGATCGGCTCGAACCTGTGCATCGCCCATCCGATCATGTGGCAGCGGATCTGCCGCAATCCACATTCGCCGCAGGTCATCGTCGTCGATCCGCGAATGACCGAGACGGCGATGGCGGGCACGCTGCATGTGCCGATCGAGCCGAAATCGGATCTGGCGTTCTTCTATGGCCTCGCCCACCTGCTGATCCGCGAAGGCTGGATCGACTGCGATTTCATCGCGGCTCACACGAGCGGCTTCGAGGATTTTGAGCAGCACGTCGCCGAGTTCACCCCGGAGCGCGTCGCCGAGGCAACCGGCATCAGCGAGCGGATGCTGCTGCAGCTCGCGCGGACGATTCACCAGGGCAAACGGGTCTCGTTCTGGTGGACGATGGGGGTCAATCAGAGCTACGAAGGTGTCCGGACGGCGCAGAGCATCATCAACCTCGCTCTGATGACGGGCAACATCGGCCGGCCGGGGACCGGGGCGAACTCGATCACCGGTCAGTGCAACGCGATGGGCTCGCGGCTGTTCAGCAACACGACGGGCCTGCTCGGCGGGCGGGATTTCACCAATGCCGAGCACCGGCGGCAAGTGGCGGAGACGCTGGGCATTCCGGTCGAGCGCATTCCCGACCGGCCGAGCCTGGCGTACGACCAGATCATTGAAGGCATTCTCGCCGGCAAGATCCGCGGGCTGTGGGTGATTGCGACCAACCCCGCTCACTCGTGGATCAACCAGAACATGCTCCGCGATGTCCTCTCGCGACTCGATTTTCTCGTCGTGCAGGACATGTACTCGACCACCGAAACGGCCCAGCAGGCCGACCTGCTGCTGCCGGCCGCAGCTTGGGGGGAGAAGGAAGGCACGCTCATCAACTCAGAGCGGCGGATCGGCCTGATCAAGAAAGTAGCCCGCGCACCCGGTCAGGCGCTCTCCGACTTCTCGATCTTTCGCCTGATCGCCGACGCCTGGGGCTGCGGCGACCTGTTTCGCCGCTGGACGACGCCCGAGGCCGTGTTCCACGATCTCAAGGAGCTCTCGCGCGGTCAGCCGTGCGACATTTCGGGGATCGCCGGCTACCAGATGCTCGACGAACGCGGCGGCGTGCAATGGCCGTTTCCGCAGGAAGGGGGCGATCCCGCTCCCCAGCGACGGCTATTCGCCGACGGCCGGTTCTACCATCCCGACGGCAAGGCGAAGTTCCTTTTCGAACAGCCGACGTCCCCGCCCGAGTTGCCCAGCGACAAGTATCCGCTGCTTTTGCTCACGGGGCGCGGCACAGCTTCGCAGTGGCACACGCAAACGCGCACGAGCAAGTCCCCCGTACTGCGGAAGCTGTATCCAGCGACGCTCTACCTCGAAATCAATCCCGCCGATGCCCGGCGGGCGGCGATCAAGCCGGGACAGCGCGTCGTCGTCGAGTCGCAGCGCGGCTCGCTCGTCGCCAAGGCCTTCGTCACCCACTCGGTGCGTCCCGGCCAGGTCTTTCTGCCCATGCACTACGAGGCGACCAATCGCCTCACGCGCGCTCACTTCGATCCGTATTCCCGTCAACCGTCCTACAAGAACTGTGCAGTGCTGGTTCGTCCTTGGAAACCCGAGGATGCGAGCAGCTAACTGAGAGGCAGACGCCAATGTCCCACCCATTTTCCGAACCGCGCACGATCGTCGTCATCGGCAACGGCATGGTCGGTCACCGCTTCTGCGAGAAGCTGATCGAGATGGACGTCGAGCGCAAGTACCGCATCGTCACGTTCTGCGAAGAGCCGCGGGCGGCCTACGACCGCGTCGGGCTCACCTCGTTCTTCGCCCACCGCGACGCCGAGAAACTGATGCTCGCGCGCATCGACTGGTATCGCGAGCACGGCATCGAGCTGCATATCGGCGATCGGGCGGCCAAGATCGACCGCAAGGCGAAGGTGGTCCAATCCGATCAGGGTCGCAAAGTTCGCTACGACGCGGTGGTGCTCGCGACCGGCTCGTATCCGTTCGTTCCGAATGTGCCGGGGGTGCAAAACCGGGGCGTGTTTGTCTATCGCACGATCCAGGACCTGCAATTCATCATCGCCTATGCCGAGAAGTGTCAGCGGGCCGCGGTGATCGGCGGTGGTTTGCTGGGGCTGGAGGCGGCCAAGGCGGCCTACGACTTGGGTCTAGAGACCCATGTCGTCGAGTTCGCTCCGCGTCTCATGCCGCGGCAGGTCGACGACGCCGGCTCCAAGATCCTCGTGCAAAAGATCGAGGCTCTGGGTGTGAAAGTGCACCTGAACAAGGGCACGAAAGCCATCCTGGGAGAGCAGGGGGTGACCGGCCTGACGTTCAACGACGGTTCGGCGCTCGACGTCGACATGGTGATCATCTCGGCGGGCATTCGGCCGCGCGACGAGCTCGCTAAGGAATGCGGGCTGGCGCTCGGCGAGAGAGGGGGCGTGGTCGTCAACAGCGAGCTGCAGACCTCCGATCCCGACATCTTCGCCATCGGCGAAGTGGCCCTGCACAGCGGCATGATCTATGGCCTGGTGGCTCCCGGCTACACGATGGCGGAGATCGTGGCCAAGAACCTGCCCCAGCCGGAGCGGGCATCATTCGGCGGGGCCGATCTCTCGACCAAGCTGAAGTTGATGGGCATCGACGTGGCCAGCTTCGGCAACTACGAGGCGAAGCCAGAAGAGGCTCGGTCACTGACGTACGAGGACCCGATCGGCGGCGTCTACAAAAAGCTGCTGTTCAGCCTCGACGGCAAGCGGCTGCTCGGCGGCATTCTCGTGGGAGACGCTTCCGACTACAGCAATCTGCTGATGCTCTCGAAGAGCGACGACGACCTGCCTTGTGCGCCGGGCGATCTGATTGTCGGCAAGCGTGACGGGGCGGCGGTGCAACCCAAGCTTTCGGCGACGACGCAGATCTGCTCCTGCAACAACGTCACGCAGGGGGACCTGTGTGCGGCGATCAAGGACCAGGGCCTCACGACGCTCGATCAGATCAAACAGTGCACCCGGGCCGGCACCGGTTGCGGCGGCTGCATTCCGCTTTTGACCAATGTGCTGAACTCGGAGCTGAAAGCGGCGGGCAAATCGGTCAACAAGAGCCTCTGCGAGCACTTTGCCTTCACGCGGCAAGAGCTGTACGAGATCGTGAAGATCAAGGAATACAAAACCTTCGATCAACTGCTCGCCGGCCATGGCAAGGGGCATGGCTGCGAGATCTGCAAACCAACCGTCGCTTCGATCCTCGCCAGCCTGTGGAACGACAACATCCTGGACAAGCCGCACCGGACGCTCCAGGACAGCAACGACCGTTTCCTCGCGAACATCCAGCGCGGCGGGCTCTACTCGGTCGTGCCCCGCGTGCCCGGCGGCGAGATCACCCCCGACCAGCTCATCGCCCTGGGCAGGATCGCCAAGAAGTACAGTCTCTACACCAAGATCACCGGCGGCCAGCGGGTCGATCTGTTCGGCGCCCAGGTGCAGCAGCTTCCCGACATCTGGGAAGAAGTCATCGCGGCTGGGCTGGAAAGCGGCCACGCCTATGGCAAAGCGCTGCGGACGGTGAAGAGCTGTGTCGGCTCGACCTGGTGCCGCTACGGCGTGCAGGATTCGGTCGGATTCGCGATTCGCATTGAGAAGCGCTATCGCGGCATTCGGGCTCCGCACAAGCTCAAGTCGGCTGTGAGCGGCTGCATCCGCGAGTGTGCCGAGGCGCAGAGCAAGGATTTTGGCTTGATCGCCACGGAGAAGGGCTACAACCTCTATGTCGGCGGCAACGGCGGCTCGAAACCGCGGCATGCCGACCTGCTGGCTGCCGATCTCGATGAGGCGACGGCAATCAAGTACATCGACCGCTTCCTGATGTACTACATCGAAACAGCCGATCGGCTGACGCGGACCAGCGTCTGGCTCGAGAACCTCGAAGGGGGCATCGAAAAACTCCGCGACGTGATCATTGACGACAAGCTCGGCATCTGCGACGAACTCGAGCGGCGGATGCAGTTCCTGGTCGATACCTACAAGTGCGAATGGACCGAGGTGGTGAACGATCCGGAGCGGCGCAAGGCGTTCAGCCAATTCGTCAACTCGGACGAGAGCGAGACGGGCATTGAGATCATCACCGAACGCTCGCAGAACCGCCCCGCCGATTGGCCAAAGGACGGTGTCCTGCTGCAGATTCAGCCCGAGCCAGCCGCCAGTGGCCAGATCGGCGGCCGAAAGACGACGAGCCGTCCGCAACCGCGTGAAGACGCCCAGCCGCAGTGGGTCCCGGTCGGTCACGTCAACGACTTCCCGGAGGAAGGTGGCGCCGCGGTGAAGTATGGCAAGGTGCAGATCGCCGTCTTCCGTTTTGCCAGTCGGGGAGAGTGGTACGCGAGCCAGAACATGTGCCCCCACAAGCGGGCCTTCGTCCTCTCGCGCGGCATCATCGGCAGCCAAGGCGAAATCCCCAAGGTCGCCTGCCCGCTTCACAAGAAAACCTTCTCGCTCGAAACCGGGGAATGCATCTCTGGCGACGAACATTCGCTGAAGGTGTTTCCGGTGAAGGTGGCGGACGACCAGGTCTATCTGCTGCTGCCGCCGCAGGAGCAATTGAACGCCCTGCTCGCCACCGACCTGCACTGCGTGACCGCCTGTGAAACGACCGGTTCACGTCACCAACACCTGGACTCGCTGACTCTCGTACCAACGGGTGGCGGGGCCTAAGCAAAGCGTGGCCCCGTCCGGGGGCGAGCGAACGGGGCCACGTCGCTGCGCTCCTTTGACCCCGCCACCCGACGCTTAGGCGCCGGCACCCGAACACGTCTTACCCGATTCAACCTAAAGAGCATTGGCCATGTCTTCATCCGACTTCAGCGATACCGCCGCTCGCGGCCGCGTATTGTGGCTCTCGACGTTTGCCTTCACGCTGCTGTTCGCCGTGTGGCTGATGCTCGGTGTGCTGGGGTTGAAGATCAAGGCCGATACGCGGCTGATGCTCGGCGACAGCGTGGCGTCGATGACCGAGCCGGCGATCAAGGCGGCCGTGGAATCGCGGTTCGAGTGGCTGCTGGCTGTTTCGATTCTCTCGGGAGCGCTGCTGCGATTGAACTTTGGCATCTGGTCCGATGCCCTCGGTGGGCGGAACATGATGTTGCTGCTGCTCATCGGCTGTGCGATACCGACGGCGTGCATCGCGTATGCCCAGAGCTACACACAGCTGCTCATCTGTGCCGCCCTGTTTGGCCTGGCCGGCAATTCGTTCTCGGTCGGCATTGCCTGGAATTCGGCCTGGTTTCCGCCGGAGAAGAAAGGCACGGCGCTCGGCGTTTTTGGCGCCGGCAACGTCGGAGCGGCGGGCA
Organism: Planctomycetota bacterium; assembly: GCA_023430365.1. Taxonomy (GTDB): domain Bacteria; phylum Planctomycetota; class Planctomycetia; order Pirellulales; family Pirellulaceae; genus JAEZAS01. Next base: position 13,557 of record JAEZAS010000302.1, read on the forward strand.
CCAAAATGCTCGTCGTCCTCGTGCCGGGCATCCTCACGCTTGTCCCTGCGGCCGGTTACTTCGGCGGATGGATTCCGGGTGGCTGGCGCGTGATTCCGCTGCTGTACGCGGGGCTGCTGCTCCTCACAGCCGCCGCGATCGTGCTGCTGTGTCCCGCGAAGGACCCGCGGCCGGGGAAAGGCCGGCCGATGGCCGACCTGCTCAGGCCACTGCGGTTCGTGCAGGTCTGGCGGTTCAGCTTGTACTATGTCGTGGTGTTTGGGGCCTACGTGGCTCTGTCGGCCTGGCTGCCGAACTATTATGTGAACACCTATGACGTCAGCCTGCGCACGGCCGCGCTGCTGACGGCGCTCTTCATCTTTCCGGCCAGTCTGCTCCGGCCGCTCGGCGGTTGGCTATCCGACCTATACGGGCCGCGGGCGGTGACCTACGCCGTGTTTACTGGGATGACGCTCGCGCTCCTGCCGCTCTGCCTGCCGCGAAGCGTGCTGCCGCTCAGTGTGACCGGGTTCACGGCGCTGACCTTCCTGGTCGCCGTCGGCATGGGAATCGGCAAGGCGAGCGTCTACAAGTACATCCCCAACTACTATCCCAGCGACGTCGGCGCCGTCGGCGGGCTGGTGGGCCTGCTCGGAGCGCTCGGCGGGTTCTTCCTCCCCAAGACGTTCGGCTGGCTGGGACGCGAGACGGGCTTTCCGCAGGCCGCGTTCCTGGCCCTGCTGTTTCTGACGGCGGGGTGCCTCGTGTGGCTGCACCTGGCGGTGCGTGGAATGCGGGTGCGGGAGCGGAAGCGTCTGGCTCTGCAACCGGCGCTGCCTTTGGCGGAGCCGGCGCTGAGTGGCGTTGAGCGCTGATAGTTGGGCGATCGGTCGGGGCCACGCTGCGATTAGGCCCCGCCACCCGGACGACACCCGCCCGCTCCCCGGCGAGCGGGACGCGTGAGCGTCTCGGTTGGAATCGCCGGTTGACTGTGGTGACTCATCTGGCGGTTTACCGTGACACTTACGTGTCACGCTCGCCGGTGACTACGTTCCTGCGGGCCAGGGGTTTTTCCAGTCGCCCCAATTCTCGAGGTACATCGCGATGGCGGGACTGATGAGTGAGCGTTCTTTCAGCCAGGCGTGCGTCTCGTCGATGATTTTCTGTTCTTCCTCGAGCTTCAGGTTCCCCAAGAGGACGCTGCAGCGGAGGAAGACGAAGTAGGTGTCGAGCACGTCGCAGCGGCAGTAGTCGTTGATCTCCTGGCTGCGGCCGGCGTCGTGCATGTCCTGCACCATGTGTCCCTGCACATCCATCTTGCCGGGCTTGCCGATCAGGTTGGCGGCGAGATTGAGTCCGCCGGTGAAGCGCGAGGCGCCGAAGTTGGTCAGCACATCCTGCAGGTCGAGGTGGGCGTCGCTGTTGTAGCGATTGCGGGGCTGTTCGTAGCTCTTGCCCCCCATGTTGAACCACTGGGGAAGCGAGATGCCGTAGCGGAACGCGGCGAGTTCGAGCAGCGGCAGATCGAATGTCCGCCCGTTGAAGCTCACCAGCGTCGGCCGCTTGTAGGCGTGCCACCCGCGCCAGAAATGCTCCGTGATGATGTGGGGACGATACTGCGGCTCGTCGAGAGCGACGAGGTCCTGCAACCGGAAATCGGCGCCGACCTTGGCGACCACCACGGAGACGGGAACCTGAAAGGTGTAGGGGATGAAGTCGCTGTCGTACTTCTCCATCAGCTCGGCCCGGTAGCGGCGCACTGCGTCGGCCGGCTCCAGGTTCTCGCTGGGATAGCGCAAGGCGGCAACCAGCGCCGCGTCGGCGACGCTTTCGACATCGAACACCAGGTAGCGGACCGAAGGCTGGCTCAAGCGAATTCCCCTTTCCGCCGGGATTGTAGCAGGCGGCCCGCGGGTTGGTGATTCCCTGGAAGGGGTGATCCGCAGATTAGGCAGATTTTCGCAGATTAGGGGGTGCTCGCCTGTCCTTACTTTCTGAGCGAAGATGGCAGATACGCTTCACGTTTAGTGATCTCTCGGCGGACCTCCTTCAACTCCATCCTGTTCCTTTCGCACCGGAACCACAGTAATCATGAACGCTGACCGCCTGCTGGAACGTTTCTTGCGCTATGTTCGGATCGATACGATGGCGGACGATGGGGCGACGACTTATCCCAGCTCGCCGGGACAACTTGAGCTGGGGCGGATGCTCGCCGACGAGCTGCGGGAGATGGGACTGACCGACGTCGAGCAAGATCGGCATGGGCTCATCTATGCGACGATTCCCGCGACAGTCGATCGGCCGGCACCGGTCGTCGCGTTCAACGCCCATGTCGATACTTCGCCCGAGACGACCGCCCAAAACGTCAAGCCGCAGGTCTTTCGCTACGAGGGTGGCGATATTCGTTTGCCGGGGGATTCGAGCAAGGTGATTCGCGTCGCCGACAATCCGGAGCTGAAGGAGCTCGTTGGTTCGACGCTCATCACGACCGATGGCACGACGCTGCTGGGGGCCGATGACAAGTCGGGCGTGGCGGTGATCATGGAACTGGCCCAGCATCTGGTGGAACATCCGGAAATCCCCCACGGCAGAATTCGTGTGCTCTTCACCTGCGACGAGGAGATC
>JAEZAS010000098.1 GCA_023430365.1 Planctomycetota bacterium
CCTGGCTGGCCACGAGCAGAACGGCAACGGCGAGCCGCACTAGCGGGACGCCCGGGCCGACTTGGGCCGTCGATGCTCAGGCGAGCTCAGGGTCCGAAAGCGGGCGGAAGTGAAGACGGACGGGCAGGGCGGTGCGACCGGTTCTTGGACCGGTTGAACATCGGTTGCCAGACCCACGCCGCTGGGGCTCTCCGAGAGGCCTGAACCCCGGTTGAGCCCCCCTGCCAAGGTTTCGATTTTGTCGACCGTCTGGGGCCGGTCGTCGCGGTCGATTTCTCGTCGTTCGCAGCTCGCTCGTGGACCGCGCCAACTGTCTCCGCGAGCATCTTTCGCTCGCCGATTTTGATCGCCGAATCGGTCTCCATTTCGGCTGCCGCGGACGTCTCTCGATCGACGCTTCAGCGTCTGCAGATAGAGGCGATCGGATCCTGCTTCAGCACGCCGTCGTCAGGCGTTTGCCAGCGGGCGAGCAGGGCCACCAAAGCCAGTGAATGGGCTCTCCAGAGGGCCTTTTTTAAGCCCGCCCCAACGTCCGATAATGTTTGTTATGTTCGGTTGGGGGCTCGTTTTTCCCGGGGATTTTGCAGGTTCTCATTCCCTGCCCGAATAACGCGGATGTTGTCGTTTTTAACCGCGATTGCGGCTGACAGATCGTTCGTCGCGGCGATGTCTGGCAGCTCTCCCCACGGCTTTCGGTGGCCCATTGGCTGGCCAAGCAAAGATCGCAAACTCGCGTCCGCGCGGCTCCAAAAATGGGCCTTGCTCCCCTGCCCGATTCGTCCCGGCGAGCGTCCCCCGATCGGCACCTCAGGCTCGCCGTTTTGATCACTTGGCCGACCGTTTTGGCAGCCCGTTTCATGGCCATCCGACTGGCTCAAACTCCGCTCGCGCGGTCGTTGCTCGTCGCTGGTTTGACCGGCCCAGCCGGTACGATCGATTCGCGACCAGACCGGCGGGATTCTGAGCCCGGTGAACATCGCCCGCGACTCCCGGCCTCAGTATTGGGTCGAGGTTCGATCCGACTGTCGATTGGGATCGTAAGGCACCGCCCGGATCGCCGCCCGGCCGGAGCTTGTGGTCGGGGCTGCCTGGTAGCTGGGCGTCTCGGGCTGGGTATCCGCTCGCCAGTTGCCTGGAAGCAATTCTCGCAGCCGCGGCAGATCGACGTTGTTCTGCTTGTTGTCGCCGCCAAATGGATTCGGTAGCAACGGCTGCTGGGCCTGGTACGGCGACGGCTGGTCGACGGCCTGATCCAGCTCGCGAATGTAGGGATCGAGAACCTGATGGATCTCGCGTGGCATGATCCCATCGGCCCGGTCCAGGAGTACGGCAATGTAGTAGCCCGAACGCGAGTTGCAGATCGCCTGGCGCTGCTCGTCCTTCATGAGCGTGACCGAGAACAACGTGATCAGGACACAGAGCAACACACCCTTGGCGAAGCCAAACAGAGCGCCGACCTGGCGGTCGAACGACTTCAGCTTCACCTTCTCGATCAACTCGGAGACGAAGTTGAAACCGACCCAGACGACAAGCGACGAACCCAGAAACAGGATGAGCATCGCCAGGAAGACGTTCCACGGCGGAGTCGCCGTGATGAACTGCGCCAGCTGGCCACGGAAGTTGAGCGAGACCAGATAGCTGACCGCGATCGACGCGATCGAAGCCACCTGCCAGGCCAGACCTTTCCACGCGCCCCAGGCAATGGCCGCGGCGAGCACCACAATCATGAACAGGTCGTAGCCCTGCATGGGACTCCGGCTCCCGGTGAATAATCGATGTTCAACCCACAAGCTTCACGCCGGCAGTCGCAAGCCGGCGACTGCGCAAAAGCAGGCGGCGAAGTATAGCGAGCGCGCGGCAAGCGGCGAAGAGCAGTGAAGGGGAGCCAGTGCCGTATTGGGGCCCGACGAAGTGCTGTCATGGTGGTGCCGTCAATCAAGTTGCTCTTGGACGACGGCTGTCGTATCGCTAAAGTTCGCCGCGAGTATTTAGTCCGAGCCGACACTCTCAGGGATGAGACTCCATGGCAGGCTTCAAGGCGCACATCACGACCAGCACCGTGGTTGGTGTTGGGTATGGGATCGGTGGATACTTCTACTTGCAGGCGCCGCTGGAAACTTGTGTCCTGGCAGGGGGGCTCTGCAGCGTTAGCGGCATGCTGCCCGACCTCGATAGCGACAGCGGCACTCCGGTGCGCGAAATGTCCTGCTTCGCCGCGGCGGTCGTCCCGATGCTCATGCTCGAGCGGTTTCAGACCTGGGGTATGTCGCGGGAAATGATTGTCGTGGCCGCGGCGCTGATCTATCTGGTGATTCGCTTCGGTCTGGTCGGGCTTTTCAAACGCTACACCGTGCATCGAGGCATGTGGCACAGCGTTCCCGCTTGCCTCACCTGCGGCTTGATCGCGTTCTTGATTGTCTCGGGCGACGATCTGACGATTCGCATCTTCAAAGCCGCCGGCGTGTCGCTCGGCTTCCTGTCGCACTTGTTGCTCGACGAGCTCTGGAGCTTGAGCGTCCGCTCGGGCCGGTTGAACATCAAAAAGTCGTCCGGCACGGCCATGAAGTTCTGGGGCAAGGACAACTGGGCCAATTTCTCGACCTACGCCAAGCTCGTCGTACTGGCCGGGCTGGCCGTTGGCGATCCGATGCTGATGGCGCACTTTGGCCACCAGCCGCACTTCGGCAATCAGACAGCCCAACAGGTGGTCGATCAGGCGCTCAACATGGCGGGCGTGCAGACGCCTCAGCAGCCGGACGACACGATCCAGCGCTAAGCGGCCCTTAGAAACGCTTGCGACTGTCGAGGAGCAGGGTGACGGGACCGTCGTTCACCAGCTCCACATCCATCATCGCGCGAAAGCGGCCCGTGGCGACGGTGATCCCCTGCACTGCTACGGCTGCGACGAACGCTTCATAGAGTTCGTTCGCTTTCCCGGGCGCCGCGGCGGCGACAAAGCTTGGCCGACGCCCCTTGCGACAATCGCCGAGCAACGTGAACTGGCTGACGACCAGCATCTCGCCGCCGATCTCGGTCAGCGACAGGTTCATCTTGCCGTCGGCGTCGTCGAAGATTCTCAGACCGATAATCTTATCGGCGAGCGCATGGCAGTCCTGCTCGGTGTCGTCCTGCTCGACGCCTAGCAGCACCAACAGTCCTTTGCCAATCCTGCCCACGAGTTCACCTTCGACGGTGACCTGCGATCGGCTGACACGTTGCACCACGGCACGCATGGCGAGCGGGATCCTTTCGGGAACGAAACGACGCGATTAGCTGGCCGCACTGGCTTCCGTGGGCAGGCCTCGTTCAGCACGCGCCTGTCGGACGCCACGCATCACTTCGTCCAGCAGCACAAAGTTCTCCTGGATCACTTGCCACTGCATCCAGAAGGCGAGGCCCACTACCACAATCGCTGCCATCGCGGCGATGTAGTGAGGCATGACGAGGGAGGCGGAGTTCTCGAAGTTCGAACCGCTCGGATCGGCGGCGGCGCCCAAACCGATCACCAGCAGCATCGTCAGGATGCCGAGAAGCGCCCAGCGGAACGTGCGTCGCTTGAGACCATTCATTTGCTCGGCCAGCGCGAGCGGCAGGCCGTACGCTTCGCACACTTCGCGGCACCAGCGGCTGGTGCCGATGAAGTAGGTGATCGCTACGCTGTTGACCAGCACGACGACGAGTGTGGCGGTGCTGCCCAGCAGCATGTGGAGCGTCATTCTTCGGCGGGGGCCAATGAGCTGCTCATCGGCAGCGCGAGCCTCCGCTTCGGCGGCTTCGACTTCGGCGGGAGCAACATTCACTCGCCGCTTCACGGCGGTGAGTTCATTGAGCGATTCTCGTTTTCGCGCAGCGACCGCGTTGAAATCGCCAATCCACAGACCGGCAACGAAGCTGGCGATCAACAAGGCGATCGCGAGAACGGCGAACAAGGGGTAGATGCGCTTCAAGGTCGCGGCGGATTGGAGGAAGGTGGGCAGGAATGAACATGTTACTCTAGATCGACGCGGGGCGCTGAACCAGTGGTGTGATAACGCGAGGAAGGAACTGCATGGCCCAAAACGAAGCAGAGGAGTATCATTGCAAATCCACTCACGCCATCGCTTCCAACCTTCCCCTGCCCGCCCGTGCTTTCCCTCCCCTGCCCTGATTCGACGCTCCTCTTGCTCATCCGCCACGGAGCGACCGACTGCAATCTCGCCCGGCCGCCGCGGCTGCAAGGACGTGGCATCAATCTCGGCCTCTCCGCCGAGGGACGTAAGCAGGCGGAGCAAACCGCGAGATACCTGCGGTCATGCCGCCTCGATCGCATTTACAGCAGTCCACTGAAGCGCGCCTGGGAAACCGCGGAGGCGATCGCCCGGCCGCAGGAGCTTCCTATTGAGGCCGTCGACGAGTTGGTCGAGGTCGACGTCGGCCGCTGGGAGAATTGCAGCTGGGAGGACATCGCCCGCAACGACGCCGAGGCCTATGCCCAATTCCTCGAGGACTGCGGCGCCTTCGGCTACGCCGGGGGCGAGAACATGCTGCAGGTGCAGCAACGCGTGACGCCGGTGCTCGAGCGGCTCCTGGCCCAAAACGTGGGCAAGCGAATCGCCGTGGTCTGCCACAGCGTGGCGAATCGCGCTTACCTGGCGGGACTGCTGCGCTTGCCCCTGGCCCACTGCCGCGAGCTGGCCCAGGACAACTGCGGCGTGAACGTGGTCGTCTATCGCGACGACAGGTCCGAGGTCAGAACGCTGAATAGCGTGTTTCATCTTGAGGGGCCAAGAGGCTAAGGGGCGAAGAGGCGAAGGGAATATTTGCCTCGCAGCAGATTCTCCCTTTGCCCCTTTGCCCCTTTGCCCTCTCTACTTTCCAACCAGCCCCAGTCGCTGCATGAACTGCTGGGTCAGATCGGCCACTTCCTGATCGCCCGGATCGTAGGCGAACTCGCGCGGGTCGATGTCGCTGGTGTGGTACACGCCGTAGAACTCCAGCGTGCAAAGCGGCTTCACACGCCCCCCTGCCCCAGCCGATTCATCGTCACTGGCGCGGGGCGTGCGAAAGTAAGTAATGCGATATGGAAAGAGCGGGAAGACCTGATCGGCGCGTCCGAGGATGAGCTCAACGCGAGTTGGGATCTGCGCTGGGTTGGCTGTGGCTTTCGGGTGCGATTTCAGATATTCCAGCAGCCCGGCCTTCATCTCCCCTTCGACGATCCACACCGGCATGCGTTCGACTCCCCTGCCGTCGGCCGTCACGAATTCCACTTCGCTTGCAGCCGCTGGCTTGAAGTCCCAGTTGCGGTGCAGTTCTTCCATCATCCGTGGCAAGCCGCCGAGGATGATCCAGGTCTGGATCGGATCGATATTCGGATCCTTCGACATCCGTGCAATCGCCTGGCGGATCGGCCGGAGACTGGCCCGGCCGACAATCGTGGAGACCTCCGGCACGTCGCGGCGAACCCAATACTCGTCCTCGCTGCAAATCTCCTGCAGCGTCGCCGTCTGATCGCCAACCTGCGATTTCATCTCGAGTCGCAGCAGTTTCTCCGGGCCATCGCCGAGCTGCAGATAGCTGCCAATGCCCACGACTTCGTGATCGAACGCGGTGGCCTTGAAACGTACGTTGGCTTTGATCGACGATTCGGCCAGCAGTCGCCGGGCAGACTCGGCGACGAGTTGCTGGCCATGGGGCGAGGTTGAGGAGTCACTCCCCCCCTGCCCTGCCGCGGATGCTTCGGAAAGCCGCCCGGCCAGCCATTCCGGCCGCAGCAAAAGCATGGTTCCCAGCACCAGGACCGCCAGGACGATTGCGACCGCAGGCTTCGCGAAGCCTGCTTTTCGTTGCGAAGCGTTGCGTAGGCCCGGCTGGGACCCGGATGAAATCAGCTTCTTCCAAGCGGCCGCCAGGAGCAGCGGTTCGAGGGAGCGGCATTCAGCCGACCGGGCGACGCTGTCATCGTTGGGCCCTTCCGACGGCCGATAGATACGCAGCGACCGCCTCGTTTCGTCGGTAAATCTGGGCAATCTGTACCCCATGGCGCGGTCGTGCGGGTTTTGCCAAAGAATCGTGAAGTACCGGGCCGAACAAATATCCCAGAGACGAGTGCCTCAGGCCGCGCACGTGGCCCTACATGCCTCGCTCGGAGCCGCTGCCTGGCCTTTGCCGAGGTTGGAAGGCGGCCGTAAGTCGTTGTGCCTGGGATGGTTGGCGTTCACTTGCCGGTGAGTCGCCACGGGGCCATTCCTTCTGGTTCGCGGCGGACGGGCATCCTAGCGAGTTCGAGCACCGGGGTCCACGTCGTTTCTCCTTTGGCCAAGGTCACGGCTGAAGCGAGCGAGTACAAGCGGCCGCCTACCCAGAGAGCCGCACGACCACTTTCAGCAAGGAAGCGAACCTGCTCTCGCGGGGGACCGGCAGTGGCCCGGGCACCGCAGCGAGGCACGTGGAGGGGGGACATCATGAGAATTCGTTCGACCTGGATTTTAGCGATCGCCGTTTGCATGGCGGCGCTCGGGTGTGCGCACCCGATCACCCATCACCGGCACAATCTGCCGCCAGCCATTCAGTTGATGGAGCCTGGTCCGGGCGTTGGCGGTCCTGGCCCCGGCGTGTTGCCGCCGTCGCTGCCGCCGGCAGTGTTCCCGGTCACCATGCCGACCGTACAGATCCTTTTCGCCCGTCCGGAAGCGATGCAGGTTCGCTGGGACGTCGGCGGCGTCGGCCTGTTCGACAGCACTCCGCTCATCGTGCCGGGACGGCAGAACTTTCCGTCGAACGGAATCTTCCGCCTGAAGATCACGAGCATCGCCGGGCGCGAGGGAGTCGAACTCTATCCGACTCTCGAAATTGGCCCGACCACGCCTCGTAGCGAAGCCTTCCTGGCTCACAACGCCATCCCGGTGCAATTCACCGAGGAAGACTTCGACCAGGTGTTGGCTGGCAACTTCGTGACCAAGGTGATCTACCTGCCCGACCCCGAGTTCCAAGAACTCGCTCTGGCCGGTGTCGAAACCCTGGTCAGCACGCGCCTCGATCCGGGTGTCGACCCGATCGTCGAAGCCGATCGTCGCGGAGCCATCCTGGCCGTGATTCGCCTGGGCAACAAGGACGTCGAGATGCCCGGTAGCGGCATCGACGCCGGTGTGATTCCAGGCGGTGCCGCGGGCGGCATGGGACCTGGCGGTTTCGCCGGTGGTCCTGGTGATCCTTATTGTGCCCCGGCTGGATACGCCGCTGGCGGCCCGCTCCTGGCGCCGAACTACGTCGCCGGTGTGACCGCTCCGCAGTACGGCATGCCCTACACCGGCACGCCGATCGGTCTGCCTGGCCCGCCGCACATCCCACTGGGTGGTCCGGCTGGTCTCCAGAAGCACTCGATCACCAACCACACCAAGATGCACATTCCGGGACCGACGCATAAGTTCAACATCCACGTGAAGCAGCAGCCGGGTTACAGCTATCCGGCGCCGGCCAGCAAGGTCTACATCCGCGAGCAGAACATCCACGCTGCTCCGGCCTTCGGCCAGCCTCACTGGGATCGTCACGAGCGTATCCCCGGTGGCGGACCGCACGGGAACTTCGGCGCCGATGGCCCGGCGGCGATGCCCGGCGAATACTGCCCGCCGGAAGCGGGTCACTAGTCGGGCCGGCTGCCTGTCATCCCGAGCAGAAAGTAACGCAGCCACTGCTGGCGACTGCCAGCAGTGGCGACTTGTGTAGGGAACGGCCTCGACGCCGTTCCAGGGAATCGCGGAACGGAAGCGTCTGCTCCCGAGACCTAAAACGCCTTCGAGGGCGTTCCCTGCACCTAACGTCATCAACAACGCCGTTCACGTTCCTCCAGCCGAAATCCATCGCCATGCCCAAGCAAGCTGCTGGAATCACTCGGCCGTTCGCCTCTTTGCGAACGCTTCTCGCCGCAATCGTGCTGGTCGCATCGACCGCTTTTGCGACGACCGCCTCAGCGCAAGGCCCCGTCCACTACTTGCTGCGAGCAGACATGCCGCCCGGTGTGGTCGGCACATCGCAGTTGCAGCGTGGCGGCCCGCGACCGGGCTACTTTCAACCGGTTGAAGTTCGCGGTCCCGAAGGCTCGCAGATCGCGCTGGCGACCGAAGGTGGTTTCGATGCTCCCCGGCCTGGCGTGCTCACGGCGGGAATGTTGATTGGCCATGTGTACCGTTTGCAGGTCACTGGCATCAAATTTCATGAGGGGCAGGAAGTCTATCCGACGATCGAGGTGATCGACCGCCTCTATCCGCCTCCGGGCCAGGCCGCGCGTCATCCGATTCCGATCGAGTTGACCCACGAGGAACTCGAGTTTGCGCTCGACGGACGGTTCGTCACGCGAGTCATCTATGTCGAGGACCCGAACTACGCTCTGCCGATCGCCCAGACGCCCGGCACTCAGCCCTACTTCGAAATCGATGCGAAGCAGGACCCGCTGGAAGTGGCCGACCGCATCGGCCGTCCGGTAGCGATTCTGCGTATGGGCTCGCGGATCCCGACGCCCGAGCTGGCCGACAACGGCTTCCTGTATCAGCCGGCGCCGGCCTATCGATATGAACTGCCACCCGGCGCCGGGCCGACGCCTCGCAACGCTGGCCTCGAGCCGCCGATCGAAGAAGCAACCGGACCGGCCGCGCTGCAGTATCTCCGTCGTGTTCCAGCCTCGCAGCTGCAGCGACCCTAGCGCAACCACTCGAGCGGCAGTTACTTACCGACAACGACTTCCAGCTATTCAGGCAAGGCCATGCTCCATCGCAGACTGATTTGTGCCTTACTGGCCAACGTGGTTTTCCTCTCGGCCTGCCAGTCATTGCCTCTGCCATCGCTGCGTCGGACCGCACAGACGCCTCCGCCGGATAAGGTGGCCAGCGTCGCCGCTCCCCTCCCCTCCCCTGCCCCGGCGCACATCACCGACGCTGGCGAGCAGGTTGCGAGCGCGAGTCCGACCAGCCCGGTAGTGGCCGCGCCTCAGGACAGCCGCTATCTCGTTCAACCGGTTGCCTACAACCAGCCGAACACTCCCGGCACCTTGCCGGCAACGGCCTACACCGGCGATCCGGCCCTGCATGATCGCTACTACAGCGGCGGTCCTCCGCCAGGCAACTACAGCAACTACTGCGTCCCTGGCGCCGCCTCGGCCGGGCATGGCCACGGCGCGGGCCACGGTCATAGCGGGTGCGCCTGCTGTGGCGGCGGCAACTATGGCAAGTTTCGCTTCAGCGACGATGTGCTCAATCTGCCCTGGAAGCCGCCGGGGATTGCTGGTCCGTGGCCGATGGACGAATACGTCTGCGATGGCGGCGACCTGAACGCCGACGTCCGCGTCAAGCGTGACTGGACGATCGTCGGCCTCGACAAGGAAGACACGATCGCTCATTGGGACACGCTCGACGGTAAGACGGAAGTCGCATCGAGCAATCCGGTGTGCATCTATGCCCCGCGTTTCGCCGCGGTCCGCAAGGTGACCAGCCCGCTCATCCATGAGGGACATGAACGGATGGCTGGCGTGGAGAAACCAACCAAGTTGAACGTCCACGAAGAAACCCGTGTGGCCGCCAACGTGCATCAGCCAGAGCAGATCCAAGCCGACGTCGCTCTCGACGGTGGCGTGGTGTTCCGCGAACAGACTCGGGGATTGGGCATCGACAATGTGCTGATGCCGCTGCTCGCCCGGGATCAGTTCTTGCCGCACGAAGACCTGCAGATGATCCAGCGCGGCGTGTTCCAGGCCGACGAGAAAGCCCGACTGGCCGAGCGTACGCAAGCCGCCATCACCTGGACTGGCGACCAGGCGGTCCAGATCATCATCGATGGCGAAATGGCCGTCGAAGACGCAGGGCTCTCGAAGGTGCAGGAAACGGTGATCTACGAACTGCACGGCAAGCCGCGCCTGCGGATCTGCAAGATTGCCAGCTCGAGCGACGCCAAGGTCGGCGAATACGTCGATTTCACCCTGCGGTTCGACAACGTCGGCGATCAGAAGATCGGCAACGTTACGATCGTCGATCACCTGACGACGCGGCTCGAATATGTCGAAGGCAGCCAGCAGTCGACGCTCAAAAGCAACTTCGTCGTGACCGAGAACATCGACTCGACGATCGTCCGCTGGGAGATCTGCGATCCGCTCGACGTCAACGAAGGCGGCTTGATCCGCTTCCGCGCGAAGGTGCGGTAGTCGCTACTCGCGCAGAGGTCTTTCAGGTTGTTGTTCAATCCGGTCGGCCGGCGGTTCTTCGCCGGCCTTCCGCGGAACGATCGGCACCGGGAACTCATCGTCTTCCGGTGTCTCGCCGAACGGATCATTCGCCTCTCGGATTTGCTGGGCGGCCCGCGCGCGGCGGTTCAGCACGCGAAACATGGCGCCGGCGACGTTGCTGACCGTGCCGGTTGGCTCGCCGATCGACATGCTCGACATGGCGCCGGTCTGAGCGGGTGGCTGGGGCGCCGCGGGTTCATCGGTCAGCTTGAAGGTTGCCGATTTGAAGCCCGGCGAGAACCACACTTTCAGCGTCAGCAGCGACTGCGAAACGTCGGCGACCACCTCTGCACTCTGGGTCTGGTTCGGCGCCAGATCTCCGTCCATCACGACGCCACCCGTTCGTTTGTCGAGCACTAGGGCATGCGTCGACCAGCGAGCATTGGAAGCGCCCTGCATGTTGCGCACGAAGAACAGCAGCGGGAGCTCAGCCGGCTGATCACGAAGCAGGAAGTGGTCGGAGACGAAGGCCGGAACCGGCCAATGCTTCTCGCCTTCCAAGCTGAGCGAGTAGATGTGGCCGTGAACCTTCGGCGTGCTGCCGATCGAGGTGTTGATTGGTTGCACGATTCGGCTCGGGGCATCGGTCGCGGCCTGGTGAGCCACCACGATGTAGCGGTCACTCGATCGGAGCACGCTCAGCTGGGTGAGGTTGGTCTCCTTTTCCAGAGCCGCTTCGAAGCGAACCTGGCCCGAGCTGAGCGAGACTACGGTCAGCTTGCCGCTGGATTCCAGGAGGGCGAACTCATCGCCGTCGATGATGCAGCCTTTCGAATTTTGGGGAGCGGTTTTGCTCCATAGCGGCGCATCACCCTGCCAGGCGTCCTTCAAGGTCAGCTCGAATTCGGAACCACGCTGTTGGTAGCTGAGCACATTGCGGCCGAAGGTTGCCAGTCGCTGCTCCGGTTTGGGGAGGGCTCGCTTGCCGATTTCGGTGCCGTCGATGGCGCTCAGCACCAAGGCCTCCTCCTTGTCAGCGTGGGCGACGAACAAAAGTTCGCCGTCGCCAAAAAGCTCGGCGGATGCGTCCATCGGCGAACGTTCCCACAACACCTGACCGGTGAGCGGCTCGATGCAGATCAGCTGACGTCCCCGCTGGTAACAGAAGCCACCCTGGAGGAGCGGCCCTGTCGAGAAGTTCACCTGTCCGGTCGAGTCGTACTGCACCAACCGGCTGCCCAGGATTGGATTCGCGACCTGGCGGCTCTGCGGATAGAAGTTCTGCTGCGAACGTACGTCGCCGAGCATCATTTCCTGTCGCCAGAGCACGACCT
>JAEZAS010000158.1 GCA_023430365.1 Planctomycetota bacterium
GCTGGCGACTGGCTCTACATCCCGTCCGGCTACTGGCACATGGGAGCGGCCAAAGAGACGTCGATCTCCCTCTCCATCGGCGTGATGCCGATCACGGGCGTCGACCTGTTCGACCACCTCCGCCCCAAGATGCTCGACTCCCTCCTCTGGCGCCAGCGGCTGCCAACGCCCGGCGAAGCCTCGAACCTGACCGACGAGGAGCTCAAAGCCGCCTACCGCGAACTGCTCGCCGAGTTCAGTAAGGACCTGACGCGGCTGCTCGCCAGCGAGCGACTGCTCAACGAGTTCATCGAGAGCCGCCGCGTAGTTCAGGCACGCCGTGCCTGACGGAACCGAGTTCGCCAGGCGAATTGTGCTCGCATTTCCGACCGCATTTTGTCAGGCACAGGGCGCCTGACCTACGATTTACGTAATCGCTTTTTCGGGCGGCGCGGGGCGATAGAAGATTGCCACGGCGCCCATCATTCCAGCGCTCACCAGGAACACCAGAAACTTCGGCAGGCCGAATCTGGCAAAGAGCATGCTGGCTGCCGCGTAAACGACCGCCGAGCCGGTGATGCCAATCCAGTTGAGCAGGTTCTGCGTGGCGATCGTGCGTCCCCGCAGCTCGACCGGTGGCCGCTCCTGCAGGATCACCTGCAGCGGCACGGCGAAGATGCCGGTGAAGACGCCCACTACGACCAAGGTCAGCATGCTGAGCGGATAGTTCAGCAGGTGCCCGCCCGGCCCCGGTCCAGGCAAGGCCAGCAGCAGCAGCGACAGCGACAACCCCGTGGCTCCCAAGAGCACCAGTCGCAAATTGACCCGCCCGCGCGACAACAGACCGGCGGTCACGCTTCCCAGAGCGATGCCGATGCTGATCGTGCTCACCATGAAGCTCGTCTTGGCGTCGCCGACGGCGAGGACTTCCTTGCCGAGATAGTTCACCGACAGTTGAACCATCGAGCCGGCGGTCCAGAAGATCGTCGAAACCCAGATTGCGGCCCCCAACTGTCGGTCGCTCCGCATCAGCTGGACAATCTGCCGCGGAATGGCCAGCATCGACAGGTCGAACGGCAAATCGGGCTGCGACGGCGGCAGCTTGCGGATGAAGAGCGATGTCAGGGCGCCAATCACCGCGATCACGACACACACGGTCCCCACGATCGCGAGTTGGCCGGGGAACATCTCCTTGAGCCAGCCGCCGAGCGCCGTGCCGAGGATGATAGCCATGAACGTCGTCATGATGACGATCCCGTTCACGGCGGGAAGTTGCCGCTGCGGAAACAGCTCGGGCAACACGCCATACTTACCCGGGCCGAAGAAGGCGCTCTGGGCTCCCATCGCGAACACGACCGTGCTCAGCGGCAGCACCATGCCGGTCGACATGCCGGTGCGGTCGACCAGCACAAACATGGCCAGCCCCGCTCCCATGACGACGATCTCGGCCACCTTGCTCAGCACGATCACCCGCCGCTTGCTGTAGCGGTCGGACAAGAAACCGGCAAAGCCCGAGAACAGGATGAACGGCAGGCAGAACATGAGCTGCCCGACCCACTGCATATCGCGCGTTTCCGCGGCGCCGACGGCGATCGGCGCCGCGACAAACAGCAGCAGGAGCGACTGCTTGTAGACGTTGTCGTTAAACGCCCCCAGGAACTGGGTCAGCGTAATGCCCCAGAAATTGCGATTCTGCAGGTAACTGGCGTCGCTGACCGGTGGCGACGAGTTCACCACCGGAGCGCTGGAGATCGCTTGCTGCTCCTCAGGAAGCGTCATGAGTTACGACCGCTGCTCGGCGGGCTCCAACTGCGTGAGCTGAGTCAGCTCTCCTTCGCCTGCCATCTTGCGAATGTCCTCGGTGATTCGCATCGAGCAGTACTTCGGTCCGCACATGCTGCAGAAGTGGGCGCTCTTGAACGAGTCCTGCGGCAGCGTTTCGTCGTGATAGGCCTTGGCCGTCTCGGGATCGAGCGACAGGCGGAACTGCTCGTTCCAGTCGAAGGCAAAGCGGGCCTTGCTCAGGGCGTCGTCGCGCTTCTGGGCGTTCTTGCGCTTGCGGGCGACGTCGGCGGCGTGGGCGGCGATCTTGTAGGCGATCACCCCCTGCTTCACGTCCTCGCGGTTCGGCAGGCCGAGGTGCTCCTTCGGCGTGACATAGCAGAGCATCGCCGCGCCGCTCCAGCCGGCCAGGGCCGCGCCGATGGCGCTCGTGATGTGGTCGTAGCCGGGCGCGATGTCGGTCACCAGCGGACCGAGGACGTAGAAGGGCGCCCCCTGGCAGACTTCGATTTGCCGCTTGATGTTCATGTCGATCTGATCCATCGGCACGTGGCCGGGGCCTTCGACCATGACCTGCGTCCCCTTTGCCCAGCCGCGCTTCGTCAGTTCGCCGAGGACGTCGAGCTCGGCAAACTGCGCCGCGTCGCTCGCATCGGCGATGCTGCCCGGCCGCAGACCGTCGCCGAGGCTCCAGGTCACGTCGTACTGCCGCAAGATGTCGCAGAGATCGTCGAAGTGCGCGTAGAGCGGGTTCTGCTTGCGGTGGGCCATCATCCACTTGGCGATCAGCGAACCGCCGCGGCTGACGATGCCGGTGACGCGCTGCGTGGTCAGGTGCAGGTGCTCGAGCAGCACGCCGCAGTGGACCGTCATGTAGTCGACACCCTGCTTCGCCTGGTGCTCGACCATGTCGAGGAAGTGCTGCGGACGCATGTCCTCGA
>JAEZAS010000169.1 GCA_023430365.1 Planctomycetota bacterium
TGGTCGGCGTGGTGACGGTCGCGATCGCGCCGCTGGCGTTTCCGTTTTAGCGCGAAGGCTACTCTGCAGCCGGCAGATAACATCTGCCGGAGATTCCTCGACTGGTCGATCCACTCGCAATTTCTCCGGCGAGTGTTACTCGCCGGCTATGGATGCTGGGTAGGCATCCACATCCACGCCAAGAAAACAAGGAAGCCCTCGATTGCTCGAGGGCTTCCGTATGTTTATCGCTCTCTTGGCCCGGCCGCAGTGGTGTGTGAGGCGGGCGTCGAGTTAGCGTACTAGTTCAGACTAGTAGCCGCAGCCGCAGGTCGGAGCGGGATTGCAGCAAACCGGAGCTTCGCAGCAAACCGGCTTGCAGCAACGGTTGCGGTGGCAACGGTGCTTCTTGCAGCGGTGCTTCTTGCAGCAACCACCGCAGTCGCTCTCGCAACCGCAGGCCGGTTCGCAACCGCACGAAGGAGCGGCGGCGCAGGTCGGCTCAACACCGCAGGTCGGGGCAACCGGAGCGGCACAGGTCGGGGCAGGGGCGGCACAAGCCGGAACGCCACAGCCGACGTCGCAGCACGACGGCTTGCAGCAGCGGTTGCGGTGGCAACGCTGCTTCTTGCAGCGGTGCTTGTGGCAACGCTGCTTCTGGCAGCAACCGCTGTCACAACACGAGGGCTGAGCACAGCAGGTGGGCTCGCAGCCGCAAGCGGGTTCACAACCGCAGCCAGCGTAAGCCGAGCCGGCGATCATCATCAGGGCGCCAGCCATCAGGGCAACAACAAAGCTCTTCATCGGAGACTCTCCAAAAATCCGGAACACAAGGGAGACGGAAACGGAAACAACGGAAACAACCGGTCGCCGGAACCGCCGGCCCCGCATGCTCTCGGGCTGGTGCGGTAGGCCGATACAGTGACGTTCAGCGACTGTCTCGCAGCTTTCGCGGCGAACTACGGGAGCTATCGTCGAGCTTGTCCGCCGCTCTTCACCAATCGGAAGATTTGAGGATGTTTTTCCCAGATCCCCCGGCCGGATGCGCAAACGGTGACTAACACGCAGACAGTTCCGGTTGTGCCACCTGCCGCTGGAGGCCCGTGGAGGCTACTGAGTGGTCCAATCGGCGCATTCCGCCCCTCCTGCGGGAAAGCGCTCTAAAGCCTGCCCCGGCAAGGGCGAAGCCAGCGACTGCTTTGACCTAGAGTGGGGTGTGGATGCGTCCGAAACCGGTTGTCCCTACCGATTGCGCGCGTGACGCGGTCCCCGCGGAACTGCAGGAGAAGGCCCGAAAGCAATGCACAGCAACGCCGTAACTACTGACCACGTTTACTCCACGCACGCCGGTGATCCGGAATTTGCCGAGCGTATCGAAAGCTTTGTGGCAGAGATGCCCGAACGAGTCGACGAGCTGCTGCAAGCCGTTCGCCAGGAGATTTGGCCGGAGGTCGTCCGCCAGGTGCAATTGCTCAAGCTGATGGCGGTCAGCCACGGCTTTAACTACCTGGCGGTGGCGGCGGCCGAGGTCGAGCAGACGATCGGCATGAATCGCCCCGAGTCGCTCGTGCACCAGGCGGTCAACGAGTTGATTTGCGTCTGTAGTCGGGTGCGAGCCAGCGCGATCTGATCGCTCCGATTGCTCGAACGTCCGACGCCACAAAAAAAGACCGTCGCAAAGTGCGGCGGTCTTCGGCGTTTTATCCTGCCCGGAAATAGCGAACGACTACTGAGGCGGCCGCTGTCCGCCCCAGGTGAGTTCGATCTTCAAGTCGTCCGTCGGCTCCGTGACGGTGACCGACAGACCTGAGGTTGCCGCCGAGCCGTACTTCTCGGGCGCGTGGTGCTTGTTCTGGTACTCCGAAATGGCCTGCACGGCGGAGACCTCCACGGCGTGCGTGCCTTGGACCACTCCTTCCACCTCGTCGGTGACCAGTTTGAACCGGCCCTCGGAATCGAGCTGGGAATAGGCCGGCCGGCCCGAGTCTGGAACCAACCGGATGGCGCCGAACGTGAGCGGCTTGTCGTCGATCAGCACCTGACCGGAGACCGGGATCAGTTCCGGCCCACGATTGCAGCCGACCGCGGACACGAGCAACAACAGGAGCCCGCCCAGCGTCAGGCGGTTCAGGGGAGTGAAATGCATGGTGCGTCGCCTCCCTTAGTAGTCCGAAGTGATCGACTCGCCGTCGTTGCGAATCGAAAGTCGCTGATAGTCGAGCAGGTTGATGTTGTTCGAAATAAAGCTCACGTGGCCGTCGCCAAACAGGAACTGAGCGCCGGCGGGATGCTTGCTGCCGAACGCCGCGTTGTCGGTACCCGGGCCATTGAACAAGAAGGCGCCGGTCCCCGGCTTTTGATTGAGCGGGTTCTTCGTAGTGCGCAGCGTCTGGAAACGGCTGCCGACGGTCCAGACATTCTGGCTGGCGGCCGTGTGGTTTTCGATCGATTCGCCGACCATCATCTGAGCGCTCGTGCCATCGGTCATGTCGGCGCGCCGCATGCCCGTGCGATACAGAAACATGCCGTTGTTGGTCATCTTGATTTCGTTGCCGTTCGGCGGACCGTTCGAGCCGGCCACCATCGCGTAGGAACCGGTTGCAGCCCGCTTGCCGCTCGAGGGAGTGTTTTCCCGATACGGCTGGGAGTTATCGCTCGGGCAAACGATGAACTTGGGCCGGGCCGTGAACAGCCGTTCGTTGGCGGCGTTCACCCACGAGGTATCGAACGCGTTCCACGGCGAATTGGTGTAGTCGATCTGCTCATGCAGAGCGCCTTGCTCGATGAACGGCAACAAGGCGACGAACCCGCTAATGCCGATGCTGCCAATCTTGTTATTGAAGCCGGTGCACTGATACCCCGCAGCGCCGTCGCATCCCATGCGTCCCGGCGGGAACGAGCCCAAGGCGCTCTCGTAATTTTCCAGGGCCAGGCCAAGTTGCTTCAGGTTGTTCGAACACTGCGATCTCCGGGCCGCTTCACGCGCCGCTTGCACCGCGGGGAGCAGGAGCGCCACGAGGACGCCAATGATCGCAATCACCACCAAGAGTTCGACCAGCGTGAACGCACGCCTTTTCTGCAGAGAGAATTCCATGAAAGCCCTACCGACAAAACCAGGAATCAAGAAATAGAATTGGGTGCCCTGCCGGACACCGAATCCGACGGCGGCTGACAAATCCTTGCCCAGTGATCGGACTAGCTCAGTCCAGAATGCCCGCCTAACAAGTATCGCTGCCTTCGCACCAGGGCACAGGGGCGAAACGTTGCGGCGTTCCGCGAAATGCCTTAAGACTCACTGCGATTCGAGCGACAACTTCCAACGTTCGCCTTCATTCTGCGGGCAGGCGCAAACTCGGTCGCTCGGTGATGCAGATTTGCCACATCGTTTTGCCACGGAGCATTGCCATGCGAGTCTTCTCTCTTGCCTCGATCGTGTTCTTGGCGAAGTTCGTTCTCGCTGCAAGCGCGCTTCCCGCGGAAGAGCACGACATCACGGCCACGTTCTCGATTGTCGCCGTCGATCCGGAGACGGGCGTCTGCGGAGCGGCGGTGGCCAGCAAGTATCCTGCCGTGGGCAAGGTGGTGCCGTATGTTCGTGCGGGTGTCGGAGCGTTCTGCACGCAGCATTGGCACGAGCCGAAGTGGGGCGAGCGAGCGCTCGATCTGCTCGCAGAAGGAAAGCGGCCGGAGGAAGTTTTCGTCGAGATGCTACGGGACGATCCACGCAGCGAGCAACGTCAGTTGGCGATCATCGATCTGCGTGGTCGCTCCGCGCAGCATCATCCGAGCGAAGCGGCGGAGTCGAGTCGCTACTGGGGCGGACAAGCGGGGCGCTTCTACGCGTGCCAGGGCAACACGCTCACCGGTCGCGAAGTCATTGAGGCCATGGCCAAGGCCTACGAAGAGACCGAAGGGAGCCTCGCCGACCGGCTGATGGCTTCCTTAGTCGCGGGTGACTGTGCAGGAGGCGATCATCGGGGCCGACTCGCTGCTGGCATCCGCGTCTGCAAGACCGACGCCGAAGGCTATTGGCTGGAGCTTCACGTCGATCGCAGCGACGACGCCGTGCTCGAACTGGCGCAGAAATATGCGGAGCTGAAGCACGCGGCGAAAGGGACCTGGCGCGGTGGACAAACGCCGTTTGAGCATCCGTGCCGCGAGCGCGTCGAATCGAAGCCGCCGCGGACGAAGAGCGGTGAAGCCTCCGCCCAGTAGGAATCAGGGCGAGGTGTAACGGATCGGTCCGCCGGAGCCATCCGATTCCAGCACGGCAACATTCCCGTAGCTGAATTCGCCAGAATTCAGACGCCCCGCGAGTGGAGCATTGGTTTGTCTGAATTCTGGCGAATTCAGCTACCATGTGGCTGCGTTTTGCCCAGATTAACGCTGGCACGCTGGAAGCAGTTGCCAGTTGATTGCGGCCGGCCGTCGTGGCTGACTAAGATAAACTCTCGCTGATCGTTCCCGCCTCCCACCCAACCAACGGCAGCCCATGGATGCCTTTCCCAAACCCGCGGTTGGCCTGACCGCCGATGCGGCGCTATCGGTCGATGGCTGCCGCGCCTCGGCTGCCCGCGCTGAGGCGGGTTATTTTGAAAGCGACGCCCACCGCGCCCTCGTGCTCGCATCGCAGCGTGGCGACAAGCGGGCGTTTGCCGTTCTGGTCGATCTCTACCAGCAGTCGGTCTTCGGCTATTTGCGAGCCCGCCTCTCGGAGCCCGCCGACGCGGAGGATTTGTGCCAGGAGGTTTTCCTGCGCTGCTACCTCGGCCGCGAGAAGCTGGCTCGCGCGACCGCCGTTGGCTCGTGGCTAATCGGCATCGCCCGCAACCTGCTCCGCGAACATGTCCGCCGGCAGCACCGCCGGCGCGAGGTCGGCTGGACCGAGCTCTGCCTGGCGCTCGAGCAGTTGGTCGGCGAGCACAAGGCGGAGTCGAACGACGCGCTCAATCATTTGCCCAAGTGCCTCGAATCGCTGGGCCAGAGCGCTCGCGAGGCGATCGACCTGCGCTATCGGTCGCAGCTTCGTCTTGCCGAGATTGCCCTGAAACTGCGTCGCAGCGAAGGAGCGGTCAAACTGCTCATGCATCGCTCGCGACAGGCGCTGAAGAATTGCTTGGACCGCAGGTTGAAGGTGGTTTCATGACGGGTGGCTATTTGTCGGACGACGAACTGATCCGATTGCTCGAAGAGAAGACGCCCGAAGAACTCACCCTGCAGGAGCTGGAATTCCTGAAGCAACGGCTGGCCGATTCGGCGCCGCTGCGCGAGGTCCTGCTCGGCCAGTTGCAAATGGAGGGCTACCTGGCGGCGGCGCTCGGTCGCATTCAGCTTTCCCCCGCCGCCATCATCGCGAAGGCGGAGAAGGAGCAGTCTCGCGGCTGGGGCGTGGGCGCTTTGGCGCTGGTCCTCTTGATCTGCTTGCCGATCGTCGGGCTGACGGGTGCGGTGCTCTACAACGCCATCCGCGGCGACAGCGAACTCACCGCCGACGACACGCTACTAGCCGAACGCTCCGACACGGACGAAGAGGACGCGGAGACGCCGTCAACCAGCCCGGACGATCCGCTCACTACGAGCGACGCCGATCCCGCTACACCGCAGCAGCCCACTGCTGACGCTTCGCAGACCGCGAACGGCGATACATCGACGAATGCCGCGCCCGCGCCAGCTCCGGTGCCGGAGACGTCCACGCCGGAAGCACCTAGGACGATCCTTCCGTGGGAAGAAACGCTCGCCCAGCAAGGCGAGTTGCCCGACAACGCAACCGTCGCCTTCACCTCGTTCGATTTCGACAAGCGGCTTCCTCGTCAGGCCGACCTGCAGCCCTGGTTCGAAGCGGCCCCGGGCAGCAACTTTCGCCTCCATGAACAGGATACGCGCCAGGGACGGTGCGGCGCCATCGAAGGCGTCGCCCGACTGAAGGCCCCCTGGACCGAGGACTCCGTTTTGCGTCTCGCGCTGGAGCACTACGACAAGCTGCAGATGCACTTCTATCACGGCGAGCGAGGCGTCACGATCGTCTATTACGAGGACCATGGCGGCCGCTGGGCGGCCTACTCAACCACCCGCAAAGAGAAACAGCACAAGCCGGAGTCACTCGCCGTCACGGCGACCGACGACGACCGCGGCCGCCGCACCGAATTGCGGATGGGCGGGCCGATTGATCTCCGCTGGCGGAGCGGCGAACTGATTCTCAGCCGCGGCGACGTCGTGCTGCTCGCGACCCCACTGGCCGGCTTGCCGCAGGACGTCTTCTTCGAAGGCAAGGCCGCCATTCAGGGCATTTCGCTGGCGCGTACGAGCAGCGATCCGCCGCCGCTCAGCCAGCGGCCGATCGTCTACGATAACGAATCGCCCGCGCAACTTCATTGGACGCTGCGCAAGCTCGACCAGCGCAAGGCCGAGGACCCGCAACCGACGATCGAACGGCTCGCCAACGGCAGACTTCGACTCGCCGGCGACAAACTCAAGCACGGCGCCGACATCACCACTCCCCTGCCCCGCGCCGGGCTTCACGAAATCGTCCTCGAACTGGAAAACGTCACTCCCGGCACGAGCGTCTTCCTCGGCCGCGAAAACGGTCAGCCGGAG
>JAEZAS010000173.1 GCA_023430365.1 Planctomycetota bacterium
GTTGTAGACAATCAGTGCGTTGACACCCAGCTCATCCAAGAGGGCAGTGTCTGCCCGCGACCAGGCAATCGATCGCTCAAAGACGGCGAGCACGAGATCGGCTTTCGCAGATGCGGCGCGGCCAAGTTCAACACCCGCTACCTCTAAACTGTCTGTCGATTCGCGCTGCCCCGCGGTGTCGAGCAGTTCCACCGGCCAACCGTCGAGCGCTGTGCGCGCCGTGAGGACGTCGCGGGTGGTGCCGGGTTGGTCGAAGACGATCGCGCGTTCGTAGCCGAGGAGGGCGTTGATCAGGCTGCTCTTGCCGACGTTCGGTCGGCCGACGATGGCGATTCTCCAGGGCCTGGTCAGGTGGAGCCCGACCGGCGCACGCGCCAGGAGCTCGTCGAGCGATCGTTTTGCGTCTTCCAGATCTCCATGCTCGATTTGAGCGATGGCCCGTTCCACGGCCCGCCGGAGGGCGCCGCGGTATTGGTCGAGCAGGATGCTCGCGGTGCGCTCGGTGGTCGCTTCCGCCAGAGCGGCAAGGGCTTCGGCGGCGATCGGATCCACTTCGCTCGCGAGCGTCACTTCCTGCCAAAGGCACTGCGTCGCTCCTTCCGCGGTCAGGGATTGAACGATCGCATCCACCGCCGCCCGCCCGCCGTGGCAATGCACCTCGACCCGGTCAGCCGCCACGAGGCCCACGACCAACTCTTCCGACGCTCCTTCGGCGCCCTGGAAGTGGCCGACGACGATGCTTCCGACCTCGCAGTCCGTCAGCCGCTTCCGCGACAACGGCATGAAGCGCCGGCTGACGATGGCTAGCGATTGCGCTCCCGCCACGAGAACGGTGGCGACAGCGCCGCGGCCGGGAGGCGTCAGCACCGCCACCCGCGTGTTGCTCGAACTGTGATCACCGCTCTGTTGCATCGCACCAGTGTCGCTTTTGAAAGACCACACCGCGGAAACTATCCCGCTTTCGAATCTGTCACCGGCAGCTGACGCTGAAGCCAGCGCAAGGCGTCGGCATACTCATACTGCTGCTTCTCGGTCAGCTCGAAGGCGTGATCGGCATCAGCCAGTTCAACGATTCGCTTCGGGCCGGCATAGGCGTCGATCACATGCCGCTGAATCGTTGGAGGAACCATGCGATCCTTCAGCGACGTGAGAATCACGGCAGGAGCAATGGCCCGCCGGGCGTTCGCGATGCTGTCGAGTTCCGGCGGAATACGGCTGCCAACCAGCAGCGGCCCCAGGCCGAGCGTTCGCCAACCGAACTTGCCGCGGATCAATTCTCGCAGCGGCGGCGGATTGCGAAGGATCACAGCCGCAATGTCCTGATGATTGGCGGCCAGATGCAGCGCCGTCGCCGTTCCCAGGCTGTTGCCGGTGACGACGATCGGCCGTCCCGCCGCCACTCGATGGAGGTCTTCGAACACGGCATCGGCAGCGGCGGCGAAGGTCGTCAAAGTCGCCGGGCCGGTGCTGCCGCCATAGCCCGGCGGATTGGCTGCCCACACTTCCCCGGCAATGTCCGACCAGACTTCGAACGGATGCAACGTCGCGCGTTCCGCTCGGCCGGCGGTGCCACTCAGCTTGAGGACGAACAGTTGCGGCTCCGCCCCTTGCGCGGCTCGGTTCCCGTCCGCGGCGAGCGAGTCGGTCCGCTGGGTCCAGACTTCCAGTTCGCCGCCCCGAAAGGGAATCGCTCGGCGCGTTTTCCCTTCGGCCGGCAGCTTGTCGGTCGTCGGGCAAAAGATGCAACGGTCGGCGAAGCGAGAGAGCATCGATCCTCGTGTGCCTCTGGAGCGGGCCCCTTGGGAACTAGTGCACCCGCATGCCGGGCTTGGCCCCTTCGTCGAGAGCAAGCAGGAACACTTCCTGGCCGCCCGGACCGCAGGCCGTGACCATGCCTTCGCTTAGGCCGAACTTCATCTGCCGCGGCGCCAGGTTTGCGACCATCACGACCAGCCGGCCGACGAGTTCTTCCGGCTTGTAGGCTGCCTTGATGCCGGCGAACACCTGGCGGGTCTGATCGCCGCCGAGGCTGAGCTTCAGCTTCAGCAGCTTCTTGGCCTCAGGCACTTCCGACGCTTCCAGAACGCGAGCCACGCGGAGGTCGACCTTCGTGAAATCGTCGATCGAAATCTGCTCGGTCAGCAACGGTTCCGCCTGCAGTGCCTCATCGGTGTCTTGAGGCGCCGACGACGCCGGCGGCTTGGGGGAGTCGGACTCGTTGGAGGCCTCAAATTCCTGGCGGGTTTCCTCGGTCATGGCGTCGAAATCTTTCCTGTCGAGACGTTTCATCAAGTGCGAGAACGGGGCCACCGGCGTGCCGACGAGCGGCTGCTGCGCCTGGTCCCAACGTGTGATCGGATCGTTCAGCAAGGCGCCCGACTGCTCGGCGAGCTTGGGGAGCACCGGCGCGAGGTACACGATGATCTGGCGATACAGATTGAGCGCCACGGTGCAAACATCCTGCAGCTCGCTCGTGGCGGCGGGGTCCTTGGCGAGTTTCCAAGGGGCCTTCGCGTCGATGTAGGCGTTTGCCCGATCGGCCAGCTCCATGATCTGCCGCGTGGCGCGGGCGTAGTCGCAGCCTTCGAACGCGGCGGCAATCTCGGCCCCCGCTGCGGCAGCCTGCTGAAAGAGCCCGCCGTCGTCGGGATAGGCCTTCGAGAGACCAGTCGCCTGTACGAACTTCGCCGATCGGCTGGCGAGGTTCACCACCTTGCCGACCAGATCGGAATTGATCTTCGCGACAAACTCATCGGGGCTCAGGTCCAAGTCGTCGAGGCGTGGGCCGAGCTTGCTGGCGTAGTAGTAGCGCAGGGCGGCGGGGTCGAGGTGCTTGAGGTAGGTGGACGCTTTGACAAACGTCCCCTTGCTCTTGCTCATCTTCTCGCCGGCCACATTCAGGAACCCGTGAATGTGAACCTTCTCCGGCAGGTTCAACCCCGCCGTCTTGAGCATGCCGGGCCAGAAGAGCGTGTGGAAGTAGGTAATGTCTTTGCCGATGAAGTGGTGAATCTCGGTGTCCGAGCTTTTCCACCAGTCATCCAGCTGTTCGCCATGCCGCTTGCACCACTGCCAGGTGCTGGCGATGTAGCCAATCGGCGCATCGAACCAGACATACCAGTAGTTGCCGGGGCTGTCCGGAATCTCGAAGCCGAAGTACGGGGCCGGGCGGGAGACGTCCCAGTCGCGCAGCGGCTCGTTGAGGAAGTGTCCCTTCAGGTAGTTGGCCACTTCCTCTTGCAGGTGCTTCCCCGACTGCGACCACTCTTCGAGAAAGTCGTGCAACTTCTCGAGCTGAACAAACAAGTGCTTGGCCGTGCGGACCTCGGGCGTGGCGCCGCTGAGCGTGCTGACCGGGTCGATCAATTCGCTCGGGCTGTACGTTGAGCCGCACTTGTCGCAGCTATCGCCATACTGATCGGGCGATTTGCAGCGGGGACAGTTTCCTTTCACGAAACGATCGGCGAGGAACGTGCCGGCGACGGGGTCGAAGAGCTGGCTCACGTCCTTTTCGGCGACCAGGTCGGCCTTGCGGAGCGACGCCCAGATCTGGCCGCACAGCTCGCGATTTTCGTCGCTGTGGGTGCTGCCGTAGTTGTCGAATTCGATCTGAAAGCCGGCGAAGTCGCGCTGGTGCTGCTCGCTCATCTCGGCGATGAGCGATTCCTCGCTGCGACCCTCCTTGCGAGCCCGGATCATGATCGCCGTGCCGTGCGTGTCGTCGGCGCAAATGTAAATGCACCGCCGGCCGAGCATCTTTTGCAGCCGAACCCAAATGTCGGTCTGGATGTACTCGACCAGATGGCCCAAATGGATCGGGCCATTGGCGTAGGGCAGGGCGGACGTAACCAACACGCGACGGGACACGTCGAACTCCTCGGGAATCGTCAACTTGGGCTCTTTAGAAGGACAAATTCTATCGCGGAAAGGCTCGCGCGTGTTGGCCAAATGCCGGTTTGTGGGGCCATCGTACCCCACAACGCGACTCGTCTGCTTGCCGCCATCAGCTCCGACGTCTAAACCTGGGTAATGCCTCCCTCCACGCGCCCCACCAAGGACCAGTTGCTCGCTTCGGCCGGCAAGACGATCAAGGACCTGATCGCTCCCGATCTGAAGGTGCTGTTCTGCGGCATCAATCCGGGGCTCTATTCCGGTTTCACCGGCCACCACTTCGCCCGGCCGGGGAACCGCTTCTGGCCCGCGCTGTTTGCGAGCGGGTTTACGGACCGGCTGCTACGCCCGGACGAGAAGGAGCACCTGCTGGAGCTGGGCCTGGGCATTACGAACATCGTTGCCCGCTCGACGGCGACCGCCGCGGAGCTGAGCGGCGAAGAGCTGGTGCTCGGCGGCAAGCGGCTGGTGCAGAAGGTAAAGAAGTACCGGCCGCGAGTGCTGGCAGTGCTGGGAGTCACCGCCTATCGGGCGGCCTTCCGCCAACCAACCGCCATCACCGGCGAACAGCCGGAGCGAATCGGGGAGACAGCGGTCTGGGTGCTGCCAAACCCGAGCGGGCTCAACGCCCATTACACGCCGCGGCAACTCGCCGAAGTCTTTCGGGCCTTTCGCGAGGCTGCCGTAGGGTAGGCTTCCAGCCTGCCCGTGAGGGAAAATGACCAAGGACCAAATCCCAATGACCAAAGGGACGTTGTCAGCTATCTGCTTTTGGTCATTGGAGCTTGGTCATTGGGATTTTGTTTTTCCCGGGCAGGCTGGAAGCCTACCCTACGGGCGCAAACTCTGCCTGGACTGCCCGAGCGATGATGTTGCCCTAACTCGCCCTTTGCCGCTAAGCTACGAGTTGGTCGGTCTCGGCCGGGTAGGATTTGCTCAAGGAGGGTTTGCTCGTGTTTGTTGCGGCTTCTACGGAGTGTTTTCACGATCTGTCGATTCACAAGGCCCTCGAGCGCCTGGCGGACCTGGAGTACACGAGTGTCGAACTGTCCATGTTCGAGGACAGCGACCAGCTGAAGCCGTCGCAGGTGGTCGCGGACCCAGAAATGGGCCTGAATCTCTGCCGCAATACCCGCCGGCTCGACGTGGTGGCGTTCGACGTACGCCTGGGCACGACGGGCGAAGAGCACTACGAGCAAATTGGGGCACTCTGCAAGCTAGCCAAGGCGGCCAAGGTGGTCACGCTTACTGTGCCGTCGGCGGAGTTGGGCACCCCGTTCAACGAGGAAGTGGAACACCTCCGCCGGCTCGTCGACATTGCGACGCTGCAGGGCGTCCGAATCGGGATGAAGAGCCAGATCGGCCGGCTTTCGGAAGATCCCGACACCGTGAAGGTGCTCTGCGACAACGTGAAGGGTCTGGGGCTGACGCTGGATCCGAGCGTCTACATCTACGGCCCTTATCAGGGTCGGGCCATCGAAAAGATCATCCCCTACGTGTATCACACGCAGCTACGCGATACGAACAAGAAGGCGTTCCAGGTGCGCGTGGGGCAGGGAGAAGTCGACTACGGGCGACTGATGATCCAACTGCAGAAGGTGAAGTACAACCGGGCCCTGTGCGTAAATATCCGGGAAATGCCGGACGTCGATCATGTCGGCGAACTCCGCAAGCTGCGGCTGCTGCTGGAAAGCCTGCTCTAAAGAGCGGGATGCGAAGCGAATCGCCGCTGCGATTCGCTGCCAATCCAATCGAGAATCTCGCGAAGTGCCGCCCCATTCGGGCGGCACTTTTGCTTTTGAGACTACTCCAGAGCCTCATTCTTCCGCTTGAACGCCCGCAGCGAGCGAGGCTCGCATTCTCTCGGTCTCGGGCAACCGCAATTCACAAGAGATTGCGGCCAGCGGCAACCATCCTACGACTGTCGGCGGCCGAATCGCCCGCGTAGCAGGCACAAAGGCGGTGCTTTTGCCATTGACTCCGACAGATCAACGTATCTTTCTCGCGTTGTACGTCCTTCCCTCGCAACCTATAATACGACGGTTCCAAAGCGAGGCCAGGGAGGAGTTAAGGGTGTCTTCACGGCCACGGGTGTTGTACGTTTGCGGTCCCGGCGATGCTTCCAGCACGCTGCCGTCCGAGGTCCGCAATGCGTATGACCTTGTCGAAGTGCACAACCCGTTTCGCGCGCTCGTGAAAATGACGCGTGAGAAGTTCGACGGCGTCTATGTGGCCGCCGACTTCTTCGGTCAGGTTCTTCGCCTCGGTCGCCTGCTCGAAAACGACCGCATCCTTGAAGGCATGCCCGATGGCGTGGCCGTGCTCGACGCGGACAGCCAGATTCTCTGGGCCAACGAACGCCTCCGCCGCTGGACCAATCGCGGCAACATCGTCGGTGAAGGCTTCTTCGCCGCTCTCGGCAACCCCGAGTTGATTGGCTCCGAGACCAGCCCCTTCCGCACCGCCCTGCGAACGAACTACGCCGTTACGTCGTTGCTGAAGACCTCGGACGGCCGCTACTTTCAACTGCATACGGCCCCGATCGCGGACCCGACGGAAGAAGCTCAGCACCTCGTCGTCACGGTGCGGGACGTCACGGCCGAAACTCTGCAGCAGCAAAAACTCATCGCGATTCAGGATGCCGGGCGAGAACTCGCCGACATTCGCCCCGACGACATCTTTCACCTGCCGGTCGATCAACGTATCGACATGCTGAAGTCGAACATCCTTCACTACACGAAGGACCTGCTGAAGTTCGACGTCATCGAAATCCGGCTGATCGATCAAAAGACGCGGCAACTGGTCCCGCTGCTCGAAGAGGGAATGAACCCCGACGCCGCCGGCCGGGTGCTCTACGCCGACAAGGTCGGCAACGGCGTGACCGGCTTTGTGGCCGCGACCGGCAAGAGCTATCTGTGCGAGGACACGACGAACGACCCCCTCTACCTCGAAGGGGTCAAAGGGGCCAAAAGCTCGCTGACCGTTCCTTTGAAATTGCACAAGGAAGTGATCGGAACGTTCAACGTCGAAAGCCCCATGCCGCGGGCCTTCACCGACAGTGACCTGCAGTTCTTGGAGATATTCTCGCGCGACGTGGCCGTTGCCCTGAACACCCTGCAACTGCTCGTTGCCCAGAAGATGAACGCCGGCCAGGAGATGGTCGAAGCCATTCACCGCGAAGTGGCGATGCCGATCGACGAAATCCTGAACGAAGCGATCATCATCGCCGAGCACGAATCGGCCCACTGCGATCCGCAGATGCTCACCCGCGTGCAGACCATCCTGCGGAAGGCGCGGGATATCAAGCACGTGATCCAAAACGTCGGCCGGCAGTTGGCTCCCGCCGACGCGGTGCCGGTGACTCCCGCCGACGACCGCCCCAAGCTGCAGGGCAGGCGCGTGCTGGTCGTCGACGAAGACTCGGCGGTGCGGGCCAGTGCTCACCGCATGCTGGAGCGCTACGGCGTGACGGTCGAAACGGTGCAGCGTGGCTCGGAAGCCGATGCCCTCTATCAGCACAGCATGAAAGAGTCGCCTTACGACGTCGTGCTCACGGGCATCAAGCTGCCCGACATGTCGGGCTACGACCTGATGATGCGGCTGAAGAAGCTCGTCGATCCGGTGCCGCTCATCCTGATGAGTGAATTCGGCTGGGACCGCCAGCACACGCTCGTCAAAGCCCGCCAGGCGGGGCTGCATGCCCGCGGCTATCTGATCAAGCCTTTCATTCTGACGCAGTTGCTCGACACGGTCGAAATCATCTACGACTGGTCGCAGCAACAGCAGCAACAAGACGCCGTCAAAGCCTAGAGGCGGACGGCGAGCATGATTCATGTGCTGCTTGTGGTGCTGGCGATGGCGACCTTTATCGGTCACTTCGCGCTGGCCGTCTGGCTCTTCAATCGATTGCACGCCAAGCCTTGGTCCCGCCGGCTGATCGGCGGTTTGGAAAAGGCGCTGCTGCTGACGGCGGCCGTCGTACTGGCAGCCTATTCGTGGCGCTACATCAGTTCGCCCGTGCTAGTTTGGGAGTATCCGCTCACGGCCATCGCCTGGCCGTGGCAGGCGTACGCCTGGTTCTGCCGGGCGCTGTGCGTTCTGGCGATTCCGCTGTGGCTCTGGCCGAAGCTGACGTTTCGCACGCCGGCGGCGCTGGTGGAACAGTCGAACCGCTGCATCGATATCGCGGGACAACTTGGCTACCGGCCCGTTGCGCCGGGACGGGCCGCCGTGGCCGCACGCATTCCGGGCAACGAGATCTTTCGGCTGCAAGTCGCGCGCAAGACGTTGGCCTTGCCTGCTCTGCCGGCGGAGCTCGAGGGACTGATGATCGCTCATTTGTCGGACTTGCACATGACCGGCAAGCTGACGCGTGAGTTTTACGAAGCGGTGGTCGACCAGACCAACGCCTTGCAGCCCGATCTGATTGCCATCACGGGGGACATCGCCGAGACCGAGGCTTGCATCGCTTGGGTGGAGCCGATTCTGGGTCGGCTGCGAGCGCGACTCGGTTCGTACTTTGTCCTGGGCAATCACGAGCAACGGCTGGCCGATGTGGCGCCGCTGCGCGAGGCCTTGAGGCGGGCGGGCATCGTCGATCTGGGCAGCCGGTGCCAAACCCTCGACGTGGGCGGCAACCGCATTTTGCTGGCGGGCACCGAAATGCCGTGGTTTGGGCGGCGACCCGATGTGACGGGCTTTGTCACGCACGGCGAAGCGCCCGATTTTCGGTTGCTGCTCTCGCACACGCCCGATGAATACGCCTGGGGACGTGCGCAGGGCTTCGACCTGATGCTGGCGGGGCACAATCACGGTGGTCAGATTCGCTTGCCCTACCTCGGAGCGCTCATCACCCCAAGCCGATTTGGCTGTCGCTATGCCGGCGGGCTGTATCTGGAGGAGCCGACGGTGCTGCACGTGAGCCGAGGCATCGCCGGGCTGCACTCGGTGCGGTTCAACTGTCCGCCGGAACTGCCGCTGCTGACGCTCACGCGCTCTGCTTCCGTGGACGAGTCACTGGAGGACGGTGCTGCTCAGTCCGCAAGTGCTACACGAAGCGGAAGGCCAGAAACATCAGGCCGATGACGATCAGGGTGACGATCTGGTAGAGCAGGATCGCCGTGAAATTGCTGCGGCCGGTTTTGGCGTTGTAGGTCGTGCGGCACTGCAGGCATTTGACGTGGTGAAACATTCGCGGGCCGATCAGGCCGCCCCACCAGGTGAATTCGATCTTCCTGGCGTAGACGTTGCCGCAGTTCGGGCAGGGAGCGGCTTGCACGGCGTCGGCTGGCGGCGAGCCGAGTGGTGGAGCGATCGGCGCGGTCTGCGGCGAAGCATAGGGGTTTTCGGGCATGGCCGCGGTGGTGGTGGATTAGAACTTTGCTTGGCGGACGGGCTGAATCGCCACGCCCTTCGCTGCGCTCCAGGGCGTGCCACCCTCGCACAGTCGCTATTTCAGTTGGTGTCCCGATTGGAGGGGATAACCACGCAGAAACTCCTCGGCTGCCATCACCCGTTTTCCCGCGGGCTGAACCGCTTCGAGCGCCAGCCAACCGGCGCCCGTGGCCACGACGAGTCGCCGTCCATCAATCACGACAATCTCGCCCGGCTGGGCCGAGGCAGGCAGCTCGCCCTCCGCTCCAGGCTCGACGACACGGGCTCGATCGAGAATCAACCGCAACGGCTCGCCTGCGGGACGCTGCCACTGAGTGTACGTTCCCGGCCACGGCTTGAGCGCTCGGATTTGATTCACGATCGACTTCGCCGGGCGAGTCCAGTCGACCGCTCCATCCGCCTTTGCCAGGCGGGGCGCTTTCGAGACTTGTGCCGGGTCTTGCTTCGCGCCGAGCGGCGATTGTCCGTCCCAGGCGGCGAGGCGCTCGATCGACTCGCCCACCGCATCGACTCCCAGGCGTGCGAGCCGCTGCTCCAGTTCGGGCATCGTCTCTTCGGGATCGATATTGACCGTGCGAACCGCCAGGATTGGTCCGCCGTCGAGTCGCGGCGTCATGTGAATGACCGACACGCCGGTTTGCTCATCGCCGTTCAAAATGGCCCAGTGAATCGGAGCGGCCCCGCGGTACTTGGGAAGCAGCGAGGCGTGCAGGTTGATGCCGCCCAGCGGTGCGCACTTCAAGGCGTCGCGCGAGAGGATTTGGCCATAGTCGCAGACCATGAGCAGTTCGGGCCGAAGCTCGGCCACCGCGGCGATGGCGTCCGGCGTGTTGATGCTCGCCGGCTCGAGAATCGGCAGACCGCGAGCGAGCGCGATGTCGCGCATCGGATTGAGCGGCGCTTTTTCGCGTCCCTTGGCTGGGGGCGTCGGTCGGGTGACGAGCGCCGGCACGTCGTGCGTTTCCAGCAGCCACTCAAACGTCGGAACGGCGAAGGGCCCGGTGCCGAGCATCACGATCCGCATGCGATTCCCCACTAGCCGTACTTTTGTTCCCACTCGGCCCAGCGCGCGGCGAGAACTTCGTCGCTGGGGATTTCGCCCGTCTGCCGCTTGCTGGAATAGACCGTTTCCAGCTCATCCAGCTCGTCGGCCAGATCGGTCTTGGCGATGGGTGACAGGCGATCGGTGAACAGCACGCCGTCCAGGTGGTCGAGTTCGTGCTGCACGCAGCGAGCCATCAGGCCGCTCACGTCGGCGGTGATCTCCCGGCCGTCGAGCGTGTAGGCGTTGATCGTCACCTGCTTCGGCCGGACGACGCTGGCGTACACGCCCGGAAGGCTGAGGCAGCCCTCTTCGGCTTCGGCGGTTCCCTTGGGCTTGCTGATCACCGGATTGATGAACACCAGTTCCTCGCCGGCCCCGGGCTGGGCTTCGAGATTGACGATGAACAATCGCAGCGGCATATCGACCTGGTTCGCGGCCAGGCCGATGCCCTTCGATTCGTACATCTTTTCGAACATCTCGCGGACGATGGAGCGCAGGGCAGCATCGACGCGGCGAATCGGCTTGGCGACGCGGCGCAGGGTCGGGTGCGGGTAACTGATGATCTGCAAGCGAAACTCCTCTATGAATCGCAGAATTATAGGAAAAATCTCCCTCGCGGCGAAGGACCGCTACGAGAAGCCGCGGCGCTCGGACGGACCGGCGAACGGGCGGCGATTGGGGAGCTGGCCTGCGGCAAGAAACCAAGCGGTCCCCGGCGCGGCTGCGACGGGGACCTGAATTGGCTGACATCCGTAATCCGGAGCGTTTCCGGACCGTTATTGTTCCTTCGGCTCTTCGTCCACGTTGGCAGGCTTGCTGCCCGATTCTTCGGTCTTGCTCGCCGATTCGCCGATGTCGCTTTCGTCGAACAAGCGAGTGGGCTCTTCGGCGGTCGCTTCATCCTGGCTTTCGCTGGTCACGTTGACCGACAGCCGGGTATTCTCAGCCGACTTGGCCTTGGCACGCACCGTCCAGGCGACTTCCTCGCCCGGCTTGAGTGTCTCGATCGGTTCAAATGTCAGCGTCTGACCTTCGAGCGAGCCCTTCGACGAGCCGGCGTGGTCGACGTGCTCCAGGCTTTCGGGCAGGGTGGCCGTCACCTTGATCTGCTTATCGTCGGCATTGCCTTCGTTCACGACCGTGATGACATAGCGAACCTCTTCGCCGACCTTCACCGGATCGGGCGTGTCAGCCACCGCCACCGCGAGGGCCGGAAGCGCGATCAGTTCGGTCTCGGTCGAGGCCGTCACTTGGGCGTCCTCTTTCTGAGCGGCGCAGTCGTGCTGAGCAATGGCCTGAATCTCGACCGCTCCCGCTTGCCGTCCGACGAAACTGACGCGCGCCTGAGCCGACTCGCCGGGCCGGAGCGTACCCACTTGCCAGGTCAGTCCGCTCGCGGGAGCTTGCGCGGCGTCTTGGTTGGCGGCTGCTTCGCGGTCTGCGGGAGGAGGCGCCTGCTGCTCGTTGGCTGCCGGGGCCTGTTCCGTTGGCGGAGCCGCTTTCTCCGCTGCCGGGTCGGCGGCGGGAGTCGGCTGGCCGCTTGCCTGCGCGGCGCTGACCTGCGGCTGCGACGCCTGCTCGCTGCTGGTCTTGCTCAGTTCCGAACGCCAGCGCTGCCGTAGCCCCTCCGGCGGCTGCAATTGCAGCGTTACGTTTTCCGCCGGAACGTTGCCGCTGTTCTTGACGCTCACGTTGTAGGTGAGCATCCGGCCGATGTATTCCACGCTCGGGCCATCGATCGCGGCTTCGAGCTTGGCCGCTTGCACGGTGGTCGTCGTTTCCGACGATCGGCTTTCTTCGCCTCCTTCGGCCTTGGCGATGGCCCGGCTGGCGAATTCACCCGCCTTGCCGGCAACGACGGTCGTTTCAAAGTCCTGCGACTGCCCAGCGGGCAACTCGTCGATTTGGAACGAGACGGTCTGCTGGCCGTCCATCGTTTGCAAGCCTTCGGGCAGCTCGTCGGTGACCTCGACGTTCTTGGCTGCGCCGGTTCCGTGATTCGTCACGCGATAGGTGATCGGAATCGGATCGCACAGCCGCGAGTGATCGGGCGCCTGCTTGGCGACTTCGATCTCCGGTTTGACGAACTGCGTGGTCAGGCAGACGGTCGGCGTGTAGGTGACCGACAGGCAGGCGTTGGCAGCGCCTTCCTGATCGGAGATGCCGCGGATGCGAATTTTCTGCGTTTCGCCCGGCCCCAGTTGGGCCAGGGTCCAGGTCGCGCTCCCTTCGGCTTGTTCGGCTTCGGGTTCGGACGACTCGATCTCGAACCCTTCGGGGATCGTGTGCTGCACCTTCACCTGGCTGACGGAGGCTTGTTCGGAGGTGTTGCTGACGTGAATCTCATAGTCGTAGGCTTCGCCGACGCGCACCTTCTCGGGCGCTAGGGCCTTGATCTCGACGAGTTGCTGGCTGGGATTGATCTCGGTCGACTGCGTCTGTCCCTCGGCGACGTCCTGGTTCTTTTGCTGAAGCTGCTGCTTGGAATCGCCGCCGGCGGAGGCGTCCGGAGGAGGCGCTTCGCCGGGTGGCAGCGCAGGCGGTTGTTCCGCTACTGGCTTGTTGGTGGTGATGCGATCACTCGAGCTTTGTGAACACCCCAGCAGCAAGCCGGGGACGATCAGAAGCAGAGCGCCCAGACAGGGGCGCAAAGGTAGCGTGCGGGACATAACATCCTCCGTTAAGCAAAGAATCCTGTTTCGCCGCGACCGCAGGAACGGCTGGATGCGGTGCTGGCATCGGCGCCGGCCGCGGCAGCGCCCGAGATTCTGCGTTGGCCTGCAAACACCGCACCCAGGGTTCACAAATCCCCAAAAACGGACGCCGACTCACAGCGAATCTCCGCCGCGGGCGGCCAACCGAACGGTCGCGTCTTGCGATCGCATGTCGAGCCACGCATATTGGAGTCGCCCCTCACACCTCCACGCGAATCCTCCTTCCTTGCGAAGCCCACCGATGTCACTGCGACTGCTGCCGCTCTGCGCCTGGCTCCTCATCCTCTGCGCCGCCGCCTCGGGGGACGATTGGCCCGACTTCCGCGGTCCGGGAGGGCAGGGGCACAGCGAGGCGACCGACCTGCCCGAAACCTGGAGCGAAACCGAAAACGTCCGCTGGAAGGTGGCGCTGCCCGGAAAGGGCTGGTCGACGCCCATCGTCGTCGTCGACGAGATCTGGATGACCACCGCGACCGAGGACGGCAAGAAACTCTGGGCTCTCTGCGTCGACCGGACCGCAGGCAAGCTGCGCCACGAAGTGCTGGTCTTCGAAGTTCCCGAACCGGAGTCGATCAACGCTCTGAACAGCTACGCGTCTCCGTCGCCGGTGATCGATGCGGAGAACGTGTACGTCCATTTTGGAACCTACGGCACCGCGGCGATCGACCGCGCGAGCGGCACGATCGTCTGGAAGCGCGACGATTTGAAACTCGCGCACAAGGAAGGCCCCGGTTCATCGCCGGTGCTCGACGGCGAGCGGTTGATCCTCACCTGCGACGGCATGGACGTGCAGTACGTGATCGCGCTCGACGCCAAGACCGGCAAGACGATCTGGAAGACCGATCGCTCCGCCGAACTCGCGTCCTTGCAGAAGGAGACCCGCAAGGCGTACGCCACGCCGCTGCTGGTCACGATCGACGGTCGCGAGCAACTGATCAGTCCCGGCGCCCATGCCGTGTATGGCTACGATCCTGCCACGGGCGAGGAGTTGTGGCGGTTTCGCTACACCGGTTTCTCAAACGTCGCCCGGCCGGTGCTCGACGATAAGCGCGTGTACATCAACACCGGCTACATGAAGCCGCAGACCCTCGCCCTCAAGCTGGGCGGCCGCGGCGACCTCACCGACACGCACCTCGTCTGGAAAAACGCGGCCGGCAATCCGAACAAGCCGTCGCCGCTCCTGATCGACGGATTGCTCTACCTGGTGAGCGACAACGGCGGCGTGGCGACGTGCCTCGAAGCCGAGACGGGAGAAAAGGTTTGGACGAAGCGGCTGAGCGGCAACTTTTCGGCTTCGCCGCTGTACGCTAATGGCCGGATCTACCTATGCGACCAGGACGGCCGGACGTACGTCCTTCGGCCGGGGCGAGAGTATGAGGAATTGGCCGTCAATTCGCTCGACGACGGCCTGATGGCCTCGCCGATCGCGGTCGACAAGGCCCTCTACCTGCGCACCAAGACTCACCTGTACCGGATCGAGCGGGGAGCGGCCGCGGAATAAGCGGCGGGGGCGGCGCGAACCCATGTTTGCCGCAAGGGTCTTAGCTTCTATACTTTACGGCTACGACGCGGCTGTTTTTTGACGTCCTTTGTATCGACGTCGCCGCCGTCGATTCGCCGCTTTTGCGAGAACGCTTTCCCGCCATGCTTAAGGTCATCCTGCCCGACGGCAGCAGCAAGGAATTTCCCCAATCGGTTCGTGTTAAAGAGGTTGCGGAGGCCATCGGGCCCCGACTCGCAAAGGCGGCCTTGGCCGCGGAGGTCGACGGTAAAACCGTCGGCTTGGACTATCGCTTGCCCGAATCGGGCGAGGTGAAGGTGAAAATCTTCACCGCCAAGGACCCCGAAGCGCTGAGCGTGATGCGGCATTCGGCGGCCCATATCATGGCCCGGGCCGTGATGCGGCTGAAAAAGGGGGTCCAGCTCGCCTTCGGCCCGACCGTCGAGGGTGGCTTCTATTACGACATTCAGTCCCCCGATCCGATCCGCGAGGAGGACTTCCCGGCGATCGAAGCCGAGATGAAGAAAATCATCGACGCGGACGAGCCGTTCGAACGCATTGAGGTGCCGCGCGCCAAGGCGCTCGACATCTGCCAGGGACTCGAGCAGCAGTACAAGGTCGAGCACATCCAGACCGGCCTGGCCGACCACCAGGAGCTGTCGTTCTATCAGCAGGGAGAGTTCATCGACCTCTGCCGCGGCCCGCACGTGCCCAGCCCCAAAGCGATCGGCGCCTACAAGCTGCTGACCATCGCCGGCGCGTACTGGAAGGGGGACGCGAACAACGCCCAGCTGCAACGGCTGTACGCCACCGCCTTCTTCAGCCCGCAAGAACTCGACGAGCACCTGAAGAAGATCGAAGAAGCCAAGCGCCGCGACCATCGCCTGCTCGGCAAGCAGCTCAAGCTGTTCACCATCAGCAACGATGTCGGCCCAGGCCTCGCGCTGTGGATGCCCAAGGGAGCGACCATTCGCTCGCAGCTCGAGGACTTCATCAAGAAGGAGCTGGCCAACCGCAATTACCAGCAGGTCTACACTCCGCACATCGGGCGGATCCAGATGTATCAGACCAGCGGGCACTTTCCGTACTACATGGATTCGCAGTTCCCGCCGTTCTATCTCGATCCGTTCATGCAGAGCGTGCAGCAACTGTTTGCCGCCCTGTTCCAGGACAAGCTCAAGCCGGCGCAGTTCCTCGGAAAGTTCGAGGAAGCGATCAAGGCGAATTCGGACGGCCTGATTCCGATGTCGTTCCCCGGTTTCGGCAACGCCAAGACCGACGCCGATCGGATGCAGGTGGTCAAGGAATGGTACGACGAGCAGGAAG
>JAEZAS010000223.1 GCA_023430365.1 Planctomycetota bacterium
GTCCCAGGCTCCAGCCTGGGACGAAACCACCCCGTGGCTCCGCCTCGTAGCGCCGCCGCTAAGCTTTCCACGCAACCGCGAACCGCTCGCGCCCTACTCCGGGGCGTGTTACGCCCCGGCTGCAACGAGTCCAAGCTCCGCCGCGGCCGGCTGCATGGCGTCGATCACAAACTGAATATGCTCATCGAGGTCGACACCCAGGTCGGCCGCCCCGCGCTCGATGTCGTCCCGGTTCACCGCCGCCGCGAAGCCCTTGGTCTTGAGCTTCTTCCGCACGCTCTTGGCCTGCAAACCAACGAGCCGCTCCGGCCGAACCATTGCACAGGCCGTGATGAACCCCGCGAGCTCGTCGCAGGCATAGAGCGTCTTGTCGAGTGTCGAGACGCGCGGGCAATCGGTCAGATAATCGGCGTGCGACTTGATCGCGTAGATCACGTCCTCGGGATAGCCCCGCTCAGCGAGGATCTTTGCCCCTTGCAGCGGATGATCAGGCGCCGTCGGCCAGCGTTCGTAGTCGAAGTCGTGGAGCAACCCGACGATGCCCCACTTCGTCTCGTCCTCGCCGAACTTGCGAGCATAGGCCCGCATCGCCACCTCGACCGCCAGCATGTGCCGCCGCAGGCTTTCGCTCTGGACATACTCGCAAACCAGGGCGTAAGCGTCGTCGCGGTTCATGGTAGGAGGCACACTCCGTGTGCCGTCTGTCCCCAGACCTAAGACACGGCACACCGAGTGTGCCTGCTACTTTCGGATGACCTACGTCTCCAAATCGCTCGGCTTCGGCTCGAGCGACTTGGTGTTTTCCTCGGTCTCCTGCTTCTCGCGCCACGGCTTTTTCTGCTTGTAGCTCTCGAGTTCTTCCTTGAGTTGCTCGGCGACTTCTCCTTCGCCCAGTTCGACCGCCTTGTTCGACCACTTCATGGCCTCGTCCCAATCGCCCGCGTCGGCGTAGCCAGCGGCGAGCGTGCTCAGGATGTGCGGCTTCTCATACTTGGTCAGCTCGCAGGCCTTCTTGGCCAGCTCGATCGACCGCTTCGAATTGCGAAGCTTGTCGTCGGGAGACGTCGCCAGCACCCAGGCGAGGTTGTTGAGCACCCCGGTGTCTTCGTCGTCGACCTTCAGGGCGTTCTCATAGTCGGCGATCGCTTCGGCGTGCTTGCCGATGCTCAGCAGGGCGTCGCCGCGAGCCCGGAGGGCGTCGGAGTTCTTGGGGTCGGCTTCGATCAGGCCGTCGAGCACCTCGATCGCCCGCCGCGGACGCTTGTCGGCCACCATGTAGGTCGCCAGTTGCAGGCGATAGTCGGCGTTCTGCGGATCGGAGCGCAGCAGCGTTTGAATGTCGGTGATCGCCTCGGCGAATCGGCCCTTCTGAGCGGCCAGCATGCTCCGCATCAAGATGCCCTGCGGCAGGTCGGGCCGCAGCGAGAGGGCCTTTTCCACGTCGGCCCGGGCTTCCGCGTCCTTGCCGTCGGCGGCGAGCAGCCGGCTGCGCATCAGCAGCGAGGCCACGTCCTTGCCGTCGATTTCCAGCGCCTTGTTCAGGTCTTCGGTGGCCGCCTTCAGGTCGTCCTTCAGCACGTTGATCCGTGCCCGCAGGTTGTAACCGAGCGTCGACTGCGGAGCGATGTCGATCACCTTGTCGGCGTACTTCAGCGCGTCGTCGTACTTCTTCAGGTTGGTCAGCGCCTCGGCGAGCGCTCCGACCGCGGCTGGGTTGTCGCCCTGCTTCTCGACCAGCTTCGTCAGGTCGGCGACCGCCTTCTCGTTGTCACCCTTTTCCAGGTAGATCAGCGCCCGGCCTTGCCAGGCTTGGACGTTCGAATCGTCCGCCGCCAGGGCCGCGTTGAAGTCCTCGAGCTTCTTGTCGTTGTCGTCGCTCAGGGCGGCTCGCAGGACGAGGGCCTTGGCGAGTTCTTCCGGCTGATCCTTCTCCTTGAGCAGACGGACGGCTTCGTCGATCGCATCCTGGGCCGCCTTCGCGTCGCCGCCGGGCAGGATTTGCAGTTTGGCGGTCAGCAGGAAGATATCCGGCAGTTTGGGATCGTGCTTCTTTGCCTTTTCGAGGTCCTGCAAGGCGTACTGACGCACGAGCGGCCAGCGCGGGCTCGGCGGCTGCTGCTCGAAGATGGCAGCCGACAGGCGATTGGCGTGCTGGAACAGCGTGGCCGCCAGCATCTGCTTGGCGAACTGGCTTTGTCCGTCGTCGAGCCCCTTCTTCAGGGCCGACTCCACCTTCTCGATGACTTTCTCCAGATCGCCCAGAGTCTCGGCGGAGAGTTGCAGGTCGGTGGCGGCGTCGAGATCGGCCTGACCTTCGTTCTCTGCCCGCACCGTAGCGGGGAGCAGTAGTAGGGCGCAAATGGTCGCAAGCAGGAAGCGACTCATGGATGGAACTCCTTACACGTAGCGGCGCTTTAGTGGCGGCGGCCCAAGGACCCACTGGTCCCAAGCAACCGCCAAACGCCATTATGCCGCACCCGGTCAAGCGATGCCATGCGAGTTCAGGGGCCAGGGGCAGAGGGCAGAATCCACAGGTCAAAATTCAGAGATCAGAGAAAAAATCTCCGTCCCAGGCTCCAGCCTGGGAC
>JAEZAS010000232.1 GCA_023430365.1 Planctomycetota bacterium
ATGCTCGCCGGTGCGAGAGAATGGCCTAAGTGCAGTTTTACGAACCAGTTAGCGATAACCAGTTAGCCCATCCATGCCGACTACGAAAAGCGCCAAGAAGCGGTTGCGTCAGAGCCTCGAGAACCGAGCCAGCAACCGGGCCACGAAATCGAAGATCAAGACCCAGATCCGCAAGCTTCGCACGGCTGTGACGGGTGGTGATCTGACCGCCGCCGAAACCGAGTTCCGTACGGCTGCGAAGCTGCTCGACCGGGCCGGCACGAAGGGCGTGATCCACTCGAACGCCGCTTCGCGGACCAAGTCGCGCCTGTCGCACCTGATCAAGGTGGCCAAGGACAAGGCGAAGGGCTAGTTCGCCTTTCCTGCAGCGACCACGGCAATGGGGCGAAGCGTCCAGCGGCTTCGCCTCTCGGGCCATCGGCCCAGGGTGGTTTGCCTGGATCGCGATCTTGGGAACGCCATAGAGGGCGTTCCCTGCAGCGCACTTTCTCAGTGCGCTGATACGATCCCTGAGGCTTTCTGCCTTAGCTTAAGCCGCTTGGCTTCTCCCGCCGCCTACCACTCGATCTTGGCGGCATCGAAGACAGGGCCTTCCACGCAGGTGCGCTTGTAGTCCCATTCTCCCTGTTCGTCGCGCACCTTGGCGACGCAGGTGAAGCAAATGCCGATGCCGCAGGCCATCGGTGTTTCGAGCGAGACCTGGCACGGGATGCCGTGCTCCGCGGCCAAATGGGAGACCGCTTCCATCATTGGTTCCGGGCCGCAGCAGAGAATCCGAGTGCCGCCACTCTGGGCGGAGCCACTTTCCGCAAGCGTCTGGC
Organism: Planctomycetota bacterium; assembly: GCA_023430365.1. Classification (GTDB taxonomy): domain Bacteria; phylum Planctomycetota; class Planctomycetia; order Pirellulales; family Pirellulaceae; genus JAEZAS01. Next base: position 822 of record JAEZAS010000232.1, read on the forward strand.
GGACGACGTCGGTCACGAGGCCATGGTGACCTCGGCTGCCGTCGTCGGTGGCTATCCGTACGTCCACGCCAATACGCTGGAAATCTTCGATGCTCGTCAGATAGTCGGCTGAGCGAGCGCCGTAGCAGAACGTCACTCGCCTGGCCGGCGCCGCTTCGCGGAGCGGCGAGCCATAGCGCCGTTTGCCGAGAGCTTCCTGGGCGACGGCGAGAAACGGCGTCTGGCCGATGCCTCCTGCGACCAGAATCAGATGCTCGGTCGGTTCGGGGACGAAGCCGTTGCCCAATGGGCCCCAGACGTCGAGTTTTTGACCAGGCAAAGCCTGAGCGAGGCGGGTCGAGAGCTTGCCTTTGACGAGGTAGACCACCGACAGCGAATCGGGCGCCTGCTCGGGACCGTAGGTTTCGTACAGCGCCAGCGGGCGGCCGATCAGCGGGTCGTTGAAGCCGGCGAGCCGCAGCATGACGAACTGGCCGGGCGTGATCCGGCGGGCAATTTCGGGAGCCGCGAAGCGGACCAGGTAGGTGTCTTTCGCGAGCTGGCGGTTTTCGATGATCTCGGCGGTCGTTTGAGCGCAATGATCGGCGAAGAATTTTGCATGGAGTGGGGAACTCATCGACGCGGACCTCCTTTGCGGGGACCGCCTTTCCGCGGGCCACCCGTTCCACCCGATCCCGGCCCACGACCGCGCGGGCCAGCGCCTGGGCCGCGTCCACCCGGACCTCCCCTGCCCGGCCGACCGCCTGGGCCACCTCGGCCGGGGCCGCCGCGGCTCGGTCCACCTCGATCGGGTCCACTACGACCGGGACCACTTCGACCAGGGCCTGCTCCACCCGGACCAGCGCTTCGGCTGCCCGGGCCACGCGCTCCGGGGCCACGAGCGCCCGGACCACGAGCCCCGGGGCCCGTTCGCTTGCCTGGTGCACGTCCGGCTGGCCGTCCGCCCGCGCTGCGCGCCGGGCCTTCGCCCCGAGCGCCGCTTCGTTCGCCAAAACGCGAGCCGCCCGGTCCGCCCCGTCCTGCGGGACGCCTGGCCCCCGGCCGACGACCGCGGCCTTCGCCCGCTTCGTCACCTTGTTCGCGAGGAGGCCGACTGCCAAAGCCGCCGCGATAGGCGCCGCCGCGCCCTTCCCCTTTGACCTTACGCCGCGTGCCCGGCCGGCGAGAGGCGAAATCGCCTCGCTCTTCGCCGCCTGACTCGCTCCGACGGCCACGTGGGCCAGTACCGCTTCGACCTGTCGGTCCGCCGCGGCCGCGAGGTCCTGCGGAGCCCTGCCGTGGGCCGCGCGCCGGTTTGCGCGGAGCGGTCATCGAGCGGAGGACCTCTTCGTCGTCCCCCAGGTCGTCGAACTCGGCGTCGTCATCGTCGTAGGCGAGGACGTCCCCCATCGGCTGACGGCCCGAGCCAGGACGATCGAGGTCGTCGTCGCTGATCTCAACGACTTCGAATTCCTCATCGTCTTCGTCGACGAGTTCTTCATCCTCGCCGTCCTCGTCTTCGAGCCCCATTTCCGCGAGGTAATCGTCGCCGACTTCCTCGCCGAAGTCGCCATCGGCCAGCAGCGCCTCGTCGTCTCCCTCCGCATCTCCGAGCATACCGGCCAGATCGTCGTCGCCGAGCAATTCCTCATCCTCGGCGACATGATCGTCTGCGAGGCTGCCGCCGATGAGAGCCTGGGCGTCGTCCATCTCGTCATCCACCGGAGCCGACTCACGCTGAGCCTTCCGCTGGTCGCGCTGAGGCCGGGCCGCCTTGGCTTTCTGTTCCTGCTGGTGCGAGTCGGCGATGAGTTGCTCGACCTCACGCGGGAGCAGCTTTCGCCAGGCCCCGGTGGGCAAGTCGGCGAGTTTCAGGGGGCCAACAGCGATCCGTTTCAGCCGCAGCACCTTGTGGCCGACACGGGCCAGCACGCGGCGGATTTCGCGGTTTTTCCCTTCGTTCAGCACCATGATCATGTCGGTGCTGTTGCCCCGCTTGCCTTTGATCTTGATCGATTCGACCTGGCAGAAACCGTCGGACAGGTGAATGCCGCGTTTGAGCTTCGCCAGGCTGGCCTGTTCGGGTTCGCCGGCGACGCGGACCAGGTAGGTCTTTTCGACTCCGTATCGCGGATGGGTCAGCCGGTTGGCGAACTCGCCGTCGTTGGTCACCAGGATCAGTCCTTCGCTGTAGCGATCGAGGCGGCCGACCGGGAAAACTCGCTGCTCGGTCGGGACCAGGTCGATGACGCGCATCCGGCCGCTGGGGTCGAAGTTGGTCGTGACGACGCCCATCGGCTTGTTGACGGCGAAGTACATGCGCTTCGGCTTGCGGATCGGCTGACCATCGACGCGGATCTCGTGCTGCAGCGGATCGACCTTGGTGCCCAGCTCGGTCACCACCTGGCGATCGACTTCGACCCGACCTTCGCGGATCAGTTCTTCACAATCGCGTCGGCTGCCGATGCCGGCGGCGGCGAGCACCTTCTGCAAGCGTTCGGCGCCGGTGTTTTCTCCCGTATCGCCACGGTCTTGTCCCTCCTGGCTCTGCGAACGCTCGCGGCGAGGTGGTTTGGAGCGAGACATAACGGGAATTTCCTTGCGAAAGAAAGCGGAGAGCGAGCAGCGACGAGCAATTGCCCCATCTTACCGCTTCACCCAATTTCCGGCAGCGGGGGAGATTTCTGGGGTATCCGCCGGTCGCCCTTCGTCCGTCCCAGGGGCGGGGCTCGATGGCGGTCGAAAAACTGCATCCGGTTTTGACGATTATCCGATAGGTAAGGAGTCGTACGGCCTCCTCTCTTCTGCCGGCGGCAAGATGGGTCGATCTCGGGATTTCTGCGGCTTCTTTTCTTGCGGTGATTCATGGCCAGGCCTCTTTCGCGGCGGAAGTTCGGTTCCTACTCGTTCTCGTTGCTCTCGGCGCTGCTAGCGGGTTCGGGAACTTCCGCATGGGGCGAACCGCAGGTGGCCCCCGGCCAGGCTCGCAAGGCTCCGCCGCCGAGCAACGTGGTCGTGCCGGGAACCGGTCGCCGCGTGGCCAAGGGGGATGACGATTTCGAGGAGGAGGATTTCGTCTTTTACCCGCAGCATCCCAAGAGCAGCTTCAACATCGATAAAAACATCCGCGTCCCCGGCGGCATCACGAAGAATCTCCGCTGGGTCGAGGCGGCGAAGCGTGGCACCCCCGACATCGTGAAACGGGTTCCGACGCCGCCGGGAGGCATCGAGGGAAGCGAAGGCTCGATGCTGATCCAGACGCTCTACTCGGGTGTTCCCGGCAAGCTCAGCTACGAGGACCAGCAGGACGACCTGCTGTACAACCTGTCGGCCATGATCGGCGGGTATATCCCGGTAGGGCATACGCCCAACTGCACGGTTCGCGTCTACATTCCGGATGCCAAGGATTGGGAACCGCTCTATCACCACTCGTTCGGCTTCCGCGCGGGATTGCTCGGTACGACGCCGAAGGGGAAGAGCGACGAGTATTGGCCGGGGTTCTTCTTCGAACAGCGCTACGACCTGAAAAACAACGAACGCCACAGCTTCATCCAAAGCTGGGTGCGGGCCGACGGCTGGGGCCGCGATATGCCCGGCCCCACGTTTGAACCGGCCAGCTGGGCCACGCTCGGCATGTCGTTCACTCCGGACGGCCAGTGCCATTTCTTCGCTCGCGCGGGCGTGGACGACCTGACGATCGACGATCATCAGGGTTCGTACTTCTCGTATAGCTGGCGGGCTCACACGTTCCAGACCTACTTCTTCAACGTGATGAATCGCGACGACGGACGCAGCATTTCGACTCCGTGGACCGGCGACGATCCGCAGCTCTTTGTCGCCACGCCGCCGGAACGTCCGGTGACGGCCGAACGGTCGGGAACGACGCGAAAGTAGCCGCCGGCGACAAACCCTCGCGGCGGGCCCTGGCCAGCCACCTTCCGTAGCTGAATTCGCCAAGATTCAGACGCCCTGCACATAGAGGCTGGGGTTGTCTGAACTCTGGCGAGTTCCAGCTACGCTGCGTTTTCGCCGTCGCTAATAAGCTCTCACGTTTGGTTCGAGCGATACCCGCCGGTATAAAGATGGACGCCACTTACCGGTGCGACTTTTGCTCGTTCGAGAGCTCCCATGTCCAATCCCGAAGTCCGTTCCGAAGCCAACGTCGTTAAACCCAGCGACTTCGACACGGTCGACCTGCCGGCGAACCCGCAACCGCCGCTCGACATCCGCGCCTTTGGGCTGACCGATCGGGGGCAGGTGCGCTCGAGCAACGAGGATCAGTTCCTGGTTGCCTCGCTGGTCAAATCGCTGCAAATCAAGCAAACCAGCCTGCCGCAACCAGCGACCCGCCGCAGCAGCGATTGTTGCTATTTGTTCGTCGTTGCTGACGGCATGGGAGGGCATGCGGCTGGAGAAGAGGCGAGCGCCCTGGCGATCGAATCGGTCGAGCAGTACGTGCTAGACGCCCTGAAGTGGTTCGCCTGTTGCCGCCCCAGCGACGAAGACCGCGTGCTGGCCGATTTTCAGAAGGCTCTCGGGATTGCACATCAACGCGTGCGTTCCGAAGCGTCGGAACGACCCGAACTGCGCGGCATGGGCACGACGCTGACGCTGGCCTATAGCCTGAACGATGAGCTGTATGTCGCACATGTCGGCGATAGCCGTTGCTACTTGCTGCGTGGCGGACATCTCTATCGGCTCACGCAGGATCACAGCCTGGTCGAGGAAATGATTCGCCGTGGGTTGCTCAGCAGCGAAGAAGCGGCCAGCCATCGCTGGCGGCACGTGATCACGAGCACCGTCGGCGGCGATTCCGCGAACGTGCGCGTCGATGTGCATAAGCTGCATCTGGAGGCCGGCGACGTGCTGCTGCTCTGCTCCGATGGGCTGACCGAGATGGTGAGCGAGGAAGAGATCGCGAAGGTTCTGTTTGAGGTCGAGAACCCCGAGGTCGCCTGCTACCAACTCGTCGCGCAGGCGAACGAAGCCGGCGGCCGGGACAATATCACGGTGGTTGTGGCCCGTTACCTGGCTAAGGAAAACCAATAGCCGGCGGCTCACACTCTCGGAAGCAGCGCACAGCGACGCCCTACGCTGAGAATTCTTCCCTGACGGCTCGCCGGCTCACGACGCGCCGTTTTCCTCCTCGTCGATCTCAATCTCAAACAATCGCCAGGGGGGCCGGTCCGGAAACGTCTTGCGCATCAAGCTGAGCGAGACATTGAAGACGGGAATGCCCGTTTGGGTCGCGCCTTCGGGGGCTCCGCGGTGCGCGTGGCCATGAAAGACAACATCGCAGCCGTGGCGGTTGATCGGGTCTTCGAGTCGGCTGGAACCGAGAAACGGAAAAATCTCGGGCGGCTCTCCTTCGACGGTGGCCTGGATCGGAGAGTAATGCAGCAGCACGACGCGGTGCTTCATGCGTAGCCGGGCGAGGGCCGATTCGAGCTTGAGGGTTTCATCGAGAGCTTCCTGGACGAAGGCCTTGATGGCCTTTTCGCCCCACGGTTCGAGCGTCTTGCGACCAAAGCCGCCGCAGAAGCCTTTGGCGCCGGCGAAGCCGACGCCGTTGATCTCGACCGATTCGCCGTCGAGTATTTTGACGCCTGCTCCTTGCAGGATGCTCCGAACTTCGGCCTCGCGTCCCGATTCGTAGTCGTGATTGCCGAGCACGCCGACAATCGGGATCGTGCAGGCCCGCAGTTCCTGCACGACGACGTTGGCTTCGTCCGGCAGGCCGTAGTCGGTCACGTCGCCGCAGAGCAGCAGCACGTCGGCTTGCTGGGAGATCTCGCGATAGATCGCCTGCAAGGAGTCCACGATTTCCTTGCCATAGTGCACGTCGGCCATCGCCGCGATTCGGACCTTCTTGGTCATGCCACTAGCCCAGCTGAGTAGTCAGGTGATGTCCATCAATGCCGTTGCCCGCTCGGCCGAGCCTAGCAGAGGGCTGGTGGAGTGCAGACAGCGGCTCCGCCGGTCGCCCGCAGAATTGGCTGCAATCAACATGCCGCGGCATACGGTTTGCCACCTCCATGGGAATACGAAACGAACCAAAAGTGGCAAAACCAGTGAAAAAACAGGTCGACTCAACCATGCTGCGTCGACGAGGGAAAGCGACGGGTAACGGGCATGATCACGCATGCAGTGGACGATTTGAACTCAGAAGGATCACGGTTCTATATTGCGGCAGTTGAAGCGCTTCAACGAGCGGGCATTCCTTTTCTGGTGGGTGGCGCCTACGCGCTGGAAGCCCACACGGGAATGATCCGGCGCACCAAGGATTTCGACATCTTTGTTCTCCCCGAAATGGTCCAAGCGACCTTGCAGACTTTCCGCGAGGCCGGCTATCTCACCGAGATCCCGTTTCCGCATTGGCTGGGCAAGGCGTTTTGCGGAGACGACTTTGTCGATGTGATCTACAACTCGGGCAATGGCATCTGCCATGTTGACGAGGAGTGGTTTCAGCACGCGATTCCCGGCAAGGTGCTGGGGATGGACCTGTTGCTCTGCCCCGCCGAAGAAACGATCTGGCAGAAGGCCTTTATCCTCGAGCGCGATCGGTGCGATGTCGGGGACGTGGCACATTACTTCCGCCACTGTGCTCCATCGTTGGACTGGGGGCGGCTCATCCGGCGGTTTGGCGACCGCTGGCGAGTGCTGCTCGCTCAACTGGTGCTGTTTGAATTCATCTACCCCGGCCATCGGGAGGATATTCCCGAATGGGTTCGCCACGAGTTGGCGGAACGCTTGAAGGCGGACCCGGGGGAGTCGCATCCGAAGCACGCCTGCCACGGCACCCTGCTCTCCGCCACGCAGTACCTGCGCGACATCGACTACGAGGGCTACCAAGACGGCCGGCAGAAGCCGCTCGGTGATATGTCGCGCGAGGAGATCGCGATCTGGACGGCGAACTTCATGAAGCCGAAGTGACTGACGTCGGATTTCTTTTGTCAGCGGGTGGCCGGCAGCGCTAGACGCGCAGGTGCTGGCCGGCCGCTCCGAATCGCAGCACTTCTTCCATCCGGGCGAGCGTAAGTTCGCCCTCGGGATAGAGGATGCGTGCCAGGCGCGTCAGATTGCGTATCTGCCGCCCATTCAGTTCCCATCCCGCAACGATCGGCAGCGCCTCCTGGTCGAGTCGCATGCCAGCCGCCTGCAGCATGCTCCGCCAGATTTCCAGTCGCGACTCCCGCGTCAGATCGGGATACTCCAGCTGCAGCATCACCCGGCTCAGGACGGCGTCGTCGATGACCTCGGGCCGGTTCGACGTCAGAAAGAGCATCCCTTGGTAGTAGTCCAGCAGGCGGAGGAAGATTCCGACGATCGCCGACCGCTCCAGGTCGTCGCTGCGTTTGGACGGGAAGACTTCGCACTCGTCGAATTGCAGAACGGCATTCCAACGAGTCACCCGCGCAAAAACATTGCGCAAATGTTCTTCGACCTGGTCGGCCGTGGTGCCTAGTTCGCCCATCTCGAGGACATAGAGTGGCCGCTCGGTTCGTTCGGCATAGATTTCAGCGGTGAGCGTTTTTCCGACACCCGGTTTGCCGGACGCCAGTACGACCACGCCGCCATGTTTGCCGCGAATGAGGTCACCAAACA
>JAEZAS010000260.1 GCA_023430365.1 Planctomycetota bacterium
CCCACGGGCTTTGCCGCGAACGCGGGAACGATCGCCGCACTGGTCGGAGCGGGCGACCAGATCTTCAGCGACGCCAAGAACCACGCCAGCATCATCGCCGGCTGCCGGCTGAGCGGGGCTAAGGTCGGCATCTATCGCCACGGCGATGTGGGGCAGTTGGAAGAACTGCTTGCTCAAGCGGACCAAGCAGCGGGGCGTCGGCTGATTGTGACCGACAGCTTGTTCAGCATGGATGGCGACCTGGCTCCATTGCAGAAGATCGCCTCGCTGGCGACGACCTACGAGGCGATGCTGTTGGTCGACGAGGCGCATGCGACGGGTGTCTTGGGCGACGGCGGACGAGGCGTTTGTGAGCTAGCCGGGATCGATCCCGCGCTGGTCGTGCGCGTCGGCACGTTGAGCAAGGCGCTGGGGTCGATGGGAGGCTTTGTCGTCGGCTCGCAGACGTTGATCGACTGGCTCACCAATCGAGCCCGGCCTTATGTGTTCTCCACAGCGCCGGCCGAAGCGGCTGCCGCGGCGGGGCTGGCGGCGCTGGAGATCGTCGAACGAGAACCGGAACGTCGGCAGATGTTGCTCGAGCGCGCGGAGTCGCTGCGAGGACGACTGCGGGCCGCTGGTTATCGACTCGGCCCTTCGCAGAGCCAGATCATTCCGGTCCTGGTGGGCGAGCCCACTCGCGCCGTGCAGGCGGCCGCCGAGTTAAGACGACGGGGACTGATGGTTCCCGCGATTCGTCCCCCCAGCGTTCCTGCCGGCGAATCGCTGCTGCGGATCAGCCTGACCTGGCGGCACACGGAGCCGATGCTCGAGCGTCTGGTCAGTGCACTCGCGGAGGCATTGCCATGAGCGAGGCAGGCATGAACGTCGTCGGCGAGCTCGTCATGCTGCTCGTGTTGATCGTCCTGGTGATGATCGTCCCGTTCGTGCTGACGTTCTTCGTCGCCCTCTGGGAGAAGCGGCAGGTGTGGCCCTATGAGCCTCTGGAGGAAGCGCCAGCCGTCTCTTCGATGCCGGATCAGCACCGCGAGATGGCGAATCCGTACGCCGTGAGTTCGATTACCGACGGTCTGCTCCTTCAGCCGACCGAAAAAGCAGCCAAGGCCAACGCCGCCGCTCAATCGCTCAACTTCAAGTACCTGGGAGCCTACCGCCATGGCGGTGGCGCTCTGTATCAAGTGCGCTACGACGCTTGGGTGTCGGCGGAGCACGAAGTGCTGGCTCTGGTTGGCGGCGGCAAGCTGGCCTCAGTGCCTGTCGATAGCATCTGGCTCTTCACCCAGCTGGCCAGCGGCGTCGTGCTGGTCACGATCACCGCCCACAACGCCGCCGAATACGACTTGTCGGGCATGACGAGCGAAGCGCTCGTCCCGCAGGCCAGTTTCGCCCAGGCCGTCGTCTCGCATCTAGGTCGCATGAAGGAGCAGGCGTCGCCGGGGCTCAACTACTCGGACAATCCGCTGGCGGATCACTATCAATTTCGCCTGGCCTGGTCGCACCGCCTGCGAGAGCTAGGACTGATTCGCTTCACTGACGCCACACAAACCGTTTGGCGTTTCACTTGGTCGGGCGCTTTGCGGTTTGCGGTCAAAGCCCACATCGTGGGCGTCACTCGAAAGCTGCTTCCCAGCCGCAGCAAGTGACCCGCTGTGTCTTATCCTTGCGCCGCTCTCTGGCCGCGCAACAAAATGCCCCCGATCCTCCGAAGAGAACCGGGGGCGACGCGAGAAACGGAGCCTCCAGCAATTGGATTAAGCTGGACTACTCTTCCGAATCGTACGAATCCGAGTCGTCACTCGACCGGCTGCTGCTGGAGCTGCGCGATCCCGAGCGGGACGAGCTGCGATCGTCGTCCGAATCGTCCGAGTAGCTCGAGTCATCGGAGCTGTCCGACGACGACGAACGCTGCCGGCTGCTGCTCGAGCCGCTCTGACCGGAATCCGAGCTCGAGCGATTGCGGCTGGACGAGCGATCTTCGAAATCGGTCTGGTAATTCGAGCTGCTGCTCTCATAGCCAGTGCCGCTTCGCTGATCGTCCTGCCACTGGTCGCGAGACGAACGCTGCTGCGAGCGCTGCGACTGGCTGCGATCCTGGCTGTCTGGGTCGTACGAAGCGGCATTGTACCGCTGCGACTGACTGCGACTGGCCATCCGCTGCTGGCTGTCTTCGACGGCCGTGATGGTGGTGCGATTGTTCCGATCGGTCGTGTACGACAGACGGATCTGATCGCCTTCTTCCAGATCGTCGAGCGTGGCGCGACGACCTTGCGAGGTCACGCGCACACCGGGCGAGACGTTGTAGACGCGGCGACGACCGTCGGTGGTGCGAACCACGAGCTGGTCGGCGTCTTCGTCATACTCTTCGAACTCGCCTTGGAACGAGCGGCCGCTCTGCTGGCCTTGCTGGGCCATCGAGGACGACTGCGAGCTCCGCTGCTGGCTGCCCTGGGCGAACGACGACTGCTGCGAGCCACGCTGCTGGCTGGAACGAGCCATCTGGGTGCGACCACCGCGTCCCAGGCTGGCGTCGGCCTGAGCGGGCCAGCTATCGCGATCCTCGAAGCCGTCCGCGTTTTCGAGCGCGTTCTGGTCGACGTTCAGCACGAAGATGTCGTTGCCGTCGTCGTCCTGCTGCATGCGCAATTGATCGAGCGGAACGGCGAACAGCTTCTCGCCAAAGCCGAGGGCGCCGCCGTAGCTGATCGCCACGTAGCGGATGTCCTTGTTCCGCAGATCGACGACGATGTCTTCGATCTCGCCGAGGTCCTCGCCGCGGCTGTTCTGCACGCTCTTGCCCATCAGGTTGCTGGCGCGCCAGACGTTGGCTTCCTGGACGTCCTTTTCGTCGTCCCAGTCGCTCCACTGGCTGCGGCTGGACTGGCCTTGATTGCCATCCATGCCGAACCAGCTCTCATCGTCCGAGCGGGTGTTGCGCTGACTTCTGCTCTGCGCCTGGCCGGTCGTCCGTCCCGTGCTGCTACGACCGGTCGTGCTGCGATCGGTGCTGCTGCGGCCGGTATTCGATTGACTCCACTGATCATCGTCGCTGTCGAACTGGGACGAGCCGCTTTGCATCCGGCCGGATCGCTGCGCCTGGCTGCCGCTCGGCTGCCGGCTTTGACTGCTGGACTGGGTCCGGCTGCCCGAGCTGTAATCGTCGCTGTCGTCGCTGTAATCGCGACTGCTGCTTTGCCGACTTTGTCGGCTGCTCGACGTCCCCGACTGGTTCGCGTCGTCGGAGTCGTACTGCCGGCTGCTGCTACGGGACGAGCTGGACTCGTCGTCGTAGCGTCCGGTGTTCTGTGCCCAGGCAGGCCAGGCAATCAGGCCGGCGCCCAGGGCCGCGAGCCACAAGTTCTTGGTTGTCCATCGCATGCTGTTCTTCCTTTTTCCGCCACCATTCGTGTGCGCGTCGCTGTACGCCCAGAGCCATCCGCAGACTGGCGCCCCGCCTGCGCCGCGCGCACGAAAAGACTGTAACGCAACCGCCCCGGGCTGCAGGTTGCGTACCATCAACCGGTGCCGAAGGCGGAGTGAAGGCGGCGGAGAGTGCTAGCCGCGCAAGTTCTACCGCGAGGCGATCCTAGAGCGATTGTGAAGAAACGGCGCCTGCGGCTCGCTCAATCGTGCAAGCACGGCGCTCAGGAAAGGCGATGGTTGCTGGTCGCGCGATGTGGCGAGGGACCTTCCAGCACCATCCGAGTCAGGCCGCTCTCGAAAGCTGCACTGGACGGTTTCATCCAGTTTCAACGTCCGCAACGACTACGGTGACGAAACCGCAGCCATCTCTTTTTGAGCGAAGAAGTGGGATACGTCATGCAGGGCTTTGGGAATATGCCAGATGACCGTGTAATGGTTTCCGTTGAAGTAGTGAATCGGCGGTTTGCCCAAGGCTTCCCAGAGCAGCTGCGTGCAGAGCGGCGGAATGACGTCGTCGTCGCGGGCGTTGAACATTACGATCCGCCGGCCGCGAACATTGGCCGCATATCGCAACGGATCGACGACCTGAATCGTAGCGATCGCTTTCTCCGGATCGGCGCCTGCGGCAAGCCACTTGTCGCGATGCCGGGCCAGCAGTTTCGATTCGCTGACGATTCGTCCGAGGTCGCCGCCTGCCAGCAGCAGGCAGACGTTTTGCAGCCGCGGTTCCGCTCCAGCCGCCAGAGCGGCCGTGATGCCGCCGAGGCTGATGCCCATGATGCCGAGTTGCTGGTCGTCCACATCGTCGCGCGCGGCCAGCCAGGCAGTCGCCTGACGGATGTCGAGCACCGCCTGGGTCATCCGGGCGACCGTCTGCTCGGGATCGGCACTCACCATCCGCTCGTTCAGCCCCTCCGGCCGCCGCGGGCCGTAGTAGGGCATCTTCAAAAACAGGGACGCCGTTCCTTGTTGGGCGAGCGCGTTGCAGAAGACGCGCGACAGGGCAAAATCGCCCCCCATGATGTGCAGCACAATCACGGCTGGCCGACGCCCGGCGACCTTCGGCTGATAGAACTCGCAGTGGACTGTGTTATTGACCTCGTGCGGAGTTTTCACGGGGGAAGGGAACGTCACATCCCAGATTTCCAGATTGTCGCTGTCGAGACCGAGCGACCTTGCCTGCCACTGGAACGAATGGGGCGGAAGGCGGAACCGCTCGGCGACCTTCCCCTCCAGTTCCGCGGCGGCCGGACGATAGTCGACCGAGCCTGAGTCCGTCTGACGTGTCCCAGCCGACGCATAAGAAAAGCAGCCCAGGATCAGGACGAGCGAGAGGCCCAGGAGAGCTCGAAGCGCCATAGTGAAAACCTGCTCAGAACCTTCGAGGCGTGTTTTGTACCAACCGAGGAAAGCAGCCGGAGACAAACTGCCTCCGGGCAGTCCCGCACGAGGGCGTTCACCCGCACCGCAGCCGGATTGCGCCGACCACCGGCTATTCAACCTCGCCAGGCCGCCTACGGTTTCGCTTTTTCGCCCAGCGGCACGTCGCGATAGGTCTGATGGCAGGATTTGCAGTTGCTGGAAACCGCCTCCAGGCGGCTTTTCGCCGTGGTGGCTGTTTCCGCCGATGGAATTGCCTGCCACGCACGCAAGGCGTCTTCCAGCGCCTGGGCGATGGACTCTCCGTCGGCGAGCAGCTTTTGGAACCCCTCGGGCTCCGCCTGGGCAGCCTCCGTACGCATCAGCTCGGTGTAGTGTTCGCGGAGCAGGAGCGCTTCGTGGGCTGGGTCGAGGTCAGGATGCTTGCTGAGCTTCTGCCAATCGTTTTCGGCGAAAGCCTTCAGGTGATCGTGCGTGTGCTCAATGTCGATCATCGCCTCCGCCATCGGCGGGATCGGGGCGATCTCGCGAAAGTCGGCCTTCAACTCGTCGAGCACCTTGGCCTCGAACGCCCGGGCCGATTCGGCCGACTGGTAGAGGCCGCGGTAGTTCGGGCTGGTGCCGGCGGTCTGCAGGATCGACTTGGCGCCGTCGGGCGGAATCAGCCCCGCCGAAATACAGGCCACGACCGAAGCCGCGGGGCTGCGATGCTTGCCGTGGTGGCAGTGGATGTAGACCGGTCCGTCGAGGTCGCGCACCGCTTTGGCCAGCTCCTTGGCCCGGGCATCGGGGACGCCATCGTAGCTGTGGGGCAGATGCACGTAGCGCATGCCGTACTTCCGGGCCAATTCCACGTCCGGCTTCGCCCCATCCACACTGATCACCGTCTTCACGCCGAGCGAGTTGAGCTCCTCAAACGCCTCGTCCCCTTCCGGCAGACCACCGGAAATGACC
>JAEZAS010000408.1 GCA_023430365.1 Planctomycetota bacterium
ATAACAGCCGATCCGGGTTTCCAACATCGCCTTGTCGATCTGCTCGATCTGCCGATCGATCCGCCAATCCCCATGCTGCGACTTGATCGAAGACTGCTTGCGATGCACGCGCGACGGCTTCGCTGCATCACCCTCCTCGCGCTCCTCCGAAAACTCCTGAAAGCTCGTCACTCCCTCCATGCTCTTATCAAAGGCCTTCACGAGTTTTGCGCGCCGGGCCTCCATGCGCGCCTGCCAGATCCGGTAGCCGTACTGCAGCTGGCCCTTTTGCGGAATGTGGTCGTACTCCTCACTCGGCGCGAGCGCCACAAACACCGCCATGCTGCGCACAATCACCGAAACGCGCTGCTGCGAGATGCCGTACTTCGCCGCCACTTCATCCTGGGTGAGCGAGTCGCGGTGCACCGACCAGAAGATGTCCAAATTCCGCACCAACCGGTGATCCCGGCGCTTGAACGGGCGAGCCATGGGGGTTTCCCTTCGGGAAAGTAGACAGTTGACAGTAGACAGTTCACAGTTTTTGGGAGTTGTCAGTTTTCAGTTCTCAGTTTTCAGTCGGAGCGGTTTGGGCCTTGTACCTGGTGGCAGCGCCAACCGGTACCGCGTACTCAGTAATCAGAACCAGGCACTCGCACCCCCATCCGAGTCCGCACAAAAAACTTGACAACTCCAACCAACTTGTTTGTATATTAACAAACTGAAAACCAACTCGTCAACAATTCCACACCCGCAAGACTTACCGAGCGTCCCCCTCCCTTCGCCTCTTGGCCCCTTCGCCTCTTGGCCCCTTAGCCTCTTCGCCCCTCCGCTTTCCGCTCTCCGCTCTCCGCTTTCCGCTCTTCCCCCTTCCTTCTCTGCCCCGCCCCCGTCCGCATGGGCTACAATCAACCCCGCGGCGTTGGTCGCGGCAACTATCAGTTTCTCTCCGCTAGAGGGTTGGTCATGCAGTGGAAATGTGACGGGGTGTGTGGATGGCTGGCGGCCGTGGGCCTGGCCCTGCTGGTCGCGAGCGGGGCGGTCGCTCAGGACAAGCAGGCCAGCTCCAAGAACGCGGGCAAGAAGGTGCGCTTCGAGCGGAATCAGCTCGACCCCAAGTTCCGCAGCGAAGGCGTTGCGATGGGGGACTTCAACAAGGACGGCAAGATGGACCTCGCGGCCGGCTTCGTCTGGTATGAAGCCCCCGATTGGAAGATGCACACCATCCTCGACAAGGCGCCCGAGTACGAACCCAAGGGCTATAGCAACGCCTTCTGCACCTGGGCCGACGACCTGAACGGCGACGGCTGGACCGACCTCATCGTGGTCGACTTCCCCGGCACGCAGACCTGGTGGTTCGAGAACCCCAAGGGCGCCGACAAGCCGTGGGAGCGGCGCGTCCTCACCTCAATTACCAACAACGAGAGTCCCGAGTACATCGACGTCGACGGCGACGGCAAAAAGGACCTGCTCTGCGCCTTCGCCCTCGACGGCAAGCCGGACGGCGACCAGCGGCAGATGGGCTACTTCACCCGCGATCCTTCCGACCCGAACAAGGAGTGGAAGGTCCACCCGATCTCGGCCAAGGGGGCTCCGGGCACGGCCCGCTACGCTCACGGCCTGGGCTTGGGGGACATCAACGGCGACAAGGAGCCCGACGTCCTCTCGGCCGACGGCTGGTGGGAGAACCCGGGCAACGGCGACGCGGGGGAATGGAAATTCCACCGCGCTCCGTGGGGCGGCAAGGCGGCCCAGATGTACGCCTACGATTTCGACGGCGACGGCGACAACGATGTGATCACCAGCAGCCCGCACGCCTTCGGCCTGTGGTGGCACGAGCAGGTCGGCCCGAACGAGTGGAAGCAGCACGAGATCGACATGTCGTTCTCCCAGATCCACGGCGTCTGCCATCAGGACATCAACGGCGACGGCCTGCCCGACATCATCTGCGGCAAGCGCTGGTGGGCCCACGCGGCCGGCGACCCGGGGGTGAACGATCCCGCCGTGTTCTACTGGTTCGAGCTGAAGCGTGAAAACGGCCGGCCGAGCTGGATCGCCCACCAGTTCGACCACAACAGCGGCCCGGGCACGCAGTTCGAAGTGAACGACATCAACGGCGACGGCCTGCTCGACGTGCTCGCCTCGAACAAGAAGGGCGTGCATATTTTTACGCAGGTGCGGGAATAGTTATCAGTTATCAGTTTTCAGTTGTCAGTAGGGAGTGGACAGTAGACAGTTCACAGTAGACAGTTCGATCAAACGTCGTCCCTGGGCACTTCCGGGGACGGCGTTGCGAATGGTGGAGTTCTGCTGACGACTTAGCCGCGAAGCGGCGGGATTGATTAGCCGGGGGCGTGAGCCCCCGGTTCGTTATGCGGTTTTAATCGTGAGCCCCGCAGGGGCGACATTGCAGGGGTGCGTACCATGGGCGGCACGTACACGAAACTGCTGTTCCACCTGTCTTCAGCACCCAAGACCGCCGCCCCTTCATCGCTCCGGAATTCGAGGACGAACTCTACCGCTATCTGGGCGGCGTCCTCCGCCATCAACACGGCGTGCTGCTCGAGGCGGGCGGCATGCCCGATCACGTGCATCTGCTCGTCAAACTGACGCCGAACCATCGTCTCGCCGACTGCTGCGCGACGTGAAGGCGAATTCGTCCGGCTGGATGAAAGAGCGCGTCCCCGGATTCGCCTGGCAGGACGGCTACGCCGCGTTCTCGGTGAGCGAGTCGCAGTTCGACGCCGTCGCCGCCTACATCCGCGGCCATAAAGACCACCACCGGCAACGCGATTTCAAAGCCGAACTCGAGGCGATCTTCGCCCGGCACGGCGTGGCGTTCGATCGCGAGTTGTTGTGGAAGTAATGCCGCCCCTGCGGGGCTACGGTCGAAATCGCCAAGCCTCCGGGGGCTCACGCCCCCGGCTAGTCAATGTCGCCCCTGCGGGGCTCAGGAACGTGGGGCTGGGCTCGTCGTTCCGTGGGCTCACGCCCGCGGCTAATCGATGCCGCCGCTGCGCGGCTTCGGACCCCGTCGGGGCAACTTCGCGGGGCGGGTGTTGTTTCTAGCTGCTGTGAAAATCGCGTCAAACATCGGTTCGGTGAGTCGGCCGGTGAAGGTGTTGCGTTGGCTGGGGTGGTAGCTGGCGATGAGGGTTCGGCCTTCGGTGAGGGCGACCTCGGTGTTGTGTTTGAACGGCGGGGCGCGGCCTTCGAGGATGCCCAGCAACTTGAGTTGATCGACGGTCGCCTTCCAGGCGATCCCGCCCAGCGCGACGAAGACCTTGGGCTGCACCAGCTCGATCGTGCGGGTAAGGAACGGCTCGCAGGCGGCCAGTTCGTCGCGCGTCGGCTTGTTGTCGGGCGGGGCACAGTGGCCGACGGCCGTGATGACGCAGTCAAAGAGTTTCAAACCGTCGTCGATCGAAACGCTCGTCGGCTGGTTGCAGAAGCCGGCCCGATGCAGGGCCCGGTAGAGCCAGTCGCCGCTCGCGTCGCCGGTGAAGATGCGCCCCGTGCGGTTGCCGCCATGGGCAGCCGGCGCGAGACCGACGACGAGCAACGACGCCGGGACATCTCCGAGATGCGGCACCGGCCGGCCCCAATACGTCCAGCCGAGGAACGCCCGCCGCTTCTCGGTGGCGATCTTCAGGCAGTGGGCGCGCAAGCGCGGGCAGCGATTGCACTCGACAATCTCGCGGGTCAGCTCATTCCAGGACTGCATGCGGGCATTTTATGCGGCTGGGGCAGGGGGGAAGGGTGCGCCGTGCCGCCAAGTCGAGTTTGTAATGCGAGACGTCTCTCGTTCCCACGCTCTGCGTGGGAACGGATCGGCCGACGCTCGGCGTCGTGCGGCGGACGCAGAGCGTCCGGAGGGTGCGTTACGAAGCGGAGCGTCGTCACGAGGAGACGGAGCGTCGTAACGAGAGAATGTGTTTGCCTGGCGGAGCAATTTGAGCTGCGGGCCGCCCTCACCCTAACCCTCTCCCAGTGGGAGAGGGGACTGAGTTGGTTATTTTTGGCCGGGTGTCGTAGGCTGGGCTTTGCACGATGTCTTCGAGCGCCGCTTGCAGTTCCGGGAACTGGAACTCGTAGCCCGCCGCGAGCACGGCTCGGGGGACCGCGCGCTGCGAGCCGAGGAGGACGCTGCCGAGTTCGCCGAAAACGGTGCGCAGGACGAAGCCGGGAACCGAGGGCATAAGCGTCGGCCGGCGGAGCGCTTTGCCGAGGGCCTTGGTGAAGTCGCTGTTGGTGGCCGGATTCGGAGCGGTGGCGTTGGCTGGGCCAATTAGCGTCTCGTGGC
>JAEZAS010000411.1 GCA_023430365.1 Planctomycetota bacterium
CTTGGATTTGCTGCATCGTCTCGGCGAGAAACTCCTGCTGCTGCCGGTCGTTGCGGAACGCCAGCCGGCGCAAGCGCCGGTAAGTCTGAATGATGTGGTACAGGCCCAAAAAGAAGTTGATCGCGAGAAACGCATAGCACGCGTCGCCGGCGCGCTGCGCCAGTTCATTCACATTCATGGAGTACGCCCGAGAAGTCGAGGCAGCCTGTTCCTGGAGAAGCTTCAGTCTCGCATGCGACCGACGGAGTTGCAACTGCGAGTGGCATGGCGACTTAGGGCAACCTCCTCCCCTCGCCCGGTTTGTGGGGCGGTTACGCGGCTTTGGTATGTCGTCTGCATACTCCCGGCAGGTGGGACCTGAATCCCTGCGCGCGGAGCTGCCTCCAATCCACGCGGCGGAAACTGCGGCAGGCCGGCGACTTATAGGATCGTACTTGGAGAATGGTTATGAAACTGGTTTACGGATGGTCGGTTGTTTGTGCCACACTATTGGCGACTACGGCTTGGGGGCAGGTGACCACCGATGCCCCGCAACGGGCCGATACCCCCGCTCAAGGCGCCCGAGGCGCGGGCAACGCCCAGCGCGCGGAGGAAGGAAGCGTTCAAGCTCCTGGCGGTCGCCGCGTGCAGGTGCAGGCCGGAGCTCAGCCCGGTCAGCCGGGCGGACAGCAAGCGCAGCGCGGTCAGTGGTCCGATTCGCAGATCGCCATGCTGTTAGCGGGAGGCAATCGGAACGAAATCGAGATTTCGAAGTTTGCTCAGGACAAGCTTCAGACGAACGAAGCCAAAGAATTCGCCCAGATGATGATCAAGGAGCACACCCCCGTGCTGCAGCGGATGCAACAAATGGCTGGCCGAGGTCCACAGGCTGGTCAGCGTCGCGGCGGCGGAGCGGCGAACGCCAGCGACGCGGTCGGCGGCGCCAATCGGGGTGATGAAGGCGGAACCGATGCCGCCGAAGCAGTCCGCCGCCCACGCGAAGGAGCGGCGGGCGGTCAGCCACGGCGCGGCGGCCTCAATTGGGGCGCCTTCCACCGCGAATTGGCCGACCAGTGCCTCGACAGCACCAAGGAAATGCTCAGCGAGCACAAGGGAATTGACTTCGACAAGGCCTACCTCGGCCAGCAGATCGTCGCCCACCAGGAAATGGTCGACAAGCTGACCGTCCTCCAGAAGCACGCCTCGAGCGAACTGCAGCAGGATCTCGAACAGCAGCTGACCAGCGCCAAGCAGCACCTGGAGCATGTGAAGAAGATCATGCAGGAGAAGAAGGATAAGGAACCGGGCGACAGCGCGAAGTCGGGAAACCGGTAGTCTTTCCAAAAACGCTGCTGGTTCCAAGAAAAACGAACAGCCGGCCGGAAGCACGCCTTCCGGCCGGCATTTGTTTTTCTTGCAAGCGGTGCTACCAGTCCCGCTGGAACGAGTCGCCGGTTCGACGGCCTTCGACCAGGTTCCATGCGGACGGAATGACTGTTAGTCCCGATGGGGATGCATTGCCACTAGCGCGGAGTGCGCCGAGCCGGAGTCGGCGACGGTCCCGCCGCGGCGGTAATGGTGGGAGTCGGTTCCGTGGGGGTCTCGGGAACTGCGACAGCGCCCTGGCCGAGCAGCACGTACGTCCCATTGGTGGCGGCGTTACCACTCAACGTGACTACGCCCACCAGTTGACTGCCGATGGTCACGCCCGAACCCGTGGCCCGTCCGACTTCGGCCCCACCCACGGTCCAAGTCGAAAACTGACAGCGACTCAGGGCGATCCAGGTGCCCGTCAGGGCTGGCAGCTCGATCGTTCCGCCAACACTTGTGATCTCCAGACTGCCAATCTGGACAATCGGCGTCGGTCCGCTCGGGGCGAAGAACACGGAGACCAGACCCGTCCCGCGGGTACTGACTGCGGTCGCATCGTAAGTGTCCGTACACTCTTGCGCCCAAGCCGGCCCCACCGCGCTCACAACCACGCACGCAGCAGCAAACATCATCGAACGCAGCATTACTCGCCCTCCTCTTTTGGCGAACTCCGAATGGTTGAACGAGTTGCGTACGCGATGCACGCAACCACTCGTCCAACTCTCTTCGCGAAGGATCGCACGGCTCGCTTCAACTGGCGCGCCATGAGAAAAATTCGATGCGTTTATGCTTGACATCACGCCCGATCGATGGGTTATCGCGAACCGCTGACCCGCGTCCTACAATGTGCGACCAGTCGGGACGACTGAATCGCTCCGGGCAAGCTGCCCGCCGTTCACGCATGTAAGCTCTTCTTTGCAACAGGAACGCCTACCGATGAATCCCGTGCACGAAGAATTGATCAGCCTGCTTCCCAAGACCAACTGGAGCCGTCGCGGTTTTGTGGTCACGACGCTTGCTTCCGGTTTCGCCCTGTCGGTCCGTCCGGTGACCGCCGAAACCATCACCACCAGCGCCGAGGGGCTCGAAGCCGGCGAAGTGAAGATTCCGACCGCCGATGGCGAAATGCCCGCCTATCGGGCGATGCCCAGCAAGGGGGACAACTTCCCAGTCGTGCTGGTGGTGCAGGAAATCTTCGGCGTACACGAGCACATCAAGGACATCTGCCGTCGGCTAGCGAAGGAGGGCTATCTGGCGATTGCTCCCGAGCTGTATGCCCGCCAGGGCGATGTCTCGAAGCTGACTGACTTTCAGGAGATCATCTCCAAGGTCGTCTCCAAAGTGCCCGACAAGCAGGTGATGAGCGATCTCGACGCTTCGGTCGCTTGGGCGAAGAAGAACAAGGGAGACACCTCCAAGCTTGCTGTCACTGGTTTCTGCTGGGGCGGACGCATTGTGTGGCTGTACTCGGCTCACAACCCCGACCTGAAGGCGGGCGTCGCCTGGTACGGAAGACTGGTGGGCATGGAAGACGATCTGCATCCCAAGCACCCGCAGGATATCGCCGACCAGCTGAAAGCGCCGGTGCTCGGCCTCTACGGCGGCGCCGATCAGGGCATTCCCAACGACACGGTCGAAAAGATGCAAGCCGCTCTGAAAGAAGCCGGCGGCAAGAGCCAGATCAAGCTCTATCCCGACACTCCCCACGGTTTCCATGCCGACTATCGCCCCAGCTATCGCAAGGAGCAAGCGGAAGACGGTTGGAAGCGAATGCTCGCCTGGTTCAAGGATCACGGCGTCGGCTAAACACCGTTCGGTGGCTTGTTTCCAGCCGGTCACACCCCTTAAGTTGAAGTGTGACCGGCGAAACAAAACGTAGTGGGCAGGTTTCTTGCAGGAACATGCGTCGCGCTTGTTCCTGCGCTCGCTGCAGGCAACGGCGAAGCGTGATGGCCACGCGAAACATCACCCACGATTCGAAATCAACTTTGACGAGGCACAACGATGGCGGATGACGTTTGGGCAGAGCGGCGGAAAAGCTTGGAGGACGCATTCTTCGCGCAGCGTGACCGGGAATTGCTGGAACAACTGCGAAAGCATTACCAGTCGTCGGATCAACTGGCCGCTCTGCGAGGCGTATCGGGAATCAAGGACGACGCCACGCTACAGAAGCTGGCCGACACGGGGGTCGATGCCAGCGTCTTCGCAGCGCTCATGCTGGTGCCGCTCGTCGAGGTAGCCTGGTCGGACGGGCACGTGGAAGAGAGCGAGAAGGATGCGGTCCTGAAGGCAGCCGAAACTCATGCGATTGCTCGCGGCACTCCGCCCTACATTTGGCTGGAACGGATGCTCGTCGATCGCCCCGATCCCTCCGTGCTGGCCGCCTGGAAGAGCTACATCGCGGAGTTGGTCAAAGAGCTGCCACCGACGGCGGTAGAAGCCAGCAAGACGCAGATGCTGAACTGGGTTACGAGCGTCGCCGAAGCCGCGGGCGGCATTCTCGGGTTCGGCAACAAGGTTTCGACGATGGAACAGGCAACGATTCACGAGCTGGCCCGAGCCTACACCCGCTAGGCGGGCCCCAAAGTAGCAGGCACACTCCGTGTGCCGTCGCCGCCGTCGAACACTCTTTGTATTCGACAACACCCCTCTGATGCCGGCCAGGTTTTCCATCGGCCGGCATTCATCGGCGCTCGATTTGCTCCTTCGTCGGGGAAACCTGAAACCCCCGACGAAGGAAACGCACCATGCGCCGCTTTCTGATCTGCCTTTCGCTTGGCCTGACCGCACTCGCCTTGCCCTTTGCCAACGCCGCGGATGAGGCCACCGACTCCGATGCCGCTCAGCTGGCCGGCGTCTATCGTTTCGTCTCGGGCGAGAAAAACGGCGGCGAGGCGCCCGACGAGAACCTGAAGCAATCGAAGGTGAGCATCACGGCGAAGGAAATCGTCGCCACCGATCAGGCCGACAAGCGGACCTACGTCGCCACCTACAAGCTCGACACGTCGAAGAAGCCGTGGCGCATCTCGATGGAAAGCATACTCCCCGCCGTCGGAGCCAAGGCGGAAGGACTCGTCGAGAAGGACGGCGACACGGTGAAGATCATCTACGCCCTGCCCGGCGGCGAAACGCCGACCGAATTCAAGACGAAAGAAATGCAGCACCTCTGGGTGCTCAAGGCCCAGGCGAAGCCGGGCGAAAAGCAAGAATAACTTCGCCCGCCACTCCACAACCGGCATGCGCACGCATGCCGGC
>JAEZAS010000429.1 GCA_023430365.1 Planctomycetota bacterium
AGTCACTTGCGGTGGGCGCTTCTCGGGGGGCGGCCGCGGCGGAGCCGCGGGTTAGTTTCGACCCAGGCTGGAGCCGGGGACGGAGTTGAACCTTGCCTCTGACCTCTGACCCCTGACCCCTGGCTCAAAACTCCTGCCACTGCATGTACGCGCACCCGAGTCCGAGCATCACGGCCATGAAGGCGAGGCTGCTCCAGACGGGGGCCCAGGGGCTGTCGTTCACTGCGTCGCCGGCAGGCTCGGTTGGCGGTTTAGGTTTGTCGCTGCTGGGCGCTTCGGCCCGCTTGAGCAGGTGTTCGGCGGTTTTGTAGAACTCGCCCGGCTTGGGGAACAGGGTGTAGAGCGGCCAGATGACGTAGCGATAGCCGGCCTGCATCAGGTCGAACGGCGGGTCGAATCGCCGCTCGACGGCAAACGTCGTCGGATCGTACTCGATCACGCGCGTCGCGCGGTCGGCGACGAGCAGCTTGCTCGCGGGCGTGAACGCGATGGCGGAGATGTCCCGCTGGCCGGCGACTTGGTCGGCTTGGAACCAGTTGCCTTTGGCCGTGTCGAGCATCCACAGTTCGCCGCTGCGCGTGAGCACGGCGAGGTGCTTGCCGTCGGGCGACCCGGCCGCCGCCTCGGGGCGGGAAGGGCGGGGCGGGGTGAACGTGTCGCGCTGCTCGAGCGTGGCTGAGTCGATCGTCCGCCACGTGCCGTCGCGATGGGCGACCACCAGCAGCGGGCCCGCGGCGGCAAGTTCGACGCGACGATCGTCGTTCGTTTCCAGCTTCTGCTCCTGCTTCACGACGTACTTGCCCGCGGCGTTGGGCTCGAGCCGCTGGATCGTTCCCTTGGTGTAAACGAACAGGGCTTGGCTCGCCTCGTCGAGTGCGAACGAGAGGGGGCGCGACCAGGTTTGGCCCGGCGATGGGCCGGCGTCCTGCAGCGGGCCGCGCGTGGCGAGCGGCACGGCGAAGCCGAGGATTTTGACCGGCTTCTCGCTCGTTTGCAGGTCCTCGGCGACGCGCTGGATGCCGTAGTTGGTCAGGATCAGCGGCGTTCCGTCCGCTTCGTTGAGCATGGTGACCGACGACGACGGAGCGGCGGGGCCATCGATATGCTTCCAGCCTTCCGACTGCTTGCCGCTGGCCACGAGTTGCTGGCCGTTGCTGATCGACACCGTGATGGCGACGATGCTCTCGGTGCGCGGGTCGTACACCGGGCCGACGATCGGCGGCAATTGAGCCACCGTCGAGAGGAACGGCTGAAACTCGGCCATGTCGCGCGAGAGGAAGACGATCTTCCACTGCCGCGTATCTGGATCCCAGGCCCGCGGCACGTTGGCCCGATCAACGGCGATCAGATCTTTACCGGCTGGGACGAGTTTCTCCAGACGAAACTTTTTGAGATAGGCCTCGGTGGTGACGTGCGTGATGCCCATCCCTAAACAGATGGCCCAAAACACGACGGCGAGCAGCACCGAGACGACCGCGCTCCGCCAGATCAGCCCGGCGAGCGCCGCCACGGAGTAGTACACGGCAAACACCACCGCATAGAGCGGAATGCACCAGAATAGCCGCGGTTCCCAAATCCCCAATCGGCCGCCGAGCACCAGGTAGATGCCGACGAACAGGTAGCTTGCGCACAGAACGACGAACGCGCAGCCCCCCAAGAACTTCGAGAGGTACAGCCACGACCGGCCGATCGGTTTGCTGAGCAGCAGGTGGAGCGAGCCGGGATCGAACGTCTGCGGGATGATCGGCGCCGTCGCCAAAATCGCCAGCAGCAAACCGGCCGCCAGCAGAAACTTATCGATCAGCCACGGCATCCACTCGCGCAGCACCGAAGCGAGCTGTTGCTTGCTGAAGGGGACGGGGTCCCCCACCGCTCCGAACGGGAAATAGATGAACGAGAGCGACGTGGCGGGGCTCGGTTCGAGCTGGCCGGGGAAAGCCGCTTCGAGCAGCAGGCGGTTGAGTCGCCGCGACTCTTCGGTATCGAGCTTGTCGACGCGATCGACCAGCCCACGTCCTTCCATTGTCAGCCGGACGCTGCGCCAGGTCTCGCGGTCGTAGAGCTGCTCGTCGGTGATGATCCGGTTGAGCGCGGCGCGGACCTTCTCGAGCTGGTCCTGGTAGTCGCGCACGTCGTGGAGGTGCGGATTCTTCTTGAGCGGCTGGAAGTTGTCGATCACTTGCCGCTCGTTCTCATCGAGCTGCGACCAGACCCGCTCCAGCGGCGGGCTGAGGCTGCGATCCTGTTTCAGGATGCGGGCGATGTCGTCCCAGCGGCGGGTGTCCCCTTCGCGGAGCGTCGTGGTGAGGTGCTGCTCATAGCTGAGCGGCGCGGCGGCGAGCAGCACCACCGTGATCAGCAGCAACACGATCCACAGCACACGCGACGCGAGCGCCTCGCGGAAGGAATCTTTGATGATGGCGAGATAAGGAAGCACGGGCTGATGTGGGTTAAGGTGCTGTACGAAGCCGCGGGTAAATGACCAATGACCAAGCCCCAATGACCAAAGGGGAACGTGACGCCAACTCACTTTTTGGTCATTGGGATTTGGTCATTGGGGTTTTCTGCTCATTCGATCGCTTCCGCCACGATCTCGAGGTATGCCTGTTCGAGACTGAGGCGCCGCCGGCTGAGGCCGACGATGCTGACGCCGCCATTGCGGAGCCGATCGACAAGCACATCGACCGACGCCTGATCGCTCACTCGCGTGACAATCCGGTGAGCGTCCTGGGGCAGCGTTTGCCACTCGCTCGGTGGTGTGTCGTGGAGCACGCGGCGGATCGTCGCCTCGGGGCCGATCAGGTCGAGGTGCAGTTCGAGTTCGTCGGTCCCGGGCACCCCTTCGATCAGCGGCGCTCGGCCGGAGGTGATTTCCGAAACGTCGGCCAGGCGGCGGAGCACGCCGCGGTCGAGGATCGCAACGCGATCGCAGATCAGTTCGACTTCCTGCAGGATGTGGCTGTTCAGGAAGATGGTTTTGCCCTGCTGCTTCAGCTCGGCGAGGAAGCCGCGGACCTGCGAGCGGGCGAGCGGATCGAGCCCGTCGGTCGGCTCGTCGAGGATGAACAGGTCGGGATCGTGCAGCATCGCCTGCGCGAGGCCGAGGCGCTGGAGCATTCCCTTGGAATAGGTTTTGACCGAGTCCTTCAGCCGACCGGCGAGGCCGACTTTCTCGAGCAGCGCATCGCGGCGCTGGCGGATCACGCGCGTCGGCAGACCGCTCAGGTGGCCGTAGTATTCCAGCGCCGTGTAAGCGGTGAGATGCCGCGGCACGCGCAGGTTCTCGGGGAGGTAGCCGATCCGCTGCCGAGCCCTGCGATCGCCGGCGGGAAAGCCGAGCACCGTCGCCTGGCCGCCGCTGCGGCGGATGATGCCCAAGAGGATCTTGATGAACGTCGTCTTGCCCGCGCCGTTGCCGCCGAGCAGGCCAAAGATCTCGCCGCGGCGGACGTCGAGCGTCAGGTCGTTGAGCGCCAGGCGCGTCTTGCGGCGCAGCGTTCCCTCGACATACGTCTTCGAGAGATGATCGGCGGCGATGGCTGGCTGGGAATCCACGCGTGATGGCTCTACCGAGGGCGGTTGTCCCGAACAGGGTCCGGCGGCTCGCGGCAACAGGGCTGCGAAGCGAGGGTGACACTGCGGCCGGGGCGAAAAGGCCCACTGATGCTACGTCCCGGCCCGAAAGCGGTCAATTCGACCGATCGCCAGCGATCTTGGGCAACGAGCAATACCTGAAACAGCCCGCCGCTGTTTCAGCAGCCGGACGGTAACACCGTCCGGAGAAGAGCGAGAAGAGTCTCGCCTCTGAAGAAGATCGGCATCGTCGAGCGAGGAACCGCCGATGGCTGGCTCAACGCGCGGGGTCTCCGGAAGGTGTTACCTTCCGGCTGTGGGATGCCCGCGTGATTGTTTTACTTCGCGAACTTTACTTCGCGAAGACGACGAGCCAGAGTTTCAGGCCGACGATCGCCAGTACGCTGGCCACGCCCGCTTCCCATTCGCGGTTGTGCAGCCACTGCGCGAGCGACCAGCCGCCGGGCGTCGGCAGCCGGAGCCGCGGAATCATCCGCGGCGTGGTGGCGGTGTACTGCTGCCACTGCTCGCCAAAGATTTCGAGCAGGGCTTTTTCTTCGGAGCGGATCTGCACGGCGTAGATGAAGCCGACGACGACGAGGATGATCGGAGCCGACCACCAATCGTCGATCAGCAGGCCGAAGCCGAACATCATCAGGAACGAGCCGAAGTAGAGCGGGTTGCGAACGAGGCTGTAAGGGCCATCGGTCGAGAGCTTCGAAACCTTGTGCAGCACGCCGGCTGACCAGCTGCGCGTGGCGAGGCCAATAGCCAGAGAGATATAGCCGAGCACGACGAAGGGATCGGTCAGGTCGAACACATCCCGCGGCAGGATGCCGAGCAGGAAGATATCGGCCACGATCACCGACGTGAAGATGACGATGCTGGCCGCGATGCGACGACGCACCACCTGCGCACGGAAGTCCTGAAACCACGACGAAAGGCTACGAAATGGGGCGGCGGGCTCTGCCGGCGAAGCCGTCGACGACATACGCGTTCTGCTTTCAGGGATGGGATGGGCGAAGAGCGGTGCAGTGCCAGCGTCGCCAACCCGGGATTCGGTTGGGACTTATATCGTCGCGCGAAAATTGCCGCAACTGCGTTTTGAGGAGGGGGGCAAAGCTTGTATCGACGCTAAGCCCGGTGCGGTCTTACGTTTTTTGCCGGCTGCGCCAAACCGTTCGGCAGATTCCGCCGCTCTGGGTCGCTAGCATGCTGGCGCAGTTGCGAGGACATTTCGACGCTGGTTAGAATGTCCGTTCGCTCTGGGTCGCTCCTTCCTCTGATTCTCACGGAAACTGACATGGCGCCGATTCGCTTTCTGATGTTGGGCGGTTTTTTGGGGGCGGGCAAAACCACGACGCTGGCCCGGCTCGCGAAGCACTACCAGGATCAGGGCAAGCGGGTCGGCATCGTCACCAACGACCAGGCCACCGACCTGGTCGACACCAACAGCCTGCGGTCGCAGGGTTTTGACGTCGGCGAGGTGGCAGGGGCCTGCTTCTGCTGCAACTTCAATGAGCTGACGGCCACGGTCGATCGTCTGGCCGCGAGCGAGCGTCCCGATATCGTGCTAGCAGAGCCTGTTGGCAGTTGCACCGACCTGGTCGCGACGGTGGCCCGTCCGCTGCAGCAGCTTTTTGGCGGGCAGTTTGAAGTGGGCCCTTACGGCGTGCTGCTGAAGCCGATCCATGGCGGACGCATTCTCCGGGGCGATCCGCAGGGGGGCTTCTCGCCCCAGGCGGCCTACATCTTCCGCAAGCAGCTGGAAGAGGCCGACTTCATCGTCATCAATCGCGTCGACCAGCTCAGCCCCGGCGAAGCCGATGAGCTGGAGCAGTTGATCGTCCGCGAGTATCCCGGCATTCCGGTGCTGCGGATGTCGGCCAAGACGGGGCAGGGCTTCGACGCGGTGGTCGAAGTGCTCGACCAGAGCGGCAAGTTCGGCCAGCGGGTGATGGAACTCGACTACGACGTCTACGCCGAGGGGGAAGCGGAACTCGGCTGGCTCAACAGCAGCCTGAAGGTGTCGGCTGAGAAAGAGTTCGACCTGGACGAGCTGCTGCTGACGATCGTGCGCAAGCTGCGTGCTTCGCTCGCCGAGCTGGGCGCCGAGACCGCCCATCTGAAGACGATCGGCATGGCCGACGGCATCTACGCGGTGGCCAACCTGGTGAGCAGCTTCTCGCCCGAAGAGCTGTCGCTCCCCTCCGGGGCAAAGGTGAAGGAGG
>JAEZAS010000483.1 GCA_023430365.1 Planctomycetota bacterium
CAGCGACGGATCGGTCGAAGCGTCCTGCGCGGCGGTCGAAACTATCTCGCCGCCGATCACCAGCGGGCATTCACGCGGCAGGCGAGCTTTCACCTCGTCGAGCGCCGCCTGCATCGCCTCGCGCTGCTCACCTTGGGCAAAGTCGATGGGCGGCTGATTGGTGAAAGTCGTTGGCATCGGTGATTCCTGAATTGTCTGAGTGGCAGGCTCTGAAAGGGCGTGGCTGCTCGCGGACCTGTCCGGCCAAGCCGCGTCGCTGCCCCCTTCTCCACGCCCTTCGCTGCGTTCCAGGGCGTGCCACCCCGGGGACGAACCACTTCGGCTCGCCGGGTTGCCCAGCAGCAAGTCGGGAGTGGCCCGTTCCGAAACGCCGGCCCGCAGGAACGAATCGTTCGCCGTGTTCTCGAGCAATCGCCGCACGAGATAGGCCATGCCCGGAATCAGATCGCCGTACGGCATATAGATCCGCAACCGCTGGCCCCGATCGACGAGCGCCCGCTTTTCGGGGTCGGCCATGCCGTAGAGCATCTGTAGCTCCAGCCCGCTCTGCGGCACGCCGAGCGCCTCCGCATAGGCGATTCCCTGGGCGATCGAACGCAGGTTGTGGCTCCCCAACGCCGGCCGAAGGTGCTCGCGGTTGCGAAGCACGAAGCGAGTTTGCCGCTCGAAGTTGGCGTCCGACTGCCACTTCTTTTGCCACACCGGGATCGGCCAGCCGTGCGCCTGGGCTTTGATCGTCTCGTAGTCCCAGTAAGCTCCCTTCACCAGTCGCACCCAGATCGGCGTTCCCCGCTGGGCGGCCCAGTCGCGCAGCTCGATCAAATCCCGCTCCGCGTCGCGCAAGTAGCACTGCACCACAATGCCCACGTCGGTCACGTCCCGAAACTCCGGCTCCGAGAGGACCGTCTTGAAGATGTGCAGCGTCAGGTCCTTCTTCTCGTACGACTCCATGTCGACGTTAATGAACGCCCCCTGCCCTCGTGCAACTCGAAGCAGCTCGCGGAGCCTCGCCCCGCTCTGCCGCAAGGCGCCGGCAGGGTCGATCGCGTCGAATTGACTGTCGAGAGCCGACAGCTTGATCGACAGGTTCATCCGCGGCAGCAAACCGCGATCGTCCCGGTCGACCTGCGGCTCCTCCGGCCAACGGCGAACCTCAGGAGAAACCGACTCGAGCAGTTCAAGGTAGGCGCGAAAGTACTGCTCGGCTTCCGCTTCGCTCGTGACCGCCTCGCCAAGGATGTCGAGCGTGAAGCCGCGCTTGAGTTCCCGCTCGCGTCGGGCTGCGCGAAGCACCGTCTCGAGGTTTTCGCCGGCGATGAACCGGCGAGCGAAGTTCGAGGCGCTGAACCTCGCCGCATAGGCCACCAACGAACGCGTCAGCGCAAAGCGGTTGGCCAAATGCAAAGCATGACGGGCCGCGCCAGCCACGCGTCCCGGCGCGCGGTCGAGATACTCGAGCAAATGGCCGGTCACGGCGTCGCCCGAGTGCAGCATCGGCAGCACGTCGACAAAGCGGAACAGCTGCACCTTCAGCCGCTCGTCGCGCATCGACCAGTTGAGAATGCGGTCGTCCCAATACCGCCACTGCCAGATGTGGGCCTGCCGTCGCTCGAGTCCGCCGAGTAGTTCGCCACCGATCTGCCGAGCCCGGCGATCGAGCTGATCGCGCTCGGCCGGCGATAGATCGTCGAGCCAGTCGAAGGTGGTGTCAGCAAGGCGAAGCACGATTGGGTCCCCTCTCCCCTTGGGAGAGGGTTCGGGTGAGGGAGACCGGTAGTACGAAGCCGCGTGCTTCGTCAGTGTCCCATCACACCACGCTCCCTCTGCCCGGCCCTCTCTCGCCATCGGAGAGAGGGAGGTGGAAGCGGGGTCGCTCTTGCCACCTCTTCCTTACGTTCCAAACCAGCGGCGGATCATGTGCATCGTCGTCGCCCGGCCGATGCGGCCGATCGACGTCGTGAGGGGGATTTTCTTTGGACACACAGCCACGCAGTTCTGGGCGTTGCCGCAATCCTGAATGCCACCCTCTTCCATTAATGCATCCAGACGCTCGCGGGCAATATTCTTGCCGGTCGGATGCATGTTGAAGAGTTGCGCCTGGCTGATGCCCGCCGCGCCGATGAAACCGCGGCTGTACGTCTCTTGCTTGCGGGCCTCGTAGGCCGCGTCGGTTTCCCCTTCGAGCCGCTCGAGCTCGATCTTCAGGTACTGCGGGCAGGCTTCCAGGCAGCAGCCGCAGGTCATGCACTCGCTCAGCGGGTACATCTCTTCCTGGGTGCCTTGCGGAATCCGCGGGCCGGGGCCCATGTCGTAGTAGCCGTCGGCAGGAACCCAGTCCTTGATCTTCTTGAGTGCCGTGAACATCCGCGACCGATCGACACACAGGTCCCGCACGACCGGAAACTTGGTCATTGGCTGCAATTCGATCTCGCCCGGCTGCTCTTCGAGCAGTCGATCGACGATCGCCGAGCACGATTGCCGCACCTTGCCGTTGATGAGCATGGTGCACGCGCCGCAAACCTCTTCCAGGCAGTTGCAGTCCCAGGCTACCGGAGCGACCTGCTTGCCTTCGGCCGTGGTTGCCTTGGCGGCGATCCGCTGCAGCACGCTGATGACGTTCATATCGGATTCATACTTCACCCGATGCCGTTCCCAGTAGCTCGCCTGCCCTGGGCCATCCTGCCGCAGGATGCGCACATCGAAGGCTTCCGGCGCCTGGCGGATGGTCGGGCTGTCGCCGGCGGCTCCGACGTTGTCTTCCGGCCGAGGAGCGTGCGGATTCACGGGGCCATGGCCTTTGCTATGCGATTGAGCCATATCTTCTATACGTGTTGAGTGTTGCTCAGGTTTTGTTTGCACGCTCTAAAAGTGGGTTGCGAAGGTGTCGGGATCATTTTTCGGTTGAACCGATTGCCAAGACGAACTTCGCCTGACCGAAAAATGATCCCGACACCTTGGGCGCACCTCACATCGTTGATCTACTTCGCCCCCGCCATCGCGGGCTTCGCGGAGCCAGTGGTTCCACTGCCGTTGTTGCCAGCCGCTTCCTTGGCGGCCTGACGTTCTTTCCAAACCTTCTCGATCTCTTCGGCGCCGACGAGACCATAGAGTCGCGGCCGCGGAGTGACCAGAGAAGTATCGACATCTTCGTACGTCAGGTTCACCTGGTTGCCGTCCCAGGTGGCGATGGTCGACTTGAGCCACTTGCGGTTGTTCTCGTCGAACTTGTCGCACCACTCCTCGGCCTGGCGGCGGCGCTCGGCCGGCTCGGTTGACGTGAGGGCGCCCATCGAGAAATCGGGCTTGTAGTGGGCTCCGCGCGATTCGTCACGCTGCAACGCGCCCTTCAGGATCGTCAGGGCGAGCGGGAACATGTCGAGCAGCGCCTTGGTAAACACGACGTTCTGGTTCGTCCAGTTGCCGGTGTCCGACAGCGAGCACCGCTTGGCCCGTTCGTACAGATCGGTGACCTTGCTGAGGGCGTCCGCCAATTGATCGTTGCGGCGAACGACGGTCGCCGTCTTGGTCATGATGTCCCCCAGTTCCTGGTGAATCAGGTAGGGGTTCTCGCCGCCGGCTGGGCGCTTGAGCAGCGCGTTGTGTCGTTCTTGCTGCTGCTTGCGGGCGTTTTCAAAGAGCGAGGCCGGCAGCTCGCTGGCGGCTCCCTTCGACGAACGCAGCAGGGTCTCGACGCCCGGGGCGACGATCAGGCCGCTGAAGATGCAGCTTAGCAGCGAGTTGGCGCCCAGGCGGTTGGCGCCGTGGTATTGGTAGTCGCACTCGCCGATGGCGTACAGATTCGGGATGTTCGTGACCTGGTTCTTCGGCGAACCAACCTGCAGGCCGCCATCGCCGCTCTTCTGGTAGTCGCACCAGAGCCCGCCCATCGAGTAGTGTACGGCGGGGAAAATCTTCATCGGCGTGCTGCGCGGGTCGACCCCTTGGAACTTCTCGTAGATCTCGAGAATGCCCCCCAGCTTGCGGTCGAGTTCCTTGCGCGGGATGTGAGTCAGATCGAGATAGACGCAGAGACGTTCCTTCTCGACACTGAGCCCTTCGTTCACGCAGATGTCGAAAATCTCTCGCGTCGCGATGTCGCGAGGCACGAGGTTCATGTACTTGGGATAGCGCTCTTCGAGGAAGTAGTAGCGTTCCTTCTCCGGAATGCTCAGCGGATCGCGTGGGTCTTGCGGTTTGCGGGGAACCCAGACGCGGCCCCCCTCGCCACGGGCCGATTCGCTCATCAGACGCAGCTTGTCGGCGCCGGGAATGGCGGTCGGATGCACCTGGATGAACTCGCCGTTGCCGTACTTGGCCCCGGCCTGGAAACAGCGGCTGGCTGCCGAGCCCGTGCAGACCATCGACATCGTCGATCGGCCGTAGATCAGCCCCGGACCGCCCGAAGCGACAATCACCGCATCGGCTGGGAACGTGCGAATCTCCATCGTCACCAGGTCCTGGCCGACACACCCCCGGCAGACGCCGGAATCGTCGATCACGGGGCCGAGGAAATCCCAGAACTCATACTTCTTGATCTTGCCGGCGACTTCCCAGCGGCGGACCTGCTGGTCGAGGGCGTACAGGAGCTGCTGGCCCGTCGTGGCTCCGGCGAACGCGGTGCGCTTGTAGAGCGTGCCGCCGAATCGCCGGCGATCGAGAAAGCCTTCCGGTGTGCGGTTGAACGTCACGCCCAGCCGGTCCATCAGCTCAATGACCTTCGGACCCCAATAGGCCATTTCCTTGACCGGCGGCTGATGCTGGAGGAAGTCGCCGCCGTAGACCGTGTCGTCCAGGTGGAGCCACTCGGTATCGCCGAGTTGGCGGGTGGCGTCGTTGCAGCTATTGATCCCCCCTTGCGCGCAGACGCTATG
>JAEZAS010000124.1 GCA_023430365.1 Planctomycetota bacterium
ATCCTGCATGGTGCGGCCTGTCGAATTCGAATCGACTTCGCCGGTCGAGCGCTCGACCGCCGCTCTCTGCTGCGCCGCTGAACGCCCTGACTCGCATGCCCAAACCCGGCGCAGCGCCGTTCGCAAAGCGTTCACTCTGGTTGAATCGCTCGTCGCCGTCAGCATCGTGGCTGTCGCCGGCTCGGTGCTGCTGTTGGCCGTCGAAAGCTCGTTGCAGACGACCTGGGACGCGGTCGACAAGACGATCGCCGAGGGCATCGCCCAGCAGGTGCTCGATGAGGTGCTGACCAAGCGCTATATGTCGGAAGGGGCTGGTCCCGCCGATGCGCTGTCGACGCTCGGCCCCAACAACACGGAAAAGGCCGGCAAAGGTCGCGAGCGCTATAACGACACCGACGACTATCGCGGCTTTTCCGTCCAACCGGTGGAAGGCATCTTTGGCGAGCGTCTCGGCGTCGGGGACGACGAAGGGGGCTCACGCCACCCGTCGTTTCAGATACCCGCCTCTCAGTTCGCCAACTGGCGGCAACGGATCGACGTCTACTACGTTCATCCGACCGACCACTCGATCCGACTGACCAATTCGACCAGCTATTACCGTGCGGTCGAAGTGACCATCGAATACGTCGAGCCGAACGGATCGGTCCGCCCCCTGGCACGTCGAAAGCGAGTCTATGCCTATTTGCCGCCTCCGAGCTAAGGCCGGTCGCCGGACGAGGCGACGCGGGCTCACTTTGACGGAACTCATGGCAGCCAGCCTGATCATGGCGCTGATTGCCGGTTCGCTCAGCGCGCTGTCGATGGCGGTGCAAGGCGCGAGCAGCTACTGCAGCGGCCAGTCGACTGCGGCCCAGCACGGGCGTGTCGTCCTGCAGCGAATCGAGCAGGCAGTGTACGCCGCGCATGCGAGCGAGCAGTTTCCCGGCGTCGTGGTCTTCAGCGACCGCGTGAACGGGTTCGACTTTCCCGACACGCTCGTCGTCTGGCAGCCGACAGGATCGCCAGCCAATCCCACGGGGCGGCCGAAGGTCAGCGAGCTCGTCGTTTTCTGCCCGAATCCGCAGAATCCGGCCCAATTGCTCGAACTGCGCGAACCGGGCAATAGCAGCACGGCGCCGCAACTCTCCAGCATTTCGTCTTGGACCACCCTGCTGAACAATCTGAAGGCCAACGCCAGCTCGCGCGTCGAGTTGACCAATCGGCTGCGTACCGCGTCGACCACCACCTCAGGCACTCCGGCGCCCAACAGCCAGCGGGGGGCGGTGCGTTTCAACGTCCTGATGGCCCCCAGCGAAAGCCAGTGGGCCCAATATCGCGCGGGTAGCCGCGACTGGGACGAAATCGATTGGCCCCTCGATATGTACAGCACGCGCACCGGCGTGCGCACGATCGTGTGCCAGTGCGAAGTTCAATTGCGCACCGGAGATGGAGAGGGCGCGCACGCCTCCCTGCCCTTCTTCGGATCGGCCGCCGTCACCACGGAGTTGCAGCGATGAGCGTCGAACTCCCAAGCAGAACGAACCAACCGCCTGGAAGCAAGCCAACTCGCCGCCGCCTGCGGGGCAAGCGAGCGGGAATTGCTGTAGTGATGGTGCTCGGGCTGCTCGCCATCACGCTGGCGCTTTCGTACAGCATGCTTCGCGGCCAGGTGATGACGGCCCAGTTGCAGCAGAACTTCGAGCGTTCGATCGACGCCCGCTACGCGGCTCAAACCGGCATGCATGCCGCGCTGCGCAAGCTGCACGAGGCCGACTGGCAGGGAGTCGATGTGCCGCTGCACGGCACGATCGACGAGCATACCGGCTACGACATCACCTACACGACCGGCGACCCATCGCTCACCTCGTCGAGCCCCGACTGGCAGGAATATCCTTTCCGGGTCACCGTTCGCGTCGTCGGCTATGCGGAGCATCCCGACCAGCCAACGATGAAATCGCGACACACGCTGGAAACGGTCGTGCAACTGGTGCGGCGGGCGTTCAACTCCGATCCGAACGGCTGGAACAACATTCAGCCCTACGCCCTCTATCAATGGAACAACGAAGACCTCGAACTCAACCTGCCGTTTCGCGTGGAGGGAAACGCTTTTCTGCGAGGCACCTTGAGACTCGCTCAGGACTATCCTCCCAGCACGCAGCGCAGCCGCTACTTCAGCGACTTGAACCTGATGCGGATTCAAGGACGAGGCGACTATCGCCCGTTCAGCGGCGTTCTGACGTTGAGGCAGTCGCAGCAATACAGCAGCGTCCTCAACTCGCTGCACAACGAACTGGGCACTCCCACGCTGAATACCAACGCGTCGTCCAATCAGCCGATTTCGCCCCCGGGCACGGTGACGAAGTACCGCCTCTATCCGGGCGGCAAGGAGTACGACGTTCCGTCGCTGCAAGGCACGTACGGCTTCCTGATGCATAGCGCGGCGGCCGGGCCCGATCCGCTGACCAATCCGCTCGGAGTGTTCCGAAGCGATAGCTGGATGACGTTTGGGAACAACGCGAAGATCACCGGAACCTTGATATCGCCCGGCAGCAGTTCCGATATGTCGATTCTCGGAACCGGCATCGAGTTCAAGGGCTACACGCTTCCTCCATTGGAAGGAAGCAACCAGAACTACCAACTGCCGGCACTCGTCGTGAGGGACGACGTGCGGTTTTACGGATCGACCGGCACGACGATCGAAGGCCTGGCAATCGTCTGGGATCAGTTCGAGATTTTGAGCGGATCAACTTCGACCCAGATGAACCTGGTCGGCAAGTTGGTAACGAGCGGATTGCAGGTCCGGGGCCGCGATGAGTGGGAGAATCTGTCGAGCGGTTCCTGGACGTCGTCGTTGGTCACTTTCCTGAATCAAATCCTTTGGTTTAATGGCACAAAATACTACCCGCAGTGGATGCAGCAGCGGGCCGGCATCGACTATCAACCCCAACTGACGGTCAAACCGAGCAGCGGCGTCCAGTACCGCTGGCAGGACTGGAGCCAACCGGTCTACGTCAAGGGAAGCGGCGACACGGGCCTCCGCTGGAACATCATGTCGCAGCGGACGCTCGCCGAATGAACTGGCCGAATGAGCTGGCCGAATGAACTGGCCGAATGAACTGGCCGAATTTGCCGCGATGCCCTAAATCTCCACTCCGGCGGGGGTCGAATCTAGCTGAGTGCGATTCTCCCTGCGTGTCTGAGCCGAATCTGCCACTTCTACCGCCTGAAGCAATTCTTCCGAGGGAAGCGACCATGCTCCGAAATCGATCAACCGGTCCCGTTGCGATCGTGTGCGCCACTGCGGTCGTTCTGAGCGTGCTAGGTTTCTACAGCACCACGGGCGCCGCTCCTCAGGGAGGCCAGCCCCCGTTTGCCAACTCCGTGGAACAACGCCTGGAAATTGTGACCGAGCTGCGCGCGATCAAGGAATTGCTGAAGGAGCAGAACGACCTGCTCCGCGCGGCTCAGAGAAATCAAGCCAATGCGGTCAAACCGTAAATCTCGACCCGCTGTCACGCAGGTCCCGCGAAGGGGCGTGTCGCTCGTTGAGGTTTTGATCACCGTCCTGGTGATCGGCATTCTGGCGGGAGTGATCATCCCGCAATTGCAGGCCGATGTCCCCGATCGTCTCGTTTCGGTCGGGCAGATTGTCGCAGCCGATCTGGAATACGCCCGCTCGCTCGCCGTCGCCAACAACTCGAAGTATCGCTGCGAGTTCGACGTCAACGCCAATCGCTATCACCTGGAGCATTCCGGCGCGAGCATGCTGCTGGAAGCCTTGCCCCCCAATCCCTTTCGTCCGAGCGACGACGAAATCGACCGCCAGAACACCGAACTTAACCGCTTGCCCATCGGCAGGCCGGCCGTCGAACTCGTCGGTGTGTTGCGGATGTCGGGGGGCGGCACTGAGGTCGACTCAATCGAATTTGGCCCCAATGGCGGCACGACGCGGAGCGAGCCGACCGTCATCTGGCTTGCCTGCGGCCACGGCGACAGTCGCCGCTTCCTCTCCTTGAGCGTCAATCCGACGACGGGGCTCGTCGAACTCGGCGGAGTGACGGCTCGTTTGCCCAGCGGCGTATCTGATCGCTCGGCCGCGACTCGCTTCACCGCGCCAGGCCGCTGGGGGCTGGTTGGCCCATCCCTGCCGCTCTGGAAAGGAGCGACCGTATGATCACGCTTCTCAAGGCCCGTCGTTGCGGACCGATCGGCGTCGACATCGGGGCCCGTTCGATCAAACTCGTCCAGTTCAGCGCCGATCGCGCTCGCATCATCGACGCTTGCCGCTGGGACCTGCCTGCGCTACCCGAGGGGGCGACCCCCGAGCAGCAAGCCGATCGCCTCACCAGCGGGTTACGACAAGCGCTCGAAGGACGCTCGTTTCGCGGCCGCGACGCGGTGCTTTGTCTGAACGACCGCCAATTGTTCCTGCAGAACATTCGCGTGAAGAAGGACGCCGGCGACTTCAGCCGGCACGTGGCCCAGGAAGCCGCGAACAAGGTTCCGTTTGGGCTTGAATCGGCGGAGCTTCGCTTTTGCGAAACGGCCGATGTCCGTCAAGGCGACGCGACCCTGCGAGAGGTGATCGTCTTCGCCTGCCAGCGAACCGTGATCGATCAAGCGCTGTCGGTGGTCGACGAAGCTCGTCTGCGACCGGTGGCCGTCGATGTGGAACCAGCGGCCCTGGTGCGGAGCTACGCCGGCCAGTTTCGCCGCGATGACGACCGCCAGCAGCGGGCCCTGATGGTGCACGTCGGCTATAGCCGCACCGCGGCGGTGATCGCCCAGGGAGACGACCTGCTGTTCGTCAAGTACATCGACGTGGGCGGCTCACATTTCGACCAGGCCGTCGCCCGTCACTTGAAAATGGACCTGGCCGACGCGGTCTCGCTGCGTCGCCATAACGGCGACCGGCGCTCCGATATGCAGGACCCGGAAGTCGCACGCAGCATTCAAGAGGCCACGCGCCCAGCGGTCGAACGCCTGGCGGCGGAGCTAGGGATGTGCGTTCGCTATCACAGTGTCACCTTCCGCGGTCAGCCGATCACCCGGATGGTGCTTGGCGGTGGAGAAGCGACGCAGCAACTGCTCGACGCGCTCGGCAAGCAGATGGAAGTGAAGTGCGAATTGAGCGACCCCTTCCGCGGGTTCTCGACGGTGCCCAACTCGGTGCGCAAAGGACAGTGGGACGTAGCCGCGGGGCTCGCGCTGCGGGACGTGAACTGAAATGCAGAACATCGACTTTTTGCCGACTGCCTACCGCGAGCGCAACGCCCTGCGCGATGCGCGCGCTTGGTGGGGAATCGTCGTGTTGGTGTTCGGCACGGTCATCCTGGCCACCGCTTCGGTGCAGTTCACCTGGCGACGCAGCGTTGAGCGCGACCTTGAGGCCATCCAGACGGAATACATGGCCGCCACGCAGCGCGATATGGAACTGGCCCGACTGCAAAAGCAAATTCAGTCCGCCAGCGAAGCGGCAGGTCTTTACACCTACCTGCAGCACCCCTGGCCCCGCTCGCAAATCCTGGCGACGATCGCCGGACCGATTCCCGAGTCGATCCAACTTCACGAAATTCACCTCGGCGAAGAGGCAATAACCGTCGCCGAAGCGGACGCCCCCGCCTCCAGCCGACGGCGTACCTCGTCCAAAGACAAAGACGCTCCGAAACTGCCGCCCGCCCAACAGGATCTGGCGGCGCTGCGCAAAGAATGCGACGCCCGGCGAACGGTGGTCAGCCTGAATGGCGTCGCCGAGGACATCCAGCAGTTGCACGCCTATGTCGCGGAACTGGGCAAGGCGCCGATCGTAGTCCACGCCCAGTTGCGGTCGCTGGAAGCGGTCAGCAGTGGCGATTCACCCGATAGCGCTCTCTCCAACGGCGAAAGTTCACCCCTGCGCGGCACGCGCTTTAGCGTCCACCTGGCGATCAAGCCTGGTTATGGCCAGCCGGGAGGACCGGAACCGAAATCGGCGCCCAAGCCGGGTTCAACGGCCCAGAACGGAATTCGTTCGCCGCTCGCCGGAGGTCCGCGATGAAGCCTAAGTCGCACTACCTCACCATCGCCGGCCGCCCGGTCAAGAGCTGGATGGTAACCGCCATCCTGGCTGCTGCTTCGGTCGGCTACGTGCTGCTCGTTTTTGTGCCCGGCCAGCGCGGCATCAGCGAGCTGCGGTCACAACTCGAGGAGAAGCAGCAGCACGTTTTGCAGTCGCAGCGGCTAGGTGGACCGATTCGCCAGGCCGAAATCCGGCTGGCTTCTACGCGCGAGTATTCGACCGAGTGGGTTGCGGCGGCGCCACGTCCGACGCAGCTCGTCGGCTTTTATGCCCAGTTGGCTCAGGAAGCCAAGGCTGCGGGCGTGCAGGTGAAGCGGCTCGATCCGCAGCCAGCCATCGATCATCAGCTCATCAGCCAGCATCCGGTGGTCATCGCCTTCGATGGCCAGTTTGCCCAAGTTTTCGATTTTGTTCGTCGGCTGGAGCAACTGCCGCAGACGTTGTGGATACGCGATCTCCGCATGTCCCGTAACGAAGCCAATAGTGAAAGCTTGCAGGCTGAGTTGACTTTGACGATTTTCTCCGACCGTAGCGGGAATGCCGATTAAGTTGACCTTGAGCGTCCGATAAGAAGGGAGCGTCTGAACCGGCCTCGTGCCGTGCACGACGTGAAAGCTGTGAAACTGGATAAGCTGACTAAAAGACTGGGCCGCGATTTAGCCGCCAATCCCAAAAAGGCTGGCCTGCTGGGGTTGATGGTCCTTGTCGCGCTCTACTTTTGGTACCCGCTGCTGGTCGACCTGACGGGCAGCGGCGACGGGACCAAAACCGCCCAGGCTGCCAACGTGATCCTGACCGACGATCCAGCCGAACCGAACAGCTCCGGGCGGAAGCCGAAGGAAACGCTGAAGTGGGAGAAGGTCCGCCAGTGTGTCCAGAGTGATCCCTGGATGTCGCCAGCCACCTTCAACACAACTTGGAACAACCCGTTCGCCGTGACGACTGTCCCGCCGGCCGAGGCCAAGGACGCGGCGGTCGCGGAGGCAGAAGCTGCCGCCGCGGCGAGCACTGAGTTTGCGAAAACAGAAATACCGCCGGCCGAGGCCGGATTGAGCGTCGCCAGCGTGGCGATTGGCCCCCGCATGCGGGCGGTGACAATCGCCGGAGATGTTTATCGCGAGAACGAAGTGATCGCGGTGACCACCCAAAACGGAGAGCAGCTCGAGTTTCGGATCGTCTCGATTTCGCCGCACGCGGTGCAGGTCGAGCGGAACGGAAAGGTGTATCGGTTGGAACTGAGTCGCCCGCGGCTGGCCAAGGGAGACAAGATCCAACCGATCGGATTGAGTCAGAGCGAATAACGCGGCTTCGGCCTGCGTGTACGAGCCTGGGCGCTTCGCCAGCGGGCGATTTGCCTTTGAAGGTCAAGGACGACCATGCCAACACTACTTCGCACAACTCTACTGGCCACCTTCGCGGCCGCAGGCATCGGTGTGGCCATTGCCATCGCCGCCCAGCCGGGCGCCAAGCGCACCACCGCAGAGAACCAGGCCGACCGTCACGAGCAGGAACCGGGCTCGTCGCTGCGCGCGCAGGCTGGCGGAGCCAGGCTGGCGAAATATCGCCCTGCGGTGGCCAGCCAGGCTCCGGTAGAAGCGTCGCCGGCGCCAGCGCCGGTGGAGATGGCGCCCGTCCCACCGTCCCCATCGGCGGCCGACGAAACGATCAACCGGCTGAAGGACTTCCTCGAAGGAGCCAAGGCGGGGGCCGCTTTCCATGCTCAGACGAACGTTCAGCCGACTCCGCCTCCCGTCGCTCCACCCGCAAATGCTCCGGCCAACGACGCCGGCCAACTGCCTGCTCCCGAGTCGATTCCTGCTCCGCCGCCGGCGAAGATCTCGCGCGACGAGGGGGACGATCACCTGTCGATCAACGTCCAGAACTCCGACATTCGAGAAGTGCTGGAACTGCTCAGCCATCAAGGCGGGCTGAACATCCTGGCGAGCAAGAGCGTCACCGGCAACGTGACGGCGACGCTCAACGGCGTGGATATCGACACGGCGCTGCACGCCATCCTGAAGTCGACCGGCTATGTAGCCCGGCGCGAGAAGAACATTATCTACGTCGGCACGCCGGCTGATTTTCAGGCCATGGATCAGACACAGGATCGGTTGGTCACGCGCGTCTATCGGCCGAACTACGTGAAGGCCGCCGACCTGCAGGCGCTGATCCTGCCGATGCTGACCCCCGAAATCGGCCGGGCGACCGTCTCGGCCCCGGCCGAGATCGACATTCCTGCCGACCAGACCAAAACCGGCGGCAACGGCTTCGCCGATTCGGATGTCGTCATTGTGCGCGACTTCGAAGCGGTCATGGCTCAGGTCGACCAGATCTTCTGCGAAGTCGATGTGAAGCCCAAGCAGGTTTCGATCGAGGCAATGATC
Source organism: Planctomycetota bacterium (assembly GCA_023430365.1). Lineage (GTDB taxonomy): Bacteria > Planctomycetota > Planctomycetia > Pirellulales > Pirellulaceae > JAEZAS01. The sequence continues at coordinate 8,422 of JAEZAS010000124.1, forward strand.
CTCAGCGTGAAGTTGTCGGACGAGTATCGGATGGGGATCGACTTTGCCCTGCTCCGCAACGACGCCAACATGCGCCTCATCTCGGGCAAGCCGATCAACGGCCTTGCCAACATCGACCTGACCGACGGCGGGCTGCACTTCGCCTTTCTCGACGACAGCACGGGCGTGTTTATCAACGCCTTGGAAAAAATCGGCGATACCAACGTGATCGCTTCGCCGCGGTTGATGTGCCTCAACAAGCAGCGGGCCGAGATTCAGATTGGCGAGGAACTCGGCTACATCAGCACCACGGTCACCGAAACGACCGCGGTGGAAACCGTCAACTTCATGGACGTCGGCACCCTGCTCCGCTTGCGGCCCTACATCACCGACGACGGCCAGATCCGGATGGAACTCCATCCGGAACTGTCGACCGGTGTCGTGCAGGATGTCGGTGGCCAGACGATTCCGAACAAGACGGTCACGCAGGTGACCACCAATGTGATCTGCCCCGATGGGGCGACGATCATCATCGGCGGTCTGATTCGCGAGGACCTGCAGTCCAATATCGAGCAGGTTCCGTGGCTCGGCAGCTTGCCCTACCTGGGGCCTGCGTTCCGCCGGAAGACCGAGAAGGTCGATCGGGACGAAATCATCGTCTTGATCACGCCGCGGATCGTGTCGGAACCGATGATGACCGACGAAGCCGTGAAGTATGGCAACGAATTCACCGAGCGGCAGGCGGTCTACTTCGACAAGATGAGCCCGCTCGGACGGCGGAATATCGGTCAGCATTGGCTGCGCAAGGCCCGTGCGGCGTTTGCGGCTGCTGAGTACGGCGTGGCGATGCGGCAGGTGAACATGGCGATTCACTTCGATCCGGTGAATCGCGACGCGATCAATCTCCGTAACGAGATCGTCGTGGCGGGCGGATTCCAGGACGAAAGCATCCACCAATACCTGCACCAGGGGCTGCCGCCGCAGGACCGCGTGTTCAAGGACTTCTCGAAGCGCGGCTATCCCTGGAAGAAGGCCGAGGGCTTCAGCCCGATCCCGGAGATCAGCTCGATTCCCGATCCGGGCAATCCGGGAGCCGTTCGCACGCTGGAGCCCGATCTCGAGATCGCTCCTCTCCACGGTCCCGTGAAAGCGCCGCCGCCGAACTTCGCTCCGGTGATATCCCCGTCGGCGGCGCCCCGTCCGATCGACGAACCGGTACCGGAGTCGGCCGACGACCCGCTGCAGTAATCTTCCGCTGGAGCTAAACACGTCCATGTCGCGAACGCTGTCCATCCTGATGCTTTCGGTTGCCGCTCTGTTGCCCTGGGTAGGCGCCGGTTGCTCTACGCTGCAAGCCTGGAAACAGTCGGCCGAGGCGGAGGATGTGAGCAAGATCCGCCAGCAGCGGCGCAAGGATGCCCAGGGAGACTTCGAACGCCGCCGAACGCGAGCGCAGCTCCTGGCGGCCCAGGAGCACGCCGAGCGAGGTGATCCTGAGTCGGCCGAACAGATGCTGCTCGGCCTGATCGAGCGCGATCCCACCCAAGTCGACGCTCGCGCTCAGCTGGCCGAATTGTATTGGGCCCATGACCAGTGGCCCGAAGCCGAGCGGCAGCTCCGCGAAGCGCTCAAACACGCTCCCGAGCGAGCCGACCTGCACCATTCGCTCGGATTGGTGCTCGATGCCGCCGACAATTCCTCCGCGGCGCAGGAGCACCTGGCCAAAGCGGTCGAACTTGAGCCAGCCAACCCGCTGTATCGTCTCGCGGCTGAGTCGATCGGGCCTTCACAGCACCGGCAGTCGCCCGGATCAGGTGGGCAATTCGTGCAACCCGCACAATCGCTCCTTCCTGCTCCACCCTCGCCAGGATCAGCATCCTCCTCTTCGAAGCGGCGCTAGCGACCCGCAAGCGCGGCGCATTCGCTTCGAGCGATCTCAGTGGGCGCAAGCGCGTCCCTCAACTGGGTGTTCCTGCAACGCAACAGCCCCCTCCGCAGCGTTTGTGCGCTGCGTTCGGCCGGGGAATCGACGTTGCATTTTGGACATCCACTGCCACTAACCTACCGTTGAGGTGGATTCCGGGCATTGCGCCTGGGCTATCCCACCGCGCAGGCATATGGCTCGTGCGGTGACAGTCCTCACTCGATCGGTAGCGCTGGTTCCATGCTCCCTGCCCGCCGCCTATTAAACGACCTGCCTTCCTGCGTGCTCGCGCTGTTGTGCGTCGCGCTCGGAGCGGCGTGGGTAGTTGAGCCGGCCTTGGCCCCAGTTTCCTGGCCAGTACGCATGGCGCTGCTCATCGGTGGTTGCGCCGTTGCGGCGACCGCCTGGCAGGTCACCTCTTCACACAAAACTCGCCAGCAAAAAGCTGTACATCGTTGTCTCGAATCGCTCAGTCAGCTCGATCCTTACCAACTGCGTGAAGCGGGAGAGGAGGATTCGCTGGCTATCAGGGCCCTCGATCAACCGCTGCGCGGCGCCCTGGAGCGCTTGCGCGAGACCTGGACCGTTCATTCGAGCCGCCTGGAAGAAGCCGAACTGGCGCGCGCCGCCGCCGAGGTGCGCTCCCGACGGGCGGTGATCGAACGCGATCAACTGCTGGAGGTCCTCTCCGGTTTGTCCGATCCGATCCTCGTGGTGGGGCCGTTCGGAGAACTGCTCCACGCCAACGCGGCGGCAGGAAAGCTGCTCGGCCTCGACGTCATCCGGGGCGCCCAGTCGCTCGTCGAGCAGATGGCGTCGTATGGCGAACTGAACAACATGCTGGCCGAGGCCCGCCGACGAAAGACCCCGGCAAGCCGCACCGCCGAAGTCTGTTTGACCGACACCGAAGGACGCAATGCCTGGTTCCGGGCGAGCGTACGGACCTTGCTGGAGGCCGGGGAGGCCGAAGGGACCGGCGATCGTGCGACGCTGCATGGCGCAATGCTCTCGCTGACCGACATTTCCGCTCACAAAGCGATGCAGCAGCGCAACGCCGAATTCGTCTCGGCTGCCAGCCACGAGATGAAGACTCCTCTGTCGAGCATCCGGGCCTACGTCGAACTGCTCGCCGATGGCGAAGCCGAGGACGAGCAGACCCGCGAGGAGTTCTTCGACGTCATTCAGACTCAGGCCGAGCGCTTGCAGCGCCTGATCGAAAACCTGCTCAACCTGGCCCGCATCGAAGCTGGCGTGGTGGCGGTCCACAAAGAGGCGCGTTCGCTGAACGAGATGCTGCAGGAAGCGGCCAACGTCGTTCAGCCGTCGGCGGAGGCCAAGAACATCACTCTGGTCACCGAATTCAGCCCGATGTACCTGGGAGTGTTCGCCGACCGCGACACACTGCTGCAGGCGGCGATCAACTTGCTTTCCAACGCGATAAAATACACACCGCCGGGCGGCCAGGTCTCGTTCCGCAGCCGGCTGAACGGCGACGAGGTCGTGTTCGAGGTGTCCGACACGGGCGTGGGACTGACCGAGGACGACTGCCGCAAGGTGTTCGAGCGGTTCTATCGGGTCAAGAAAGACCAGCAAATGGCGCCGGGCACGGGGCTGGGCCTGCCGCTGGTGAAGCATATCGTCGAAGACATCCACGCGGGTCGTATCGAGGTGGCCAGCGAGTTGGGTAAGGGAAGCACATTTGGCGTGGTTCTGCCAGGCCTGGGGCAACTTAGTGCATAGGGCCGCGTGAAGGGCGGCGGAGGATTCTGTGATGGGACGAAGTATTCTGCTTTGCGACGACGAGCTGCACATCCTGAAGGCGGCTGAGTTCAAGTTCAAACGGGCCGGTTACGAAGTGCTGACGGCCGGCGACGGCGAGCAAGGCTGGGAGGCCATTCAGCAACAACTTCCGGACCTGGTCATCACCGATTGCCAGATGCCTCGGATGAACGGTCTGCAACTGGCCGAACGGATCAAGAACGATCCCACGACCTGCCACCTGCCGGTGATCATGCTCAGCGCCAAAGGCTTTGAGCTGTCCAACACCGAACTGCAGGAGAAGTACGGCATCCTGGCGCTGATCGCCAAGCCGTTCAGCCCGCGCGACTTGTTCGAACGCGTCGAAAACATCCTTAGCGAACGCGAAGCCGAAACCTCGAAGTCGATGTAGCCGAAACGCCGCTCAACGTAGTCGACACTTTCCAAGTGCCGACCGCCAACCAAGAAGCCACTCCATCTCGAACGTCGAAAGCACACAAGCCGCTCGATAAACCCAACCCTCACTGCTCCACTGGCCACACACGGAAGACGCCGACGACCCTGCCATGAAACTCCCTACCGAAATCTTTGGCGACACCATCGTGGTTCACACTCCCGAAGAACTCGGGAGCGACGGAGCGGACCTGCTCGAGAATTTCCTTTCCAATCTCGAGCGCGTGAAGGTGGTGGTTGACATGAACGGGACCGAAACCATCGAAAGCGGCGGGCTGGAAGCAATTCTCAACGCTCAGGAAGCCCTGCAAGCTCTCGGCGGCGATTTGAAGCTTTCCACCACGGTCGACGCCAATCGCAAGATTCTCGAAATCACGCGGCTGGACCAGCAGTTGGAAGTGTTTGAATCGGTGATCGATGCGGTAAGGAGTTTTAGCTA
>JAEZAS010000126.1 GCA_023430365.1 Planctomycetota bacterium
TTTGCCCTCGCTCGCGAAATCCTGCTCACCTACAACCAGCCGCAGACGACGACCGGCCAGGCGAGCGACATCGCCCTCCGCCTGACCAACGCCGCCAAGCTGCTGCAAGACACTGCCGACTTCGAACTCTCCGGCACCACGCAAGGCCGGCAGGTCGCGCTGCGAGCCAAGGCCCTGTACGACTCCTGCGTTGTGCTACAGCGCACGATTGGCGTGAGCAACTCGTATCGCTTGGACAATGTCCTCGCCGCCGCCCGCACCGTCGAATCGTCTTACAACGCCGTACAAGCAACGCTCAACAACCCGCCCGGCACCGCGCCTTCGACCTCGGCCATTGCTCGCCGGGTCGACAGCATGCTCACCGATTTGCAGGTTGCTTTGCAGCCGCAAACCAATCCGTACCCGACCAATCCGGGTCCGAGACCGGGACCGATCGTTCCCACGCCGACGACGCCGGCTCCCGGCGCAGGCTATGACCAGGTCAAGCTGCAACAGCAGCTCGAATCGGTCGCTCGCGGCATTCAGTCGGTCGCGCAGATCTTCAGCTCCCAACCGAGCGGCAACTACACCTATCGCGTGCTGCTGACCGACCTGAACAGCTTCGCCAGCCAGATCGACGCCCTCGAGACGTCGGTTGCTCGCGGCACCAGCCTCCAGCGCCTGCAGTGGGAATGGCAAACGCTCAACGCTCAGGCGCAGCGGCTCCGCCCGCAGGTGCTCAACGGCAACCCGCCCACCTTCACCCGCCTGTTCTGGACGAGTGTGGAAAGCGGCATGGAGCAAATGGGGGAAACGCTCGGCATCGCCCCGAACGGCAATACGGGAACCGTCCCGCCGCCGGTGGTCCGACCGAACATCGATCTCGTTGCGATCTGCGATCAGGCCGTCGGCCAGACCGACGCGTTCCTGACGGGCCTTTCGCCGTACGTCTTCGGCATTCCCGAAGTGCCACGATTGCAGCGGGATATGCGCACCGTTCGCAACCAGATTCTGACCGTGCGACAGATGATTCTGCAACAGTCGCCGACCACTCAGATCCAGGACCAGGTTCGACTCGCCCGGCTGCAGTACGAAGCGTCGTACGACATCTGGAGCGCGATGGTCGATGGCTACAAGCTGACGAACTACACCAAGATTTCGCCGATCGGCGCTTCGCTTCGCTCGATCGAAGAAGGGCTGACGGGCGTCAGCAGCGATCCGAACGTCTACCTCCGGCCGGGAACTCCGTCGCGCGTCGCCGAACTCATTTCGACGTTCGACACCGAGCTGGCCCGTTATCAGCAGACTCTGGCGCCGTTCGCCAACTATCCGGAGTATCGCAATCTGGTGCTCTTCGCCGAGCAATTGGCGGGCTACTCGAAAAACCTAAAGCAGCTGGAACTCGATCGTGCTCGCAACCTGGCCGATGAGCAGCGGCTGATTGCCGGCATGCAGCGCGTCGTCGACCTGGTCGACTCCTACAACACGCAGTTGGAAGAAGGCGCCGGCCGATCGAACGACCGCAACGCCCTGACCAAGGCGCTCGAGCTTCGCCGCAGCCTCAGCCGGATCGCCAACCTGGTGAACGACCTGGAGCACGAAATCCGCTAGTCCCTGTAGCAGGCACACTCCGTGTGCCGCCGCATCCACCTACTTACCAGGATTGAACGGCACACGGAGTGTGCCTGTTACCATCCGCCCGCCTGAGATTGATCGCTGACCTACGGAAGGATTCGATAATGCGTACGCTCACCTCCGCCCTCTGCCTGGCTCTGTTCGTCGCAGCCAGCGGACCGATCTTCGCCCAGCAGCGGGCTCCGCTGACGGCCCAACCGGCCGTTCCTACGGACCTGGCTCGTTTTGACGCGGTGCTGACGCAGGCCGCTCGCTTCCTCAGCAGCCAGAAGGCCTACTCGGTCAACGTTCATAGCGCCTGGAAAACTTCCCGCGGCGCCGAAGGGCAGAACGCTTACTGGCTCACGGTGGAACAGCCGGGCAAGTATCGCGTCGAGGTCCAATCGGGCGTCGGCAATGCTCCCGAAGTCTTCTGCGTGAGCGACGGCACCAAGGAAACCACGCTGCTGACCACCCGCAACCTTTACTCGCGTTTGCCATCGGCCTCGTCGGGTCTGCAGCGCAACAAGCTGCTCGCGATGAGTCTGGCGGGCTCGGGTCTCGATGTGCTGTTGGCGCCGAACGTCGTGGCGGCGGTGCACAGCCAGGTTTCGGACGTGAAATACCTCGGCACGGCACAGGTGGGCGGCGCTCCGGCTCACGGCTTCCAAATGGCTTGGGCCGGGCAGACCGTGAAACTGTACTTCGCCGCTCAGGGCGATCCTCTGCTGCGGCAATTTGTGCGCAAGACCGAAGTTGCCACCGGCGCCGACTCGAAGTTCGAGATGGAAGCCGTGGCCAATCTGAACTGGAAGCTCAATCCGAAACTGGCGGCCGACACGTTCGCTTTGGCGATTCCCCAGAACGCCACCAAGGTGCACGACATCTACAACGCTCTGTCCGGCGATGAGACGCGCGTCGTCGGTGAGCCGCTGCCGAGCGTGGAGGTGACTTCGCTCGAAGGCGAGCGGATGCCGATTGCCGCCGTGCCGGGTCGCCCCGCCACGGTGTTGATCTTCTGGGCCACCTGGTGCGCTCCCAGCGTGCAGGAGATGCCCGCGGTGACCGAGTTCATCCAAGGTCTGCACGCCAAGGGGATCGGTATCTATGCCGTGAATGTGGCGGAACCGATCAGCGAGGTCCGCCGCTTCTCCACGAAGCATGGCCTGGAAAAGGCCGTCGTCATCGACTCGACCGGCGAACTGGCCAGCCAGTTGCAACTCGACGATCTGCCGGCCGCGGTCATTGTCGATGCCGAGGGCAAGGTTCGCTCGGTAGTGCAGGGACAGATCGACGAAGTGAAGGCTGGGCTGGGCAAGGAATTGGCCGCCCTGGTTCCCGCCGCCTTCAACGTCGGCAGCAACCAGAACAAGGCTCCGGCGACCAGCAACCGGAAATAGCTCCGTAGGGCAGGCTTCCAGCCTGCCCGTAAAAATGACGAATGCTCCAATGAGAGCGGAGTCGCCCGAGCATTGGTCATTCGGGCTTCGTCCTTCGTCATTTCCTTTCCCGGGCAGGCTGGAAGCCTACCCTACTGCCCGCTGCCCTGTTTGTCGTAAACTAACGGGCCGCATCTCTTCGCCCGTTCTCTGAAACACCGACTTACGATGACCATCACTCAAGTTGCCATTCACGGGGCCGCCGGCCGGATGGGCCGCCGCCTGATCGCCCTGGGAGCCGTCGATCCGGAACTGAAGCTCGTCGCCGCCCTCGATTCGGCGAGCAGCCCGCACCTCGGCCAGGACGCCGGTTCGCTCGCGGGCGTTCCCGCCCTCGGCCTGCCGATCAGCGGCGATCGCAACTTCCGCGCGGGGGCGGTAATCGACTTCTCGGCTCCGGAAGGAGCGTCGGAAATCACCCAGTTCTGCGCCGAGCGAGGCATCCCGCTCGTCATGGCCACGACCGGCCTCAGCCACGCCATGCGGGAGGAATTGGTCAAAGCGTCGGAAGCGATTCCCGTCGTCTGGTCGCCGAGCATGAGCCTGACGGTCAACCTGGCGATGAAGCTCTGCTCGACCGCGGGCGCCGCCCTGAAGGACAACCCGAACGGCGTCGACGTGGAAATCATCGAGCGGCACCACCGCTTCAAAGAAGACGCCCCCAGCGGCACGGCGCTGAAGTTCGGCGAGATCATCGCCGGCGTCATGGGCCAACAGCACCACCAGCACGGCCGGGAGGGAGCCACCGGCACGCGTCCGCCGGGCGAGATCGGCTATCACGCGGTGCGGACCGGCGACAACCCGGGCGAACACACGATCATCTTCGGCCTGCTCGGCGAAACGCTCGAGATCACGGTGAAGGCCTCGAACCGCGATTGCTACGCCCTCGGCGCCCTGGCCGCGGCCAAGTTTATCGCCCGGCAGAAGCCGGGGATGTACTCGATGTACGACGTCCTGGGACTTTAAGAAGTCCGGTAGTTGAATTCGCCAGAATTCAGACGCCCCTCGAATAGACGCTGGGTTTGTCTGAATTCTGGCGAATTCAGCTACGAGAAACCTCGTTACGACGCTCTGCGTCGTAACGCCCCGACGGACGCTCTGCGTCCAACGCTCGACGCAGAGCGTCGAACCGGGCGTTCCCACGCAGAGCGTGGGAACGAGAAACATCCCTCATCTAAAGCAACCGCACGCCGGACCCATTCTCGGCCGGCCAGTGGCAAATTCCGCGCTCGACGCGCACGCCGGTCGCGATGTCCTTCGCCAGGAGCACCGCGCCGTCCATGTCGACATAGTCGAGCAGCGGCAACAGCTGGGCGATCGCTGAGATGCCCACGGTCGACTCGGTCATGCAGCCGACCATCACCTTCAGCCCGAGCTCGCGAGCCCGAGCGATCATTCGTCGGGCAGGCGTGAGGCCGCCGCACTTGACCAGCTTGATGTTGATGCCGTGAAAGGCCCCGGCGCAGCGGTCGACATCGCTTTCCACGATGCAGCTCTCGTCGGCGATGATCGGCAGCGGCGACTGGCCGACAATGCGCCGCATGTCGTCCCACCGGTCGGCCTTGAGCGGCTGCTCGATGAACTCGACGCCGAGCTGCTGAAGCTGCGGGGCATAGGCGAGCGTCTGCTCGGCGGTCCAGCCGCAGTTGGCGTCGACGCGGAACGTGGCGTCGGTATGCTCGCGCAGGTGGCGGACAATCTCGATGTCGCGATCGGTCCCCAGCTTGATCTTGTAGACCGGCCAGCCGGGCATCTCGTTCAGCTTGGCGACCATCCGCTCCGGCGTATCGATGCCGATCGTATAGTTCGACGGCGGCACGCGATCCAGCGTCAGCCCCCACAGCTTGTAGACCGGCTGACCGCGGAGCTTGCCCCAGAGGTCGTGGGCGGCCTGGTCGATGGCGCAGAGGGCGAACGGATTGTCAGCCAAATGCGGCTGCAATTGCGACCAGAGCTCGCCCGGCTCGTTCCAAGCGGCGTTTTCGAGCGTTGGCCGCAGCGACTCAATGGCCGCCGACATCGCTTCGATCGAGAAGCCGTAGTAGTTGTTGGCGGTCGCTTCGCCGTAGCCCCGCTGGCCATCTCGCTCCAACTCGACAATGAGCGTCGGTTGAACATCGATCGACTCGCGCGAGATCGTGAACGTATGCTTCAGCGGCAGGTCGAACGCGTGGAGACGAAGTTTCATGGCGTAGCTATCCCCGTCGATACCTGTGCAGCAACTCGACTCCGCCCGGCCGCCGGCCCCGCGTCACTCGGAAGGATGCCCCACGCGCCGCAGATACTCGGCCAGCCGGGCCTGCAAGTCGACAATGGCCTGCCACTGTCGCACCTCGAGCACCACCTTGTTTCCCTTCGGGTCAGCATGCACCGAGGTGATCAGATTCCGCATCCGTAGATGGAAGTATTCGAGCAGTTCGGACAGCTGCGCCGCCTGTCCCGGCGAAAGCCGCTCGGGCAGATCGGGCGGCTCGAGCGAATGGAGCGTCGCCTGCAGCTCGCAGTCCTCGCTCCAGTTCAGTTCGAAGTCGAGCGACGAAACATGGTCGGCCATTTCGAGCTGTTCGGGATCGACCGTCGCCCCAGCGTCAGGGTCGTTTGCCCGCAGCTTTGCCAGCCGCTCGGCGATTTGCTCTCGCGATCCGAACAGCAGCACCGTGCGGCCGATCATCAGCATGTCGCCGTAGCGCAGGATGCGAAGCTGAATGTCTTCGCCGTTGACCTTCGTGCCGTTCGTGCTTTCCAGGTCGGTGATGACCAGGCGGCCGTGATCCTCTTGAATCTTGACGTGATACCGGCTGACGCGTTCGTCGTTCAGCTGGATCGTGTTGCCTTCCTCGCGGCCGATGGTGATCGGGGGGAGGAGATCCTCATAGACGCGTCCGCGATCGGCGCCGTCCAGCACTCGCAGCGTGATGCCCGTCATCGCGAACCGTTCAGCCAAATCTTTTGAAATGTCCCGTTTATGCGGTTGTACCATTGCGACTCGCAAGGGTCCAGCGGCGGACGCAGCGAGTGTGGCGTCCCTGGCGAAGAAATCGGTCCTACAGCAGCGGCGTCATGATGAGCCACAGGATGGGTGAGAACAGAAACACCAGCAGCCCCACGATCGTCAGAACGGTGTTCACCCGCGACCGGCCAAAAACGTGGACGCTGCCGCACTGAAACATCAGGAAACCGGCGAGCGACGGCAAAAAGAGGAACGCTGGCCGCCCTGCAAAACGCACGAACGCCAGGTAAATCGACACGCCGGTCGTCAGCAGCACGAGCGAACCGAGGCTGAACTGAAATACGCCGGGGTTGCCCGCTCCCATGCCCGCTTCTCCGACGTCATTTCACTATTTCACTCGCCGGACACGGTGATTGAGCGTATCGCCGATGTACAGCGTCCCCTCCGAGTCCAGGCCGATGCCGTGGGGCCTGTTCATCGTGCCTTCGGTCGCCGGACCACCGTCGCCGCTGCCGCCCGCCTGCTTGGGGGTTTTGCCCGCGACGGTATCGATGACGTTCTTCTTTGTGTCGATCCGGCGGATGACGTGGTTTTCGGTATCGACGACAAACACCAGCCCGCGATCGTCGACAACGATGCCCTTTGGCCCGTCGAACGTCGCTGCCTTCGGATCGCCGCCGTCGCCGCTGAACCCTCGTTTGCCGCTGCCGGCGATGTGCGTCAGCACGCCGTCCTGCAGATCCATTCGCCAGACGCTGTGCCCCTCGCGCAGGGCAATCCAGAGCTGACCGTCGAGGATGTAGAGGGCTCGCGGGCCGAGCATCGGCTTGCCCGCGGCGGGCTGGCCGGCGACAGGAAGTTTCTTCTCGCCATTGCCAGCGATCGTGGTCACGATGCCGGTCTTGGCGTCGATCCGGCGAATCCGATGGTTGGTGATGTCGGCGACATAGATGTTGTCGTCGGCGTCGAGTGCGATGCTGTGCGGATTGCTGAACTGGGCCTTCGTGGCCGGCCCATCGTCGCCGCCGAAACCTTGCTTACCGGTGCCCGCAACCGTGGTGACGACGCCCGTCTTGGCGTCGACGCGGCGGATCACGTGGTTTTGCATCTCGACGAAGAGCATGTTCCCCGCGCGATCGAACCGCACCTCGTACGGCTCGTTCAGCTCGGCCTTGGTCGCCAGTCCACCGTCCCCCGAGTAGCCCTTCTTGCCTGTCCCGGCGACCGTCGTCAGCTTGCCGGTCTCGCGGTCCAGTCGCAGCACGCGATGGTTGCGGACCTCGGTGATGTAGAGGGCGCCGTCCGGACCAATCTCAACGCCGAACGGGTCGCCGATGTTCACTTCCAGGGCCGGGCCTTCGCCGCCGTTGTTGTCCGGCTTGCCGGTGCCGGCCACGGTGTCGATGGTCGCCGCCTGGGCCGTGCCCAAGAGCAGCAGGAGAGAAGTGGAAATCGCCAAAGCGGCACGGCAAAGGAGGGTCGTCTTCATAGGCGACCATTCTACACAGCCGAAATCGAGACTCTACCCGCCCGAGCTTTCGTGGACGTAGGGTGGGTCGAGCGCTAGATGTAGGGTGGGCAGAGCGTTAGCGAGGCCCACCGGCTTCCACGCGATTCTGCAATGGCAACGGTGGGCCTCGCTAACGCTCGACCCCCCCTACAAAATTGCGCCGCGTCCCCGCTTACCGCCCGAGCACGCCGTTCAATCGCTCGAACGTCGCCGCGGCGGCGGGAATCTTGTTCTCGGGCGTCGACTGGCGGACATACACATTCGCCGAGCCGATGGCGTGCTCCCGCTGCCCCTGCACGAACACCCGCACGTGGCACGGCCCGCGGCATTCGCCCGGAATCTGAATTTCGGTGGCCACTTCGCCGTTCCGCACGGGCACGGTCTTCGTCAGCCAGACCCGGTCGTTCGCCTGCTCGTACACGTCCTGCAGCGCCGCCAACCCCGCGTTGCTCGGGTCGAACCGCTCACGCGGCGGCAGCGATGTTTTGAGCAAATCCCGCCGGCAAACGAACTCCACCACGGCCTCGCCGTCGAGCTGCGAGCTTCCCTTCACGGCGATGACGTCTCCGGGAGCCGCCTCCCGCGGGGCTTCGAGCTCGACTTCCTGCGGATAGCTCAACCGCAACATCGGATCCCCCAGCAGATTGAATAGCTGGACATGCTCGAGCCGTTCGTCCTTGAGCTGATCCCGATTCGGGCTCATCACCGAAGCAATGCCCTCCAGCAACAGCCGGTTGGCGTTCTGCAGCGGGTTGGCCTCGTCGGCGGGGGCGACCATTCTTCGCTTGGCGTTCAGCACGACGTCGCCGAGCGTCGGCGGCTGTTCGCGAAAATACTGGCCGAGCATTTCGGTTCCCATCACGGCCATCGCATAGGGCATGGTCACGCGCGAGCCGCTGTAGACCGCGACCGGTCCGCCGGGGGACTTGAGCATCTCTTCGGCGATGCAGTCTTCCTGAAAGTCAAAGGCCCCGGTGTAGCAGGCGAGCGTGATGGCGATCGGCGAACCGATGCCGCTCCGCAGTTTGCCGCAATCGTCCTTGTTCAGGATGTGAAACCGCCCGCCGGGGACCGACACCTGGTCCAGCTCGGTCACCTGACCGTGGCCGATGTAAACCCAGAACAAGCAGCCCTCGTTGTGCCGCTCGAGCGTCACGTTATGAAACAGCCGCGGGTCGGGGCAGAACGGGCTCCGCCAACTGCCGTAGGTCATGTGCGTCGTGTAAGCTGCCGGAATACCGTCGGTGAGGAATTTTCGGGTCGACATCTCGATCACGCCGTCGACCAGCCCGCCGAATCCGCCCACGCCCGCCACCAGGTTGATCCGCTGCCGCCACTGGCCGTGATCGAGTTGCTGCTCGTAGGCAAGGATCTTGGCGACCACGCGACTGAGCTGCTGCGGGGTGTCGACCGGCAATCGCCCGACGGCGAGCTCCGGGATGCCGTCGTCGTCAAGATCAGCGTACCAGTTGTCGGTCGCCAGTTCCGGTTCGCTTCCCCAGCGGACATTCACCTTGGCGGGGGCCCGATGGGTCGGCAGCGAGCGGGCCCGCACGGCCGGATCGGTCTCCGCGGCTGGATCTGCGTCGCCGACGAGCAGCACATACTTGAGGCCACCGCTTTTGGCCGCCTTGCGAATGGCGTCGCGGATTTCCACCGGCGACCAGGTGCTCGGCACATAGGCAAACCGATGCCCCTGGGCGTGGCGATGGGCCAGCAGCGGATCGAGGGCTGGGACAAATTCCTTCGGGCAGACGACGATCGCATCAATCGGTCCGTCAACTTTCTCCCCTGCGGCAAACAGGGAGAGCAACAGCAAGGCGGTGTTCATACGGTTCGTCCCTCAAGCGCCAGTCCGTGGCAATCTCGCCGAGTGTACCTGCCGCAAGACTTCGCCAACAAGACGAACTTTGATCGCCGCAAGTGGTTCCCAGGCCCGCACTTTTAAAAAAGGCCTCGCCCAGCCCGGTCGCTCGCGGCCCCCGCGCCGTCCAATCGGGCGTTCCAATCCTAGCGCCACGCGCCGCCGCGGCTAGCACCAGCCCGACGCATCAGGGCCCCACCCCGCCCCAGGCGAGCGTGACACGTAAGTGTCACGGTCAAACTCGGTTCGCCCTCAAGCAAGAGCCCAGCCGTGCTCCTTCGCACGTCGTCATTGGGTGCGATCTATCACTTGAGCTGCGCCCAACCGCCGAAGTCGCCGTAGCCGGAACCATTCGAGCGCGACCCCACCGGCGAAGACGATTCCCAGCAGCAAATGAATCGCGGCGATCGCGCAGGTTCCCCACGGATAGGCCCATGTGTCAATGACTTTCGCCAATCCCCAGAAGGCAATCGGGTAGAGCGGAATGACAGGCGCCCAACTCATGTGACGTTGGTGTCCATCGGGCAATGGATCGCGGAGATCTCGCTGCCTGGTCTCCAGCGTTGCCGCCACCATCGCCAGCACCCATACGAACAACACCCAGAGAAACAGCAGACCGGCAGACATCGCGGAACTCTACTCCCATATGGCCATTGGGATTTGGTCCTTGGTCATTTCCGAGTCTCACGGACGATCAATCGCGTCCACCGCGTCCCAGATCGTGTTCACGTACATAAAGAACAGGCGGAAGATCAGCGTGATCAGCACGAAGGCGACGAGCATGAAGACCAGGACCGTGCAGATCACCGTCAGCACCCGCATCGCCGTGCGGGCCTTGTCCTCGTACTCCTTCGTCAGCCGCAGCAGCGACTCGGTGGTGGCCCCCGCCATTTCGGCGGTCATCAGGGCCTGGATGAAGTCGTCGGGAAAGGCGTGCGTGGCAGAGAAGGCCTCATAGAACTGCTCGCCGCGCGAGATAGACGCAGAGATGATCTCGCGCTGGTCGAGGTAGTAGACATTCTGCGTGGCGTCGAGAGCCAGTTCGGCGGACCGACGAGCATCCATGCCGCTATCAAGCGCCGTCGCCAGCGTCCAGGTGAGCCTCGCCAGTGCGAACGCTTCCAGACAGCGGCCAATGACCGGAATCCGCATCGCCAGCCGCATTGGAGCCGGCCCAAATGCGCCCCGCTTCACCACGAGCGCCGCTACGGTCAGCCCCATCAGGGTCGCCAGCACGCCGGAGAAGTAAATCAGCGCCCCGCTCGTGCCGACCAGCCCGATTCCCAGCACATCGAACGGCTCGCCGCCGCTGAATTCGGCTGCCCAGCCGAAGGCCCAGATCAGCACCCCCATCAGCAGGACGGCGACCGTCAGCTGAAACACGGGCCAGGCGATGCCGAGCAGAAACATCCGCCGCATCGACGCCTGGTGCTCGTAGTACTCGGCGAGGCGAAAGAGCACCTCGTCGAGCTTGCCGGTCTGCTCGCCGATCGTCACCATCTGCACGACGAGCGACGGGAAGTATCCGTCACTCTCGCGCATCCCATCGGCGACGGTGCCGCCGGCGAGCACGCGGTTCTTGATGTGCTCGACATGGCGCCGATGCGTCGCCGAGCCGTAGTTGGCCTCGCTCGTCCAGAGCCGGCGCGGATCGACCCCCGCCCGAGTCGAAGTCGCCACACGCTGGCAAAACTGGATCAGCCCACGTGTGGAGATGCTGAACATGCGAGCCTGCTCTCGAATGCTGCCCGGCGAGCGTGACACGTGAGTGTCACGGTGATGTTCCAACCAACGTCAATCCACCGGGACACTTACGTGTCCCGCTCGCCGTTGTTACTGCTAGATCCAACTTGCTGCGGTCCGCACGCGGAGTGTGCGGACTACTTTGCGTCGAATCGTACGCTACTTGCCGCCGACAAGCTGCGCCTTGGCGGGGGAGTCTTCGACGTCGGCCAGTTCCACGCGCAGCGGCTCCGTGCGAACCTTGCGGTTCACGGCGAGCGTGAACGTGTGCCGGCCGGTCGACAGTTGGACGAGCGTTTCGTCACCGATGGCCATCGGCTTGCCGTCGACCCACAGGGCGAGACCGTCGCCGCCACCGGTGAGCAGTTTCACCTTGCCGGCAGCCGAGACATCGATCTGGAAGCGGACAAACGTCGTCGGATCGTTCCCCTGATGCACGACATAGGTCGGCAGGCCGTCGAGCGGCAGGTCGCCGCGCACCCGGCTATAAGCAGCCTCCCAGACAAGCGCCGGATCGTCCGTCGCAGCCGAGTCGTAGCTGGTGCGGTTGAGCTTCTGGTGAGCTTCCTGCGACCAGGTGAGCGTCTCCCAGCGGCGGACATACCGCGTTTGACCGATCGAGTAGTCGCCGACCTTGCCCAGTTCCGAGAGGAAACGAGTCAGGTCGACCAGCTCGTCGCGAGTCAGCGGGTCCATCAGCCCATCGGGCATCAGCGACCGGCCGTCCTTGCGTTCCTCGATCGAGTCCTTGGCGATCGTGATCAGCTTGTCGTTCTGATCGCGGAGGACGAGTTCGGTCTCGGTCTCGCGAGCAACGATGCCGGTGATCACCTCAGCTTCGTCGGTGAGAACGAGCTGCGAATGGTAGTTTTCCTTCACCTTCGCCGCGGGGGCGATGAGCGACTCGATCAAGTAGTCGATCTGAGCGCTGGCGCCGAGCGAGACGAAGTCGGGACCCACCTGGCCGCCGCTGCCGCCGATGGCGTGGCACTTGAGACACTGCATGTCGGCCCGGCGATAGATCGCTTCGCCGCGAGCGGCGTTGCCTTTCTCGCGCACTTCGGCGACCAGCTCGTTCATCAGCTCCGGAGTGAGCTTCCACACGGCGTCGCCGAGGCCGCCAGCCTGCTGAATCGAGCGAATCAGCTCATCCGACGGCTGAGGAGCGGCCCGCGCGACGCGCAGGGCCAGCTTCGCCGTGTCGGCTGGGATTTTTGCCTTCTCCAAGGCGGAGGCGAGCGCCGCCGAACCTTGCTTCTGAGCCACGAGCGCTCCGACCGTCGCCGAGGGGTCGATTCCCTCCGGGGCGGCCGCGAGCAGTTCGGCGGTCAGCTTCGCAGCCAGGGCCGGATCGTTCGAAACCAGCGCCGAGATGGCCCGCTCGCTATCGGCAAGCGGCTGACGACGCTGGGCAATTTTCAGCAGCGACTCCTTCGCCTCCGGTCCGCCGAGCGAAGCCAGGGCCGAGATGGCGGCGAAGCGAACGCTGTCCGGAGCGGCGTTGCCGGCGCTCGCGAGCTTTTCCAGGTCCGGCCGAAGCTTCGCGACCTTCCACACGCCAGCCGCCCGAGCGGCCGCCGCGCGAAGCTCGTTGTCGTTGCTCGCCAGCAGCTTCGAGACCTGCGACAGATCTCCCGCTGGTTGAATCTTGCGCAGCTCGCTCGTATCGACCAGCGCCTTGAGCAGCGCGGCCTGACGATCGGTGGCGACTTGCATCTGTCCACCGATGACCATTTCCCAAATGGCCCCCAGCTCCTTCGGTCCGCCGAGCGTGGCGACGAGCGTCAGCACGCTATCGACCCGGTCGGCCGGAATCTTGTCCTGCTTGATCAGATTCAGCAGCGGCTCGACAACGGCCGGCGAATCGACCGCCTTCAGGGCGAACGTCAAATGCTCCACCCGGCCGCCGAAATCGAGGCTTCCTTCCTTTACGGCAGGAACCCAGACCGGCGCCAAGTCGCGCATCGTCTTCCACAGGGCGAAGTCGAGGAACCGATCCATCGGCTTGTCGAGCACCGTCGCGGCAATGGCAGCCGACTGCGGTTGCGGGACCAGGGCGAGGGCTCGCACCCCTTCGAGTCGCACGCGCGGATGTTCATCCGCCACCGCGGCGCGGAAGTAGGCGGGAGCGTTGTCGATCCGGTCCATCCAGTGCGTAGCGGTCCGCACGGCCGCGGCCCGCACGCGATGGTCCTTCGACTGCAACAGCGCGTCGAGCAGCTTGGGCTCCGGCGTGTTGAGGCATTCATACGTCCAAAGGGCTTCAAGGCGATGATGCTCGGCCTGCGGATCGTTCGGATCGAGCGCAGCAACCCAGCTGCTCAGCGGTTCGAGCACGGCGCTGGGGCCGCGCTCCTTGAGCATCAGCTTGGCCCACTGGCGAACCCATTCGTTTTCCGACTTCAGCCGCTCGAGCAGCCCGAGAACGCCTTCCTTCTCGGGAATGGCGGTCTTGATCGTCGGCCGGCCTTTGGCGGTGACGCGCCAGATGCGGCCGTGCGTGTGGTCGCGGCGTTCGTCGCGGAAATCGACCTCGCCGTGTTGAATGATCGGGTTGTACCAGTCGGCGATGTAGATCGCTCCGTCGGAGCCCATCTTCACGTCGATCGGGCGGAAGGCGACGTGGGGCGTCTTGATCAGCTCCGGCCCCTGCTTCGAGGCGTAGCCCGAGCCGTCTTCGGTAACGATGAACCGGCAGACGCGGTGGGCACGGAAGTCGTTCGTGATCATGTTGCCGTCCCATTCAGGGGGCAGATGACCACCGCCGACGATCTCCAGGCCGCAGTGCTTCGGGCTGCCGGGGTTGAGTCCTTCGACGCGGCGGGCGGCGCCAGGAGCGGCGACGAACACCGAGCCGGGGAACACGTAGTTGATGCCTTCGCCGTAGGCGCCGTCGGTGGCGAACGATTGACCCCAGCGATCCTGGTGATGCCCCCAGGGATTCACGAAGCCGTAGCACAGCACGTCGAGCTCCAGCGTCTCGGGACGGAAGCGCCAGATGCCGCCGCCGTTGAGTCGCTTCACGCCCCAGGGGGTTTCGACGTGGCTATGGATGTAGATCGACTGGTTCATGTAGAGGCAGCCGTCGACGCCCCAGCGCAGCGTGTGCAACAGGTGATGCGTGTCCTCGGTGCCGAAGCCTGAGAGAACCACCCGCCGCTGGTCGGCCTTGCCGTCGCCATCGGTGTCCTTCAGGTGGATCAGCTCGGTGCTATTGGCCACGTAGCAGCCGCCATCGCCGGGGATCACACCGGTCGGAATCAGCAGGCCGTCGGCGAAGACGGTCGTCTTGTCGGCCTGGCCGTCGCCGTCGGTGTCTTCGAGGACGAGGATCTTGTCGGTGGCCTTTTGGCCCGGCTTGATCTGCGGATAGACCTCGCTGCTGGCCACCCAAAGACGGCCCTGCGCGTCGAAGTTCATCTGGATCGGCTTGTGAATCAGCGGATCGCCGGCGAACAGATTCACCTCAAACCCGTCGGCGATGATGAACGTCTTGCGTTCCTCCTCCGGATCGGGCGTGGGAATGTCCTTCAAGTCGCGCTGGGCGAAGGCGGGCGACGCCAGCAGCAACAGCAGCGAAAATCCCAAGGCGAGCCCCCGACGAAAGTCGGGGGAGGGCACGCGGGGGGCGGTGTGGAGAGGACGAAAATGCATGTATGAATCTCGCGATAGCGCTAACGACAAAACAATGGGAACGATGACCGGCGATGCACCTCCCCCGACTCTCGTCGGGGGCTCGCCGGCGACGAACGACTACTCACTCACCCGCCGCAGCTCGATCTTCTGCTTCAGCGGCTGGCGGAGTTGGGCGATTTGCTTTTCCTTTTCCTCGATGAGCGGGTCGAACATCGGGATTTCGACCGCGTTGTTCCCCTGCTCGTGTTTGCGGAAGAGGAACAGGTAGGTTTCGTTCTGCGGGCGATAGCGGTGGAAAAACAACTCGTTCTTCTGGTTGACCACATCGTTGAGTTTTAGAGCGAGTGCTGAGGCCTTGGCGCGGTGAATGAGCCATTTAATGTCACCGGTTTCAAACGACCTGCCGTTTTCCCAGCCTTTAGGCGCTTCACCATCAATCAGTAGTTGATACTTTCCAGGTTTCAAGCCGCGAACAGAGAGAGTGCCGAGTTGATCGGTGGAATTGAAATCGGGAATTGTGCGATCAGCCACTAAGACAGAAACTGCATCCTCGCTCACTGTAAGCTCTTCCACGGTAGCCGAAATCGTGTCTATGGAGCGAGTTGCTGCATCGATGTCGACGTACCAATTTCCATCTGTTGCACCGAATAGCCAGCGTCGGAAGCATCGGCTAACGACAATGTTTCCGTATGGATTCAGGTGAACCCCATTTTCAGTCAACGTGTCGATGGTCGCTTTAGTGCGAACTTTGTCGCCCTCCGCACGTGCGAGAATCTGCTCGAATTCCGGCGCCAGGTTGAAGAAGGCGTGACTGCGATCTTTTGCAGTAGATCTCACGATTTCTACATACCGTCGCAAGTCCTCGTTGTACTTCGCCGGGTCCGGCAGCGGCGGGCCGACGTTGAATCGCGGCGGCGGTCCGAGGAGCAGGAACCTGGCGCCGGTTGGCTCCAGGGCATCAAGCAGGGCGTTCAAGCCCTGCTCGAAATCGGCCAACCCCTCCTCGCCTGCGTAAGCTTCGTTCTGCCCATAGCAAACGACGATCACCGTCGGCTTGCAGAGCGTCACGTCGCTCACCAGTCGCTTGAAGCCTTCGGCACGACCGCCGAACACGCCGCGCGAGTCGCCCCAAACGGTGTCGCCGCTCCAGCCGAGATTGCGATAGGTGATGTGCTTCTGGGGCAGGGCGGCCGTAAGGGCCGCTTCGAAGTAGCCGTCATTCTGCAGCCGTTCGATGAACGTGCCGCCGAGGAGCACGACGCGATCGCCGTCGCGCAGTTGGAAGTGTCCCTTCTCCTGCGACCTGGTTCCAACCGGGACGATGTTGTCGGCCGCTTCGACGAGCTTGCCGGCAGGGCCCCAGGGGCCGCTCTTGCCGTACTCGCCCAAGGCGCTGGCCTTGCTCCATTTCTCATCGCTGAAGTCGAGCACGGCCCAGCGGCCGCCGACCTTGGTGGCGAACTTCCAGCTGGCGTCGGAGACGATTTCCTCGGCCGGCTTGCCCTTCGACTTGATCGTCGCCCGCACCATCAGCCCGGCCGGGTCGGGGCCCGCGTTTTTGGCGTGCACGGCAATCAGGTTGCGACCGGGCGTCAGCAGGGGGCCGATCTTGTACTTCGTCCGCTGCGACCAGCCTTCGCCCGAGCCGACGTTGCGGCCGTTGACGAAGACCTCGTAGCTGTTGTCGGCCGAGATTTCGAGCTCGCCGCTTTCCGGCTCAGCGACGTTGAACGATTTGCGAAAGTAGACGCTGCCCGGTTCGGCTTTGGTCGCGGCGTCGGGAGTGCTCCAGATCCACTGCGGCGGAGCAGCCTGGACGCTGGCGACCAGCAGCCACGGCCCGGCGACGGCCAGACACAGAAACAAACACGATCTCAAGGCTCGGCCTCCGTCAAGGCGAAGAGGTTTTCGAGGGAGAGGAATCCGGGCGGGAGCAGCCCAGCGGCTGGCCCGAGCAGACCCGAGAATTGCAGCCCCTCATTGTAATCAGCAGCGAAAGGGGATGCGCCTAGACGCGTGGGCGGGGTTAGGGCCGGCTACCGTAGCTGAATTCGCCAGAATTCAGACGCCCCGCGAGTGGAGAACGCGTTTGTCTGAATTCTGGCGAATTCAGCTACCGACCGAGCTACGGTTCAACGCGTCGGACGCGAACGTAGTACGCCCCGCGGGATTTTCCGTCCCCCTCCAGCCAGGTCTCCAAGCGAGCGGGGCCGGGCTGAAGCTCAAGTTCGAGCGTGACTTCCTCCGCCTTTGCCGGCACATCGGCCGAAGCCTCCGCGTCGCCGACTTTCACCCGCGCACGGGAAGCCGCAAGCGGATACGGGATTCCGCTCGGACGGGTTCGCAGGGTGATTTCGTATTTGCCGGGCCGTTCAACTTCCACCGCCCACCAGCCGTTCACCAGCGGGTCGGCTTGTACACCCTGCTGACCGCTCTGGTTCCACGGCACATAGTCGTCGCCTGGATGCCAGTCGTGGCAGTTGAGATCGACGGGATTCGCCTTTTCGGAGCCCAGCACAATCCGCGCGTACTCGTCGAACCGCTGCGACACATCGGCCCACCAGGCGTCGTAGTCCTTGCGCAACGCTCCGACGACCTCGGGATGCTCGCTGGCCACGTCTCGCTGTTGACCTGGGTCCTGTTCGAGCTCCGCGTAAAGCTCCTTGCCGTTCACCAATCGCCAGCGGTCGGTCAGCACAGCCGTCTTCCGCCACTTCTCCGGATGCTCGACGCGCTGCGAATGGACGACGATCGTCCGCGGCGCCCAGTTCTCGTCGGTCCCTTCGGTGAGCAGCGGCGTCAACGCTCGGCCATCCCAGCCGTAGCTGCCGTCCGGCGGCGTGAGGATGCAAAGCTCGGCGAGCGTGGGCAACAGGTCGAAGTGGGCGGTGAGCGTCGTCACCTGGGCGCCGGATCGGACAAACTTGCCCGCTTCTCCCTTCGGCCAGCGGATGAAGCAGGGAACGCGATGACCGCCGTCGTAGTGCGAACCCTTCTGCTCGCGCAGCCCCGCGTTGTAGCCCGTCCACTTCGTCGTCGCGGACGCCGCTTGCCCCTTCCGCGCCTGGTTGGCCTTGCCTGCCGCTCCCGGCCGCAGCACGCCCGCCGCGGTGCCGTTGTCGGTCATGAAGACCACGATTGTGTTGTCGCTCAGCTTCCACTCGTCGAGCTTGCCGAGCAGTCGGCCGACGTTTTCGTCGATGTTGGCAATCATGCCATAGAAATTGGCCATCGGCTGCGGCACGCCCTTGTCGAGATACGGCTGGGCATACTTGGGATCGACGTTGTATGGCGAATGTGGTGCGTTCGTGGCGATGTAGCAAAAGAACCGACCGTTGCGATGCTTGTCGATGAACCGCGTCGCATTCTCGAACCAGATATCAGTGCAATAACCTTCCTGCTTCTCCGGCTTGCCGTTGCGGAGGTAGGTATCGTCGAAGTAGTCGTTGCCCCAAGCATCCGGCGTCTGCCCCACGCCACCGCCACCATGCACGAGCGACTCGTCGAAACCACGATCGCCGGGGCGGAACGGATAGTTGTCGCCCAAGTGCCACTTGCCAAAGATGCCAGTCGCGTAGCCCGCCTGCTTGAAGAACTGCGGCATGATCTTCTCGTCTCGCCGCAGAATCGAACGCCCCATGATCGTGTGCCACACGCCGGTGCGCACTGAATAGCGCCCGGTCATCAGCGCCGCTCGCGTTTCGGCACACGTTGGATCGGAATGAAAATTCGTCAGCCGAATGCTCTGCCGCGCGAAGGCGTCGAGGCTCGGCGTCTTCAGCATCTCGTTGCCGTGATAGCCAATGTCGCCGTAGCCCTGGTCGTCGGTGATGATCAGCACGACGTTCGGCCGCCGGATTTCGCCGCCATGCAACGAATCGGACGCCACCAGCGACAGCAGCGCCGCCGCAATTGTCAAGGACAACACTCGCCACAGCGAACGGAAGCAAACAGCGGTCGTCATCGGAGAGGCTCGCGGCGGAGAGGAGGGAGAGGAACAAACGCCCCGCATTGTGGGGCAGCCGGCCGAGGCGCGTCAAACTTCTGCACGCTCGACATCTGCCGCATTGCCGCTGCTTGTAGCTGAATTCGTCGGAATTCAGCCGCCTCGCGAGTGGAGAACGTGTTTGTCTGAATTCTGGCGAATTCAGCTACGCGGGAGGGTGAGTAGGTATTCGGTTTGCTCGTTAGGGGCTCCCATATTCACTGGCCGGACAATTACTTGATGTATAAACTAATTACAGGTCGCCCATCCGTCCCCGGGGTCTCCACCATGGCCAGCCGACTGCAGCAGGAGCTCAAAAAGAAGCGTCCGTTCGACTCTCCCGAGCAGGAAGCGATGCTGAATCTCGTCCGCACCAGCGACCAGTTTCAAATCCACTTCACGCGATTGTTCCGGCAGTTCGCGCTGACCGGTTCGCAGTACAACGTCCTGCGAATCCTCCGAGGGGCGGGCGAGCCGCTGCCGATCCTCGAAATCGCCGCGCGAATGGTCACCGCCGTGCCGGGCATTACGGGCCTGATCGACCGCCTGGAGGACGCCGGCTGGGTCAGCCGGGTCCGTTGCAAGGACGACCGCCGGGTTATTTTTGTCGACCTGACGGATAAGGCCCGGACGCTGCTCGCCCGCCTCGACGAGCCGGTGCTCGCCCTGCACAAGGAGCTGCTTGGGCACCTCAGCCGCGACGAAATTGCCCAGCTCACAAGGCTTTTGGAGAAAGCCCGACAAAATTCGGATTCCGCTGAAAGCTAGCTGCCGGCGGGCGGTATTAGTTGATATATCAATCATTGACCTGTCGCCCTACGTCGTTGCCCTTCCCTCGTTCCCACGCTCTGCGTGGGAACGCCGATTCCGGACGCTCTGCGTCCTGGGTGGTCGAACGGGGAGGCAGGCAGGACACCCACGCAGGACGCGGAGCGTCCGATTGGGCGTTACGACGCAGAGCGTCGTAACGAGCATTGTGTGGGCTGAGGCCAGGAACGAGTTTTGTAGCAGGGGATCACCATGATCAACGTCCGCAAGGCCGCCGATCGCGGCAATTTTGACCACGGCTGGCTGAAGACCAGCCACACCTTTTCGTTCGCCGACTACTACGACCCGCGGCACATGAGCTTCCGGGCCTTGCGCGTGATGAACGAGGACTGGGTTGCTCCGGGGCAGGGTTTCGGGATGCACCCGCATCGCGACATGGAGATCGTCACCTACGTCCTGGAAGGGGCGCTCGAGCATCGAGACAGCCTCGGCAACGGCGAGGTGCTGCGTCCCGGCGAGTTCCAGCGGATGACGGCGGGGACCGGCATCCGCCACAGCGAGTTCAACCCGTCGGAGACGGAGCCGGTGCACCTGTACCAGATCTGGCTCCTGCCGCGTGCGGCTGGGCTGACGCCGAGCTACGAACAAAAAGCCTTTGCCGCCGAGGAGCAGCACAACCGGCTGCGGGTCGTCGCTTCGCCCAACGCTCGCGAAGGTTCGCTCACGATCCACCAGGACGCGAGCGTGTACCTTGCGAAACTCGACGCGGGCAAGTCGGTCGAGCACCCGCTCGGCGAAGGACGACACGCCTGGTTGCAGGTGCTTCGCGGCTCCGTGCGATTGAACGGCCAGCCGCTTGCCACGAGCGACGGTGCAGCCGTCAGCGACGAGCGAGTGCTGCAGGTCGAAGCGGACGAGGCCGCGGAGATCATGCTATTCGACCTGCCGTAAGGCGGGCGGCGCTGGTCCCGCAAGCGGAGTAAGCCAGAACGACCGTAATTAGCCGGAGGCGAACCGCCTCCGGGCCAGTCCCGTGAGTGGACGCTCCAACTGCAACGCAACCCGGAGGCAAGTTTGCCTCCGGCTGCTTTCCATTGCAGTTGAGGCGTCCACTTCAGGACATCCGAAATCCAAACGCAACCCAAACGGAGAATCCTCCCATGCAAGCTGCACTATCGATCCTCGGCCGGATTATGCTCTGCACGATCTTTGTGTCGAGCGCCGTCGGCAACAAGATTCCGAACTTCTCAGGCATCATCGGCTACATGAAAGCCAACAACCTCACCTGGATGCCCGAACTGCTCTTGGGTGGAGCCATCGTGTTCCTGCTCGTCGGCAGCTTGCTGGTCGTGCTTGGCTATCAGGCGCGAGTCGGGGCGATGCTGCTCCTGACCTTTCTGGCATTGGCGACGTACTTCTTCCACGAC
>JAEZAS010000143.1 GCA_023430365.1 Planctomycetota bacterium
AACTGGCAGCCGATCTTGCCAGCACGCATGCGCGTCACCGCGCATCTCTACTAGCAGGACGACGCAGCGCGAAGCTCGCGCCCGCCTATTCCCGGGTCACTTTGGGAGCTTCGTGCATGTCGCCCGCTTCGCGGAATTCTTCGTCCGATCCGGTTCGTCCTGGACCTAGTACACTTGCCGTTCATGCTGGCGAGGATCGCCAGAAACTGGCGAACGCCATCACCGATCCGATCATTTGCGCCTCGACCTACACATTCAGTAGCACGCAGGCGGTCATCGACTTCATCGAGCAAAAGCAGCAGCGCGAGGAGTATGGCCGCTACGGAAATCCGGGGGAGAAAGTGGTCGAGCGAAAGCTCGCGGCCCTGGAAGGGGGCGAAGAAGCCCTGGTCTACTCCAGCGGCATGGCGGCGATCGTCGGCCTGCTGATGGCGAAGCTGAACTCGGGCGATGAAGTGGTCTTCTTCGACGAGTGTTACCATCGCAGCCGCGAGTTTTGTTCGAAGCATTTGTCGCGGTTTGGCGTCGTGACCCGCCAGGTCAAGGCGTGCGACTACGACGCCATGGCGGCGGCGATCAATCCCCGCACGAAGCTGCTGGTCAGCGAGTCGCCGACCAATCCGCACCTGAGCGTGGTCGATCTGGAACGCTTTGCCGAGATCGGCAAAAAGCACAAGGTCGAGACCCTCATCGATGCGACCCTGGCCACGCCGTACAACGTGCAGCCGCTGTCGTATGGCGTGGACTACGTGCTGCATTCGGCGACCAAGTATCTGGGCGGGCATAACGATCTGCTCGCCGGCGTGATCATTGGCAGCAAGCAGAAGCTCGAAGACGTTCGCAAACTCCGCGGCATCATGGGAGCGATCAACGCTCCCCACAACCTGTACCTGCTGGAACGCGGGCTGAAGACGTTCGAACTGCGGATCCAGCGGCACAACCAGAACGGGCAGGCGGTGGCTGAGTTCCTGGCGTCGCACCCGCGCGTCGAGAAGGTCTATTACCCGGGGCTGGAATCGCACCGTTACCACGAGATTGCCAAAAAGCAGATGCGCGGGTTTGGCGGCCTGGTGACGTTCCTGGTGAAGGACGCGGATTGGCGGCAGACGGCCGCCGTGGTCGACGCGGCGAAAATCGCCCGGATCGGTCCCAGCTTGGGGGGCGTCGAGTCGCTGATCGAACAGCCGCTCGTGATGAGCTACTACGAGGTGCCGGTCGAGGACCGCAAGCGGTTCGGCATTCCGGACAACATGATCCGCCTGTCGTGCGGCATCGAAAACACCGAAGACCTGATCGAGGATTTGCGGCAGGCCCTGGGTGGGTAGATTTAGGATTTTGGATTTGTGATTTCGGATTTGTAAGTAGAGATGAGTTATTGTTGACTTTGGTGGGTGTGGTTGGTAAGTTAAGAGCCGCAACCCGCAAATCGTAGATTGGTGTTGGTCATGCAATTCCGGACCCGAGCGATTCACGTTGGCAACGAGCGCGACCCGCGCACCGGAGCGGTGGTGCCGCCGGTGCATTTCGCGTCGACGTTCGTTCAGCCGGGAGCGGGCGTCTGGGGGGAGTTCGACTACAGCCGCAGCGGCAACCCGACGCGCAAGGGGTTCGAGACGACGATGGCGTCGCTGGAAGGTGGCGTCGGGGCGCTTGCGTTTGCGACGGGCATGTCGGCGACGCATTGCGCCATGATGCTGCTCGAAACGGGCGACCACGTCGTGGCTGGCGCCGATCTTTACGGCGGCAGCTACCGCTTGTTGCACAAGGTGCTCAATCACTCAGGCGTCCAGGTGACGCTGGCGCCGTCGACCGATCTGCCGTCGCTGGAGAAGGCGTTCACACCGAAGACGAAGGTGGTTTGGATCGAGTCGCCCGGTAACCCGCTGATGTCGATCACCGACATCGCGGCGGTTGCCACCCTGGCTCATCGCCACGGGGCGCTGCTGGGGGTCGATAACACGTTTGCCACCCCGGTGCTCACCCGGCCGCTGGAGCTGGGGGCCGACATCGTGATGCACTCGGCCACGAAGTACATCGGCGGACACAGCGATTTGCTGGGCGGTGTGCTGGTGGTGCGGGAGAAGTCGTTGCTCGATCGACTTTATTTCCTGCAGAACGCTACGGGCGCCGTGATGGGGCCGCTGGAGTGCTTCCTCGCGTCGCGCGGCCTCAAGACGCTGGAATTGCGGGTGCGGGAACAGTCGCAGACCGCGTTGCGGTTGGCCCAGTGGCTGGCGGGCGATTCGCGGGTGAAGCGGGTGCTCTACCCTGGCCTGCCGTCGCATCCCGGGCACGACTTGGCCGCGAAACAGATGGACGGCGCGTTCGGCGCCATGTTGACGTTTCAACTGAAGGGAAATTTCGAGCAGACGAAGCGCGTTTGTGAGGCGACCGAGCTATTCCAACTGGCCGTGAGCCTGGGGGCGGTGGAGTCGCTCATCGAACAACCGGCTTCGATGTCGCACGCCAGCTACGATGCGGCCGCGCGAGCCTCTTTTGGCATCACCGACGGGCTGATTCGGCTTTCGGTCGGGCTTGAAGCCTTCGAGGATTTGCGCAACGACCTGGACCAGGCGATTTCGGCGGGCCTGGAGCACCGGTAAAGTTCGCCGAAGTTTTGACGGCAAAAAACGCGAACAAGGACGGCAGTTGCCGTCCTTGTTGGTCTGTCTTCAGATCCTGCTCGCGAGACTACCGCAGCGGGTTGTGCGGCAGTTCTTCGGTTTCGCTCGAGTAGGACGAGGCCTTGCGAATCACTTCGCTGCGGGCCTGGCTGTAGTCGCGGACGACATCATCCGACTTCACCGAAGCGTGAACGACGCCCCCTTCAATCGGAGTCGTGTGGGCGGCTCGCTGAACACGGGCCACGGGCTTCAGAGCCGTCGTGGGCTTCGGCTGAGCTGACGCCTGGTGATCGGTGGGCCGGCGAGCGGGCGTCGGGCTATTGGAGAAGTGGCTCCGCGACCGAGGATTGCGGCGAGCGTCCGTCGGCATCGGTTCGGGCAGGTCATCCTGGAAGGGATTGACGCTGCCTTCTCCCGGAGGAACAGGAACGGGAGTCGAAATATCGCCCGCCGGGCCGAAGGTAGCAGCCGGAGTGCCGCAGGAGCAGTCGAGGTTGCAGTTGGTCGAAGCGTCGCACTTGGCGCATCCGCCGAAGAAGCCAAACCGCTTGCCGAAGCGCGGCTTCGGGCAGCCGCCGCCGCACGAGGGATCGTAGCACGGGCTGCAACCGCCCCAACCGCTACCGCAACCGAGCAGCTTCGGCCGGCAAGGGAACAGGCAGTCGAGCGAACGAGTCAGGCGGTTCAGGCCGAAGGGAATTCCACAGGCAATGCGATAGTTGCAGCCGTCGTTGCAGCCTCCGCAACCGCAGCTGGCTCCGACGCCATAGGGGCATCCGATCGGGCCGCAGCACTTGCCCAGCCCGTGGCCGTGCCGGTGCTTGTGCCCGCAGCCGCAACCGCCGTCGTAGTCTTCCCACAGGCCGTATCCGACCGGGCGAATCACCGAGGGAGTCGAGTGCGTGTGAGTTGTTCCTACCTGGGCTTGAGCCGCCAACGGCGCCAGGCATGCGCCCACCAAACAAAACGCCGCCAATCGCAAGTTCATCTCGCTCCCCCTCCTTGAGAAGACATCCGGCAGCCTCGATCGCCGGAGGTGAAGGGCATACCTTGGCCCTACGAACCGGATAGCCGGTATCACCCAAACAACTCATCGAACCGCTTCCAGCGGAGCGCATAGAACTTTCGTTACGCGCGGCAGATCCGCACCGAAATGCCCAGATCGCCCTACCTCGCTCGCCCGCTGATGGTTCGGTCCCGAACAAAAATCGGAATTGGCTCCAAGATACGGTCCGAGGGAGCGAATAGCCGGTTGCGGATGTGGCTAGCTCGCTGGTTTGCTGGAAGAGGAATTCCCAGATGTTTGCAAAACCGAATTGGTTCTGCACCAAGACCTTTGGACGTCGTCTCAGTCCCGTCGACTGGAGGGGCTGGCTGTATGTAGTCGGGGTGGCAGCTGTCGCGTTGCTTCCCGTTTTGATCCTACTCGGCCGGCGACAGGGGCTGGAAGCGCTCATCTGGCTGGCCGCAGTGGGGGCCTTCGTTTTCTATGATCTGTGGCAGGTCCGTCGGGTGCTGACGGGAAGATGCTCACCCAAAGGCGTCGAAACCCGCCCCACTGAGGTGCGAGGCCCCGCAACGCAGCAGCCGCCGGCCGCGGACGACGGAATCTACTTCCTGGATCAACGCAGCGGCCAGCAACCGGTGAACACAACGCGGTTTCAACTTTCGCTGAAGCAGTAGTCGATTCTGACGGCGAGATTAGTCGCCTTAGGGTTTGAGGCTGCCCCGACGTAGCATGCGGTTGGCGATGTGGGTTGTTTCCTCGTCGTCGTTGTCCCACAGTTCTGCGAGTGAGCGATGGACTCGCCGAAGTGCGGTGTTCAGGTAGTAGCGTCCAACTTCGAGTTCCCAGGCTACTTCGATTTGGCTCTGGTCGTCGTGCAGGGCGTGTCGTAGCGTCTCGTCGAGACGGTTCAGGACGCAGCTGCAGACATAGAGCTCGGTAGCCGCGTCGGCGGCCCGGCCGAGTAGATACTGGCGGTCGACGATTTCTTTCTGATGCGTGACCAGCAGCCGTTCGACGTTTTTGCCTAGCGCGGCGATGCCGCGGCTGAGCTTCGCCGCGTCGGCTTCCAGTTCGCTGTTGCGAACGGCGATGTTCGGCGGCGCAAGCAGCGAGTGGAGCTTTCGTCCGGCGAAGCGGCCGATGCGCGAGACATTGCCAATCGGGTGATGGATCGCGTTCAGCACTCCTTCCAGCTCCAGGCCGACGTCGCGCATTCCGACCAGCGCGGTGAACGCCCGCAGGACGTCGTTTGCTCCCTCGCCGATGGTGTTGATGCGAGCGTCTCGCACCATGCGCTCAAACGGCTGATCGGTGAAGTAGGCGGTTCCACCGTGGATCTGAAAAGTGTCGTTCAAGATGCGCCAGAGCGTCTCAGTGGCGAAGACCTTCAGCATGGCGGTTTCGAGCATGAAATCGCCTTCTCCCGCGTCGATCAGAGCCGCTGTCTGATAGGTGCAGGCTTCCATGGCATAGACGCCCGCCTGCATGTAGGCCAGCTTTTCTTTGACCAGTTCGAAACTACCGAGTTTCTGCCCAAACTGAACTCGCGCGTTGGCGTGAGCGACCGCTCGTTCGACGCAGAACTTGGCCGCCCCGGTGCAGCTTGCTCCAAATGTCGTGCGGCCGAAGTCGAGCACCGTCAGAGCCACCTTCAGACCTTTGCCGATCTGGCCCAGGACATTCTCTCGCGGCACCAGCATGTCGTGGAAAGCGAGCCGGCTCGTCGCGGTGCCGCGAACCCCCATTTTCTCCATCCGCTTCTCGACCACTTCGAAGCCCGGCATGTCGGGAGTCACCAGAAACGCAGTGATCTTCGATCCGTCCGGCGCCGGATCAGGGGTGCGGGCCATGACGGTCAACACCTGGGAGATACCGCCGTTGGTGATCCACCGTTTTTGCCCTTTGAGCACGAATCCCGTTCCGTCAGCGGTCGGGGTGGCGGTCGTCTGCACGTTGCCGGCGTCACTGCCCGCTTCCGGTTCAGTAAGCGCAAACGCGCTGATCCATTCGCCAGTCGCCAGCTTGGGCAACCATCGCTGTTGCTGTTGCGGAGTGCCAAACAGGACGAGGGCCCGGGGGCCGATCGAATGATGCGCATTGACGAACAAAGCCGTGCTGCCACAATGCCCGCCGAGCACTTCCAACAACTCGCAGTACTGCGTCTGGCTGAGCCCTTGTCCACCCGCCGTTTTCGGCAAGCAAGCTCCCAAGACACCCAAGCGCCCAAGTCCGTCAATCACATGCTGCGGGATCTCGGCGTCGCGATCGATCGCGACCGGATCCACCTCGGCGTGGAGGAAGGTTCGCAGTTCCGCGACCCGGTGGGCCATCTCGCTGTCGTGCTTCTGGAAGGGATACTTCGGCAGCCGACTGCCCAAGTGCTGCCCGAAGAACAATCCCTTCACGAAGCCTGCCTGCTGGAACCGATCCCCCAAAATCTCCTCGGCTTCAGCCAGTTGTTTCTCGCGGTGGTTGCCTGACATGGTGTACCTTCGTCGAGCGGATACTGGAGAGTGCAAACCCTGAACCGGGCTGTTGTTGATAGCAGGCTAGGAAAGCTTGCCCAGAAGCATTGTCCCCAAGTCCGCCCGTCGTCAGGAACAACGTCTCGAACTATCTTACGCATAGCCACGTAGCCAGCGAAGACGAACGTTGTGCGCCGGTCGTAGCGGCCTGGAGCATGCTGGACGCCTGTTTTGTCCCTCCGCTCGGTTGCGCGTTCTGCCCCAGATTGGCCTGAGGTGGTATAATCGCAATGGGCACGCGCCTTCGCATGCTTTCAGCCGCCGATGCCCGTTAGAATCATGGCAAAAAAAGAAAACATCGATCGAATCCTCCGCGACTGGCCGTACGATCCGAACGGCATTAGTGTGCGAAAAAAGAAAGGGGACGACGGTCGCGAAATCCTGCAGATGCGGCTCGATCTGGGCCTTCTGCAACTCGAGATCTCCGGCCGGCCCGACGGCAC
Organism: Planctomycetota bacterium; assembly: GCA_023430365.1. Classification (GTDB taxonomy): domain Bacteria; phylum Planctomycetota; class Planctomycetia; order Pirellulales; family Pirellulaceae; genus JAEZAS01. The sequence continues at coordinate 6,602 of JAEZAS010000143.1, forward strand.
GCAACCGCAAGGTTTTCCGTCCTACTACGAATACCTGCAGACGAAGCTTCCCGCCGACGGCGAGGAGTTCGTCATGTCGGACGATGATTGCGAGGAGGCCGATCGCGAATTCGTTCAGTACTACCACCGGCGCATCTGCTGGCTGGCGCTGCGCGAGTTCGAGCAGGCGGTCGCCGACGCGGACCACACGATCGGCCTGATGGACTTTTGCCGCGAACACTCGCCCGACGAGCAGTGGACCCTTTCGCACGAGCAGTATCGCCCCTTCGTTCTCTTCCACCGGACCCAGGCCGCGGCGCTTGCCGCGCTTGCCGATCAAGGAGCTGAAGTGGCCGTGGAGGAGCTGAACAAAGGGCTCGAGGCTATCAAATCGGTGTTTGCCGAGTACGAAGCCGACGAGGAGTTCACCGACGATGAACTCGTCAGCCGGCTCGTCGAGCTGCGGGAGTCGCTTCGGCAACATTTCCGCGTCGGCCGCACGCTGCAAGAGCAGCTCGAAGACGCGGTGGCCAACGAAAAGTATGAGTTGGCCGCGGAAATTCGCGACGAGATGAACCGCCGCAAGACGAACGCTCGCTAGTTCAATCTCTAAGTCGTCTCAATCGGAGCTCGCACTAAGGCTCCGATTGAGATGGATTGCCGGCGGCTCTTACTTCCGCCGCAGCGTAAACGCGGTGTAGTGAAGGCCCGTCTCGTCGCTCGTCACCACCGCCCCACCGGGCGCTAGATAACGGGCGAGCACGGCAAACGGCGGCAGTGGGTTGTCCTTCATCGTTTGGTCCAGCCCCTTGAAGAACTTGTTCCCGGCCGAGCGGCTGCTGACCTGCTCGCGGGTCGAATCCGCGGCGGCGATGTCATACATCAGCCGCATCCCCTCCTCCGGCTTACGGAACTGAATCAGACCGGGCCGGCTTCCGCCTACCTGTCGCTTGATGCGGCTGGCGATCAGTTTGAATTCGATATCCCCAGCCAGAGACGCCTCGGGGTCCCGGCTCGTGGTAATCGCATGCTCAAGGGCGAGGGTGCTATCGGCCACGAGAAGGTAGTCACCGACCATCGCCATACAAAACTCCGGCCGACGCGGGGCGTTGGGGCGCGGTTCCTCGCTCGGCTGGCCTTCGCGGCGCTTCGCGCGATGGTACTCCACTCCTGCGAACGACACTGGTTCCAATCGCTCACCGAACTTGGCGATGATCTTGTCGTGAACCGCCTTGAACGCCTCAGGGTCGGTCACTTTGATGCCCACGATCATCGTCTGGCTATTCAGGCGGGGCGGTCCTTCGCGATCGACCCAATTGGCGATTGTGATCCGCCCGTCCAAGAGCGGCATGACTTCCTTCTCAAAGTCGGCCCCGAGTGGGTCGCTGACCCGCCGCTGAATCTCCGCTTCGAAGGCGCCTTCGCTCATCAGGCTGTTGTAGAGCTTGGCGGCCACGCGGAACGTCTCATCCACTTCCCAGTGCAGTGTCGTGTAGGCCGAGGCGTCGATCGGCGCCCACGGCTCGGGGGTCACGTCACCAGAGCCCAAGGCCAACATCTCAACCACGCCGGAACGGGGGCTTTCGAGCAGCACTTGCGCATGCATCACATCGTCGAAATCGCCGGTTGCGAACGTCCAACTGCCGCCGACCCCCTTAATCCCGTCCAAGCCCAACACGGGAAACAGCGCCAGACCTGTTTGAGCGGCCGTGTTCCCCCGGGCTAATACCCGAATGAGGTCAATCGCGTCGATGTACCAGGTGATCTGCGGCGGATCGTCGGCGGAGCCAGAGCACCGGCTCATGATCGCGGCGAACTTGTCGTTGTCCGCCAAGGACTGACCGTCCTGGGCTCCGTTCCAGGATGCCAGGACCGCCGTGGCAAGCTCTTTGTGTGTCGTCAGGACGATCGTGCCTTCTTTTTCGAACTGAAAGACGGTGTTTCCCTCGGCCGCGGTGTGCTGGGTCAATTCGACACCGTCGAGCATTTCGGTTTCGCTGCGGCCACCGCGATCCTGGATCATCTTGGCGCCGCTTTCGAGCAGCTTCTGAGCGTCGGCAATTCGATCTTTCACGTCGATCAAGAGCACCAGTCCAGAGGGGCCGACGTACTTGCCCTCCTCGTTCTTGGTTTGCCCAACAAAGGCAACGCTGATTTCGCCTTGAGGGATCTGCAACAACTGGTCGAGCGGCAAGCCAACCCGCTGTTCGATGTCGGTCCAGGCGTCCTGGGCCGCCGCGTACACTCCCGACACCAGCGGTTTTACCTGCTCATCTTGCGACATCCGTCCAATGGCCGTTTCACGGAACCGGGAGACCAGCTCTGGCGTGTTGGCGATCCGCACAAATGCCAGGGTCGATTTCGGCAGGACCCGCGGCGCAGTGGCCCGCTCGGCACGGGCATAGGGCGTCCCCAGTTGGAGCGCTAGCGCCATCGCCGTGCAGAAAGAAAGTCGAACGAAGCAGGAGAGGTTGAGCATGGCTCGTTTGTTTCAGAAAGGTGACTGTTGATGGGGCCGCCGGCCAAATCCTACCGTCCACCGCCCTTTCGTTCTCCCATTGGACGTTGGGCGTGGAAGCCCCCCAAGCTTTATCACTGCCCCCTCTTTGGAGTGCTAAGTCCTTTAACAGGGGGGCAAGGTTGCTCAAATCCAGGCCGTCAAAGAGCTTGATCGGACTGTGGGGTACTTCGGAGGGGCGGAGCCAGTCCGTCACTCCAAGCTGAAGGGCTTGTAGCGGTTGTACTCGCCCGTGGGGGATCGGGTTTCAATTGGGCCAGCGGCTAGGCCCGTTTCGCCGTGACTCTGACCGTAGAAGTCGCCGATTTCGATACTTGGGACTTGTTTGGGGGTTCAATCAGTCAGACAATTGAACCGAGGTTGCCTGGGCAACCTGATTCCCCCTCGCTTTAGGAAGTGAATCATGCGCACCCTCCAGGGCGGCCTGATTGTTGTCGCGATCTGCGGACTCGCTCTCCCCGCCTCGGCTCAGTTCGGCGGCAGCAGCAGCAGCGGCATGTTTGGCAACCGCAACCTCGGCGGTGGCACGCAATTCGGCCGCTCGCAGACGGGATCAGGAGCCGGAGCCGCGGGAAACTCTGCGGCGGGAGCGGCCCTCACGGGTAACGAGCGGTTCCTGGCTGAAAACCGGCGTGGGGCGTTCGTCGGAGCCGACTCAGGCGATTCCGGCAACACCCGGAGTGCTCAGTCGGGAACCGGAGCCCGCGGCATGACGGGTATGCGCGGCATGGGCATGCAAGGCATGTTCGGCAACCAAAACATGTTCTCGCAAATGGGGCGGATGCAGCAGTTCCAGGGGAATCAGAACTTCGGGCGCAACAATCAGCAGCTTCGCATCCGGCTGACAATGGGCGGCGCCCCCCCGAGCGCTCGCCCAGTGCCGCCAGCGCGGATTACATCTGGATTCCAGACACGCCTCCGGCGTATCCCTGCCCTGCAAATGGTGGCGCCGATTGAAGCGTTTGCGGATGGGCCGGTCCTGGTGCTCCGTGGGGAGGTTGCATCGGAGGGGGACCGGCAGCTGGTTGAGGACCTGGCGATGCTGGAGCCTGAGGTGAGCCAGGTGCGTAACGAGATTGTGGTCCGAGAGGCAGCGCTCCCCTCCGAGGCGTTACCGGCCCCCACGAACGCGAGGCGTTCGTCGGCGCAGTAAACGTCGGCTGCTGAGGCGCCGCACCATACGGTTGCCCCGGAGACGGCATAGCCGCCGGCCCGGAGGTCGGCTGAAGCATCGGCTGTTGTTGCGCCTGGTTCGGCATGCCTCCCCCGGCCGGCATCCCGAGCGACGGTGTCGGACGAGCTGGCGTTTGCTGAGCGCCAGCAGCTGCCAGACGTTGAGCTAGGGTGCTTGGCAACGTGATCGACATTGTTTCCATCTGACGCTGCTGCTGCATCTCCGGCATCGACATACCGGGTTGAGCAAACTGCGGCTGTATGCCTGGCAGCGTTTGTTGCATCGACGTTTGCTGAACACCATACGGGGCCGCCATCGGCTGAGCCGCTGGATGCATGGGGCCCTGCTGATAGCTGGCTTGCTCGACCAGGCCATGCGTAGTCGGGGAAGCCGGCACATAGGTGGTCGGCTGCGGAAGAATCCCCGGCGGGGCGCGTTCGTCGTGGATCTGCGACGTCAGCGTCGTGGTTTGGACCTGGGTGTTGGCTGTCGGTGTGGTTGGGCCGGGCAGCACGTTGCGCGACGTCTGGCCGACGACGATATGGCCCGTCGTCGATGTGAAGATCGGCACCAGGCTGACTTCGGCTTGCCCTCCCCCGACATCGTCCCAACCGACCCATACGCTGTACGAAGCGCCAAGTTCCGTGGGGCTGTAGTGCGAGGTGAACTGCTGCGGCGTGAACGTGAACTTCTTGTCAGGTTTGACGTGCTTCTGGTTGGGGGTCGTGTCGTTGTAGCCGTAGACGATCAGCTGACCTTCGACCGGCACCGCCTGATCGGCGGCGTTGTAGAAGTAGATCCGGCCGCCAAAGCCTCGTTGGGCTTTGCCCATGTTCGGGCCGTTCTGGATCGCCGGAGTCCAGAGCACGACCATGCGCGTCGGCGTCTGGTACTTCGACTCCTTCAGCCGGTCCTCGTAGCGAGTGACCGACCAATCGTCCCAGGTCGGCATCTTCGGCATTGCGCATCCGGAGCCAACTAGCGAGGCGATAGCGGCAATCAGGAGCAGGCGTTTCGAGCAAATCATCGTGCGCTTCCTTGCGACGACCGTTTGTGCGGATAAGCTACTTCAGCCCTAGTGGGGCTCGAACTCGTTGTCCGGGCGTCTTGCCCGTACTTCGGTTCATATCGATCACTAAGGCGGAAAACCCGTGCGATCGGATGCGTTTTTTCCTCAGACAGCGAGCATTCGGCCTAGCGATAGATCGGTTGCGGAGGTGGACCTACCGGCTGCTGGTAGGCGGCCGGTGCGACGGCCGGCTGAATCGGCACTGGCTGGGGTGCCGTATTGGGCAACACTAAATTGTTGGTCGGATCAGTGTCGGGCGGCGGCACTGGCCGAGAGGGAACACTCGGCGGCGTGGTTTGCTGTGCGCCTCGCGGCCCGAACGCAGGACCGTAGGCCGGATTCGGATTTAGTGGGACCGATGGCGGCGGCAAAAACCGAGGATCGACCGGTACCGGAGTTGGCACGGGTACCGGCACCGGAACCGGGGCCCCTTGCGGGACGAACTGCGGCTGGAAGTCGTCAGCTGGCGCCGGGTTCGGATTCGAAGCGGGCGACAGCGGATTGTCCTCTGGAATGTTGACCGGCGGGCTCGGGACGAGCGGTTCCGCCGGCGGCCAGGCTGAGGGAGCGGCTGGGTACATCGTCGGACCGGTGAAGTCGAACTTGCCCGAGCTGTCCATCGGAGTCTCGCCGTGGACGTTTACCACGTCGGCCAGGCACCAGTTCATACGCTCCGACTCTCGCTGGTTCATCCAAGCGATCTGCTCTTCGTTGGTCATGATGTACGGCGTCAGGATGATCAACAGCTCGCGACGATCGGTGGTGACCGAGTCGAAGCGGAACAGCCGGCCGAGCACCGGAATATCGCCCAGGTAGGGGACGCGGCGGGTAAGCTCGTTCTGGTTCTTGGTGATCAAGCCGCCCAGGATGACCGTCTGACCGCTACGGGCACTAACCGTCGTTTGTGCGCGGGTGATTTCGATCTGGGGCGAACGGATGACGTCGCCGTTCTGGTTGATCGAGATCGGAATGCCTTGATCGATCGGGCCGAGCTGCGACTTCGTCGCATCGACTTCCATCACGATCATGCCGTCGGGGCTGGTTCGCGGCGTGACGCCAAGGATGACACCGACGTTCTGAAACTCCGTGCTGTTCACGGTGCCGAACGTGGTGAGCTGCGACGACGTGATGAACGGCACCTGAGCACCGACCTGGACGTAGGCCGGCTGATTGTCGAGCGTCTGCACCTGGGGACGGCTGAGGATCTGGAGCCGCTGCGACTGTTGCAGGGCGCGAATCAGAATGCTCACCGATTCGCTGCTCGCAGACAGCACGAGGCCGCCGTAACCGAGGTTAGCGTCTTGCCTGCCGACCCCGAAATTCGACAGCGCCTGGCCGGCGACGTTTTCACGCGTGGCGAGCGAGGCAGGTGTGTTGTTGTTGCCGATGCCCGCCTGGTTGAACGGGAAACCGATGGCGCCAATGCCGCGGTCGAACAGGAGCGAGTCCTGCAGACCGAGCTCGATGCCGAATTGGTCGATGTCGCTCAGCGCGACTTCGGCGAGCAGCACCTGGATGATCACCATGGGCGGCCGACGGTCGAGCTCCTCGACCACCTTGCGGATGTCTTCGAAAAATCGGGGCGTGGCGCTGACGATCAGGCTGTTGCTGACGACTTCAGGCACCACAATCACTTCCCGCTCGATTTGCTCGAAGGGGCTGGTGAGGTTGGGAGCGAGCTGGTTGACCTGTCGCTGGCTGATGAGCAGCTCGTTCAAAGCGTTGGCCACATCGAGCGCCGGGGCATTTCGCAGGCGGTAAACCGTGGTGAGACGGTTGCGAATGTCCCCTTCATCGAGGCGAACGAGAATTTTGTAAACCACTGCCAGGTCGCCCGCTGAGCCGGACGCGATGATGCTGTTGGTTCGTTGGTCGACCGTGAAGCGGAGCGGAACGAGCGAGTTTTCACCGCTGGCAGAGCCGAAGCCCGGCAACTGAGCGCCTCCCTGCCCGCCTTGAGTCGGCTGGCCGAAAAGTTGCCGCAGCATGTCGGCAAGTGAGGTGGCGTCGCCATTGATGATCTGGAACACCTTGATCTGAGCTTCCATCGCCGGCAGCTCGTCGAGCTGGCGGATGAGCGACTCCAGCAGTTCCATGCCGTGGGCAGGGCCACTAATGATCAGTGCGTTGCCGCGCGGATCGGGAGTGATCGTCATATCCGCGAGGATGCCCGACCGAATCATCTGGGCGTCCGCGCCATCGATCTGCAGCAGTTGCAGGCTGGCCGAGCGCGGTGACGACTGGCCGGCCGCTGTGCCTCCCGCCGCGCCCGTCGGCTGCGGCTGACCAGGGCCCGTACCGGTCGTGGCGGTTCCGGTGATCGCGCTCTGCAGCACGGGCGCCAATTCCTCGGCCAACGCGTTGCGAAGCCGGACGATCCGCATTTGATCGGTTGCAGCGGCCGACTCGACGTCGAGCGTTTTCAGCAGTTCCGCCACTTCCAGCAGGTCACGCGGGCTGGCCTGCACGATGAGCGAGTTGGTGCGGAAATCGGCGATTGCAAGTACACGCGTGCCAAGGCCGGTTCGTTGATCGGTCCCAAATCCAGGGCGATCGACGAAGAAATCTCGAACGGTAGTCTGCGCATCGGCAGCCGCCATGTAGCGGAGCTGGAAGACCTTGATCTGCGAGTCGGGCGGCACCGGGCGATCGAGTTGCTTGATCAAGTCGATCACCGGAGCCAGGTTCTCTTCCCGGCCGACCAGCAGCAGCGCGTTGGGCTTCACGAGCGGCGTGATGGACACCGTCCCCTGCCGCACGGCGAACACTTGCGAATAGATTTGGTTGATCAGGTCGGTGAGGGCCCGGCCGTCGACATGCCGCAGGTAGTAGACTTCCACCGCCGGACGAGTCTCTAGGCTTTGCTGTTCGATCTGTTCGATGATGCGCAGGACCCGCTCGACATCGCGGCGGCGACCGCTGACTACGATCTGATCGAGACCCTCGATGAACTCGATACGCACGTCGCCGATCGATCCCAGGTCGTCGTCACCCGCATCGTCGCCAGCGCCATTCTGGGCCAGCCCAGCCTCGCCCGGAGGAGGCGGATTGAGATTGTCGTCTGCGCGTCCATCGTCGTCTCTCGGTTGTTCTTCCGGCTGGAAGACCATGGTGACGAACTGGCCGATATGATTCCGGGTGTGAGCGACGGATGGTTTAGGGGCGCCCGCCAATTGCATGGCCCGGGCGATCGAGGCGGGTTCAGCCCGCTGCAACGTCACGACATCCGCGACCTCCGCAGCAGGCAGGGACACGTCGAGAGTTTGCACCAAACGGCGGATCGCGGGCAGTGCATCGGCCGTGGCTTCGATGCGGGCGGTTCGCGCCGCTTCATCGATCGTCACCGTTGCTTCGCTACCGTCCGCCAGCGGCACAAGATAGACTTTCCCCTGGGAATTCGTACCGGAAGCCGGTTTGAATGCGCTGCCAAGCGCCGCAGTGATCGTACGCGGCGAAGCCTTGCGAAGTTGGACCGTCGCCGTGGCGCGTTGGCTCGTTCCGGCTGGCTTTGAGGCGGCGGTTGTCTTGCGTTTGCTTTGCGCTTCGGCGGCCTTGGACTTGGTGACGAAACGGTCGATTTCCATCTGCACATCGGCGGGACCGACGACGAGGATCTGCCCACCGCGAGCGTCGGCAGCGATGCGGACGTCCGGGCGGCTCATGTACTGCCGTTGGAGTTGGGCTGCAACTTCCTCGACCCGTGTCGGTTCAACGGGATACGCCTTGACCGAATCCGCCGCGGCCTGAACTGGGCTCGACTGTCGGGACGCGGGCATCGGGGCAGCCTGACCGTAGGCTTGAATGTCGCCCAGTCCCCATCCTGCGGCCGCAAACGCCAGCCCCAAGGCTACAAAACGGGCAGCTGAATTGTGCATGCTGATCGCCACTGGCTGTCTCACAGTTGAGTGGTGGTCTTGCCCCAGGCGCAAAGGTGCACGCCGGATCTTCCACGCAACCGGAATAATCGGCAAAGCTTGCCCGCTTTATGAAGCAAAAGCGATCAGAAAGAGAGGTTCTTTATGGCGAAACCTTCGGGTGCGCAAGGGGTTGCGCTGCCCGAGCACTCTCGTTTTGGTAAGACAGGTAAGCGGCTAGTTGACGTCGAGACCCGCTGCAGGGACCTCGGCCGAGGTTGTGGACTCGATGGAGGCTTGCTCCAGAGTTCCTCCCTTTCCCAGCCGCCTTAGTTTGCCGTCGGCGACGAACGAGAAGTCGTTCTGGCCGATCGCGACGATTTCACCCTTGATCGAGCCGACTTCAAACGAATCCCCAGTCGCGAGCCGCAACGTCTTGCCTTGCGGCCGGACCAGCAGCCAAATCTCAGCCTTGTCTCCGACTTCCAGAATCGCTGTTAATACAGTGAACTTGGCGTCGTCGAACGCCAGTTTCTTAGGCTCTGGCGGCTTCGGGGGTTCGGGATCCCTCACTGTCACAGTGACTGTCCGCTGCGTCGCACGCGAAGGGATGCCGTCATCAATGGCTTCCACGACAAACTCGTAGCGGCCGGCCTGGCGAGGCGTCCAGCGGAAGCGACCGCTGCTGGGATCGATGCTCGCCGACTTGTCAGGCGTCTCGACCAGGCGATAGGACACCTTATCCAGCGAGTCAGGATCGGTGGCTTTGATCGAGAAGTCGGCCGAGCGGTTCGTTTCGACGCTGGGATAGGCCGAGGCGATTTGTGGTGGACGATTGGCGGGACCGAACAGGTTTCTATCCTCGATTGGTTTGAGAAACTCTTCGATGCTGCGATTGGCCAGGCGCGGCGAGACGTCGGTGGGCAGTTTTCCGTCGGGCGGAGCCGTGCGGAGCGCGAGCGCTTCGACGGTCATCTGTACGTCGAGATCCTTTGAGTCTTTCACCGGCCGGATGGTCAGCCGGGAGATCCGATGCAGCGTGTTCACTCGATGAAATTCGTAGAGCAATTGCACGACCGACGACAGGCGCGCTCGTCCGCTGATATTGAACTGATGGCGCGTCATTGTGCCGCCTTCTTCGCGGCTCGACACGGCGCTCACCAGCGGTGTGTCGATCTTGGCTTGCTGCACTTTTTCCAACAGCCAGCGCTGGTACTGCGAACGGGCCAGCGACGCCTGTGACGGGAGCGAACGCGTCTCGTAATCGTTTCGCTTGCGCGAAGCGATCGCACTCTGCATCGCGGCCAGGCGTTCTCGCGAGATCTTCGACTCGAGTTCCGTGATCTTGTTCTTGCGATCGCGGAAGCGCGACGAAATGCCTTGCTGCAAGAACCAGCCGACAAGCAGCACAGCGAGCGTCCCAACGATGATGGCTAAATTGCGTTCGCGTGGCGTCATTTTCCGGCCCTCGCTGCGGGGGCCACCTTCGTAGCTGGATTGGCCTTCGTATCCGCGGCGGATGGCGCCGCTTCGGGCTCTTCCAGATTCGGTGAGATGTGAATGTCCTCTTTGAATCGCCAGCGCATTGCGGTCGCTCGTTCGTCCTCCCGGCCGCCGCTGCCAGTCACAACATGCCGCTCGTCACGCAGGGCGCTTTCGATTTGTGCAATCACGGTGGCCTCCGACGCGCCGCCCTGGAGCGACAGCGTCGCGGGATCATCGTTACCTTTGGACGCGGCGTAGAACTCGTCCACGCGAGCTTTTTCGGCTGAAGGAAATTCTTCGCTGAGTTCACGAAGCTCATCGAGCCAGAAGACGTCGGCCGCCGCGAATTGGTCGAGCCGCTGTACCTCGTCCCGCACTGGCTTTCCGTCTTTGGCGAGCTTGGTCTGCTTATTCAATTCCTGCTGCAACTCGGAGATCTTGGAGTCGAGCGAGCTTAGTTGCATCCAGACAAGGGCAAAGAGCACCAGCGCAATCGCCGCAGCGACACCGCCCGCCCAGGAATAAAGCCGACGGTGGTTTGGCGGCTCAGGGCGGCGACGAGGATGCAAGAAGTCGATGGCGGGCGCCTGTTCGGTCGCCTCATCCTTCAGCATCCCCATCAGCGGAGCGAACGCTCCCGCCATGACCGGCTGGTCGCCGCGGGCTTCGTCCGTAAGTTCGACGAAACTGAGCGGATTGAGCACCTCGGCTTCGAGTTGAAGCTCCTGTTGGAGCAGCGACCGGAGGGCCACCTGATGATGACCGTCGCCGAGAATAATGACTTGTTCAACCCGGCGACCGCCGAGCTGGTTTTGCGCCGCAATAATCGTTCGCCGCACTTCCCCGACCAGGGCTCGTGAGACAACTTCGTCGTCCCCGGCGGGGAGCTTCGCCGTGCGCGGGAACATGACCTGCGGCCCGACGAGCACGGTCAGATCAACATCCGACGAGAGCACGTCGACCAGCATCCGACATCGCCCATCAGCAGCCCGCTCTTTGATGAGCGAGGCGGCGGCAAAGGGGCGGAGCACCAGCCGCTTGCATTCCAGATTGGCGGCTGCGCAAATCGCCTGCATCTGGGACACAAGATCGGAACTGATCGCGGCCGCGAGCACGTTCAGGCCGCCATCGGCTTGGGTGCCGAGCGTGACAAAGTCGAGCGGCCATTCATCGCCCAAGGTGGTGAACTGCCGCATCGCCTGGAAACGCACCAGGTCGGGAACTTCTTCGGGGGGCGCAGGCGGCGTGGTCAGAAACCGCATCTCGCTGCTGGAGCGGCCAACCGCAACCAGGGCCTCGCCCTTGCTCCAGCCGCGTTTCGCGAGCTCTTCAGCGAACTGCTTGCCGACAGCGGAGGCGTCGATCTTTACGCCAGCATCTCGGGGAGCCAGCGGAATGTGGAAGGCGTGCTCGAGCAGAACGGTCGTTCCTCGCGTGCGAGCAAGCGCCACGCGAGCTTCGTTACCGTCCCATTCCAGCGCAAGCAGTCGAGCCATGTTTAGTTCGTAAGGGGCAAAAGGCCGGCGGTCTCAGAATAGTTGACGCCCAGGGTCTCGAGGGCGTATCCGCGGCCCAAGTGACTGATATCTCTCCAGAATACTACCCGTACCGGCGAGCGAGTAGCGTCAAAAATCGCCTCGGCTCGCGACGCAGCCTGCCCCGACTGGTAGTAGCCGATGATCTGCGCCCGGAATACATCCCCTCCACCCGTTACAAACGGCATGAGCAGACGCATCTCCTCGAGGGTGACAATTCCCTCGGCCAGGAGCCACGTCTCGTGTCCTCGGCCCGAGTTCTCGGCTGCTTCATATTCCCGTCGGGCCATGACCTGCTCGACCATCTCGGGCGACATGCCGGGAATTCCTTCCAGGATGGCGCGAGGGGCCTGATTGATGTTGATTCGGCCGGGAATCGTCGGAGACGGATTGATCGTGCAGTTCTCCATCAGCTCAGGTAAGTAGCCGTTCATGGCCCCAATTTCATCGGGGAACGGCGATTCAAGTACGGTGGCCTGGCTGTCGCCGCTGAAGGTGACTTGGGTCTTGGCCCCAATCAGATCGAGAAGTTGGGTGAGCGGGGCTTTCGCCTGCTTGGTGAGGTCCAGGGCCCCAGCGGCTGGTTGCCCTTGTTCGCTGCCGGAGTAAGGACCGTTCTGGCGATAGGCGACAATAAATGTGGCCCAATCCGCTGGCAGCACGCTGGACAGTTCCTCGTGCAACTTGGCCATGTCGGCCTGGTTCAGGTAGATCCGGGGCTGACCGTCGGGGCGAAGGTTGTTCTCCAGGCTATGAAGGGTCAGGAAGGCTGACCACCCTCGCTCCGCTCCTTCGACCACCTCGCCACTTTCTTCGCGATCGAGCTGTTCATGTGGATCGATCATACCGTTTCGGTTGATATCCATCCCAAACAGCAGCCGTGGGGTAACACCGCGCACGAGCAACAACTCCTCGACGGTTTCGAGCGGACCGTTCTTGCAGGCGTACGCTGGAGAGAGTCCCGAGTAGTAGTCAACCTCCGCCCCCAACGGACGCTGCTCGTCATCCTCATCGATCCAGTCCAAGATCGCGTCCGCGATATCCTCCGTCATGCCCGGCAGCGACATCAGCAGCTGGGTGGCCGAGCCTTCCTGTTGCTGTTCGGCCATGAGCAATGTGTTGAGATTGAGTCGGGTCGACTCGTCTTCGAGCCCGTAGCGAACTCCGCCGAGTGTTCCGTCATCGGTGATGGCCGGGGCGAGAATGGTGAAGCTGGCCTGTCGCTGGGGATCGTCGTCGAGAACGACGGTCACTCCTTTGAAGCGGTCCGGATTGTCGTACAGGCCGCCGCTTTGCAAACGGGCTTCATCGTTCTGAGCGAGAAATAGCCGCACCATCTCCGTACCGGAGTCGACCAGCAGCCGCGTTTGGGTCTGCCGCCCCGAGAGCAGCGCCGACTCGTGGTGGGTTAGCATCAGATCCGTGAACGAGTAGGCCCCCAGGGCCAGAATCATCACGACGACGAGCACAAGAATCAGCACCATGCCGCGGCGGCGATTGGAAAGAATCGTCAGCCAGCCTGCCGGCTCGCAGAATCGCGTCATTGCAGCGGCTCCTGGGGCAGAGTCTGAGCGTCCTCGGCCTCCGTTCCCACCGCTGCCGGATCCGTCGTCGGAATCGTTGCCGTGGGCAGGCGCACCACCAGGCGATAGGTGCGTTCGGTGGGAGCCGAGCCGTCGGCCTTCGTGTCGGCTTGCAAAGGCGAATCCGTAGCGTCAGGATCGGCATCGCTCATGACCAGCAGAATTTCAACAGCCAGCGGCAGCCCCCCGTATTGGTCCGAGTCCCAATCGGCGAGCCACTGATAGCCGTCGAAGTACTGGAACGACAGGCTGACCACTTCTTCGGCGAGCAGCCGCACCTGGCCCGACGATTCTGTGGCTCCGCCGCTCTGCTCTGCCCAGGTGGATATGGCGCGGTCGACTTCGCGTCGCATCAAACCGCGGCCACGCCCTGTCAGTGAGCCCTCGATCGGAGTGGCAGCGCCGAGCGGAGTATCGGCTGCGTCTGCCGACTCTTCGGAGCGCAGGAAGTAGGTGACTGTCTTCACATCGCTAGGAACCTCCACGGCTCCCAAGCTGCCGTCCGGAACGAGCATCGCTTCGTACTGATCGACGCGTGGCAAGCGGCTGACGTCCAATCGCAATTCGGTGGCACTTCCATAAAAGCCGACGGTCGCCGCCGCTACGCCCGTCTCTGTGGTCATCGAATCTGAGCCGCTGGTAAAGCCGCCCGTCGCGGTGGCGTCCTGGTTGCCTCCCGAAGGCGAACCTCCACCGTCCATTGGAGACGAGCCGTCTCCCCCGCCACTTTGGCCGGTCGCGTCGCCATCGCCGGATTCATCCCCGTCCGAATCACCGCCTCCCAACGCCGCCCCCGCGGCCGCGGCCGCAGCGCCAGCGGCGCTGTTTTGTGAAACGGCCGATAATCCCGTGAGATCGGCGGGCGTGTAGTGCATTGCCGAACGCAGGTCGTCCGCGATGTGGCGGAGCAACGCTCGAGCGAGCTGCGCTTCTTCGACGTGTGTGCGACGCACATCGAACTGGCGCCAGTACAGATTGATCGCCATCGTGATGGTGAGCACGACAATCACCGTCAACGACAAAGCGAGGATCAGCTCGAGCAGCGTGAACGCGCGACGGCTGGCTCGTGACAAAGGGAACTTAGCGAGCACGGGGTTGGCCATTGCGCCCTCCTCCCCGTCCGGGTCGTCCACCTTGCCCCTGATCGCCCCGTCCTGGACGTCCGCCTGCCTGTCCTCCCGCGTTGGGTTGACCGCCCCCCGGGAAATCCGGAGGGAATCCAGGGATCTGCGGCGTGTTCGGATCGGTGGGATTCTGGCCGCCACCCCCCTGCCCGTCGCCGCCTTGACCATTCCCACCCTGTTGTCCACCGCCTTGTTGACCGTCGCCACCCATGTCGCCGCCCTGAGCTCCCGATTGGGCGCTCGCTGCGTTCTCCTGGGCCGCCGCAGCGGCGGCCTCGTCGCGGGCAGCCTGCTCTTCGACAGCCGCCTGGTCCACTGCAGGATCGACCATCCAACGTGTCAGTTGCACCGAAGCGGGACGCGCGACCAGATTGGGATCCTGCTCCACCAAAACGGTAACGCCAAGCAAGCCAAGGTCATCAACCGGTTGCACGTCCACCGAGATGAGCCATTCACTCGTCTCTTCCGCGGGCTCCTGCATGATCGGCTCGGGGGGGACGACACCGGCGGCGATTTCCGCCAGCCGGTTCTCGCAGAGCAATTGTCCTTGGGTCAGGTCGCGTATCGTTGCCGAGCTGCGGGCGCCAATGCGAACGAGTTGTCCCAACGCAGCAAGGGCTCCACCGAGAATCGCCACCGCGAGCATGACCTCGAGCAACGACAGCCCCTGTCGGCGTCGTTGCGACGACCTGCGCTGATCCGATGCTGGAAGGTTGCTGTTCATGGCTAGGGGCTCGGATTCTTTGCGATCAACTCTTGGACGGTTGATATCTCACTCACTTTGGCGGTGCCCGTCAGGCCCCGCAAATCGATCCGCACGCCCCGTTGGTCGGGAGCACCGACGATGACAAAGGCGTCCGACGTGCTGCCATCGGGATAAAACATGATCGGCCTGGACCACTCCATGCTCCGTTCGGTCTCGACGATCTCCTGCTCGATCTTCATCGCGCGGCTTTCGGTGCGAGCGTCGCCTGCCGCGAACGTAATCTCGTTCGGCAGTCGGAATCGATCGGAGATCGGATTGCCGTTCTCATCGATCTGCACGTTTGGCGGCAGCGTTTGTGAAGGAGTCGTGGGTCCGAATCCCATGCCGCCAGACGCCCCGAGCGGATTTAAGCCCGACGGGTCGGTTGGCATCGACGATTCCAGCATGTCGTCCCCGGCGGCCCAGGGCTCGACTCGGAATCCTTGCCCCCCGACCTGATAGCGGAACATCAGGATCCGGCCGGTTTTCATCGCCTGAATGTGCGCCCGTGCCCACTCGATGCGGACGATGTCACCAGCCCGGGTGAGCTGCTGGTTCCGCAGCGTGCCGCGGAGCGCAGGGATGGAAATGGCCGCTGTGAGAACCAGGATTGCCAGCACCAACAACAGCTCCATCAGCGTCATGCCAGAGCGGCTGCGCCGAGGGTATTGCTGGTGCGGGGCGAAGCGGTTCATGCGGCCGTTCCCTTTTCTCCTTAGACGCCCGAGGTAACGTCGTCTTCGGTGCCGCTCGCGCCATCGGGACCAGCCGACCAAATGCGGTACTGGTCGGCGGAGACTTGCTCGTACTGATACGGGTTGCCCCACGGGTCGGCGGGGATTTCCTTTTCCATGTACGGGCCGGTCCACTTGGCCGGATTGCGCAGGTCGGCGGGCGGATTGCGAAGAGCGTCGAGGCCCTGCTGCGTCGTCGGGCAAGTGCCGACCGACAATTGGTAGGCCTGGACGGCGGTCTCGATGGTCTTCACCTGCGTCCGAGCGCCGTCAACCTGAGCGTTTCGCTGCAGACGGATCACCGAGACGGTGACGATCGAGCCCAGGATGACGAGAATCGCCATGGCCAGGAGGATTTCGATCAGGGTAAAGCCTTTGCGGCGTCGGGGACGACGGTTGATCATGGTTCGGTCCTTCTTACTGGGAGGTTGGATATAGGGTTCGCGGGCAATCCGCGACCGGTTGGTTGCAACTAGCCAAGCGTCTGGCTCATCTTGA
The DNA here is from genome assembly GCA_023430365.1 of Planctomycetota bacterium. Classification (GTDB taxonomy): domain Bacteria; phylum Planctomycetota; class Planctomycetia; order Pirellulales; family Pirellulaceae; genus JAEZAS01. The sequence continues at coordinate 22,900 of JAEZAS010000143.1, forward strand.
TCACAGGCACCAGCAGCGCGACGACCACCATCAGGATGATCACGGCCAGCAGGAGCAGCATGAGCGGCTCCAGCATGCGTACGAGCAAGTCAAGCTGGCGAGTGGTCCGGCGCTCGAGCCCATCGGCGATTTCGACGAGCACACGATCGAGGGTGTTCGATTCTTCCGCCACGGCGATCATCTCGACGACCATTTTCGGAAACCGCCCGCTGCTGGAAAGCGGACCTGCGAGCGACTGTCCTGCCGAAATGTTGGTCGACGCCTCGGCGATGGCCGCCGAGAGCACGCGGTTGCCAGTGGCTTCGCGGCTGATTTCGAGCCCCTTGAGGATCGGCACACCGTTGTGCAACAGCGTTCCAAGCACGCGGCAAAAACGGGCGACGGCGAAAGCCTGAAAGATGGCGCCGAACATCGGAATGCGAAGCTTGACCGCATCCGCCCGCTGTCGGCCCTCTTCGGTCTTTACGCTGCGTTTGAGCAAATAGACCAACCCCGCCAGCGCCGCGAGAATGAAGAGGCCATAGCTCCGCAGGCCGTCGCTGATCGCAAGCAGCACGTCGGTTGCCCAAGGCAACTCGCCCCGCTGGCGGAGCTGGTCGAACATCGTGGCGAACTTTGGTACGAAGAAGACGATCAGCACCGTCACGACCGCCGACCCGACGACGCCGAGGACGATGGGGTAAACCACTGCACCAAGTGTGCGACCTTTCAGCTCTTCCTGGGTCTCGGTGAAATGGGCTACCCGCTCCAGCGCCTCTTCGAGGAAGCCGCCTTCGGCGCCGGCGCGGACCATGTTGATGGCCATCTCGCTGAAGGCTCGCGGGAACCGGGCCATCGCGTCGCCAAGCGAAGAGCCGTCTTCGACCCTCCGCTGGACCTCTTCGAGCACCCCCTTCAGATTCTTGTGCGACGTTTGATCGCGCATCACGGTAAGCGCTCGCAACAGCGGCACACCGCTCCGCAGCAGGGCGGCCAGCTGGCTGTATGCCGTGGCCATCACCTGGCCTTTGACATACAGGTTGGACCCGACGGCCGCCTTGCGATCGGCCGACACCTTCACCGGAAAGAGCGATCGCCCGGCGAGCATGGAAATGGCTTCCCGCTCGGACGCGGCGGAAATCGATCCGGAGATTTTCTGGCCGGATACGTCTCGGGCAATGTAGGCGAAATCAGGCATAGATCAGCGTGCGGTATCAACCAGAAACATGAGCCTACTTGTTCAGCAGCATGGCGTGATCGGCTTTGGCGGCTCGCACCACTTCTTCCACACTGGTCGAACCGGCGATGACTTTGCGCCAGCCATCTTGGCGAAGCGAGAGCATGCCCTGCTCGGCTGCGGCTTGCGCGATCTTCCAACTGCTCACTCGGTCGTTGGCGAGCTGACGAACTTCGTTGGTCGTCACCATCAGCTCATAGATACCCATTCGGCCGCGATAACCAAGGTTGCGGCACTCGCGGCAACCGACGGGACCGTAGAGCGGCTTGCCGTTGAGTAGCTGCCGTGGAAAGTCGCGGGGCAGATCGTCCGGCCCCGGAACAACTGGCGCCTTACACGAGGGGCACAGCCGGCGCACGAGGCGCTGAGCCATCACACCTTCGACCGTGCTCGCGACCAGGAACGGTTCGATGCCCATGTCGGTCAGACGCGTATAAGCGCTGGCCGCGTCGTTGGTGTGCAGCGTGCTGAACACCAGGTGGCCGGTGAGCGAAGCTTGAATCGCGTTCTCGGCGGTTTCGAGGTCTCGAATTTCGCCGACCAGCACGATGTCCGGGTCGTGACGCAGGATGCTTCGCAGCGACTGCGCGAACGTAAGGCCGATCTTCGGATGGACCTGAATCTGGTTGATGCCTTCCAGCTGGTATTCGACCGGGTCTTCCGTCGTGATGATCTTCACGTCGGGCGTGTTGATCTCGATCAGCGAGCTGTAAAGCGTGGTGGTCTTACCCGAACCGGTGGGCCCGGTGACGAGGATGATGCCGTGCGGCAGGTCGAGCAGTCCGCGATAGGTCTTGTAGGTGTCTTCCTCCATGCCGATCTTGCGCAGGTCGAACGTCATCGATCCCTTGTCGAGGATACGCATGACAAGACCTTCGCCGTGGATCATGGGAATGACCGACACGCGAATATCAATCTCGCGCCCCTGCGCCTTCAGCTTCATGCGGCCGTCTTGGGGCAGTCGCTTCTCGGCGATATTCAGCCGAGCCATGATCTTCATGCGGCTGATGATCGCGGCCTGAAAGCGATTGATTTCCGGCGGCACGGGCTGCGCTTGAAGCATTCCGTCGATGCGGTAGCGGATCACAATGCCCGACGGCTGCGACTCGATGTGCACGTCGCTCGCACGCGACTCGATGGCCTCGATCAAAATCTCGTTCACCAGGCGAACGACCGAAGCTTCCTGCGCTTCCTCAGGAACGTCGGAACCGTCGGCGTCGATGTCGCTGAGTAGCTCGATCGCATCATCCTCAGCGGCTTGAGCGAGCAGCCCTTCGACCGTCTCGCTACCGACGCCGAGGTGTTTTTTGATGAGCTTCGAAATCTCAACCCGCGAAGCCAGGATCGGCGTGACCGACAAGCCGGTCGCGGCGCTCACTTCGTCGAGCGGATAGAGATCGAAGGGATTGCTAGTCGCGACAACCAGCTGACCGTTCAACCGGCGGACCGGGAACAGCAGCTGGCGGTGCATGAGTTTCTGCGGGAACGTCTTCAGCAGAGTTAGATCGACCTCCGCTTCGCGAAGATCGATGAATTCGATGCCCGTTTCCTCGCCGAGAGCCTTCAAGGCCGCTTCTTCCGAAACGAAGCCCATCTGGATGGCGACCTCGATCAATCGGGCTCCATCCCCATGTCCATTGGCCTGCACCCGGGCCTGGTCGAGCTGCTGGCGCTCAAGCAAACCACGCTGCAGTAGGATTTCGCCCGCTTCCATGATGATGCTGAGATAGGCTGGATGTGGGAGTGGTAAGTAGCCGGATCAGGCAGGCTTCGGCTCCGGAGAACTGCCGAAGGACGCTGTCGGTCGCGTCGGTTCGATTGTACCTGAACCCGGCAAAATTAAGTTTCGTTTTGTTGGGGGTACGTCGGATTTTTGCTGGTTTTCGGACGAAAGGTCCGTTTGCTACGGCCTTTAATACCAGCGGCCCGCCCGCCGAGCGGCTTGCGTTCGGCGGACGGGCCATGCTGATTGCTTGCTATCCCGAGCGCCTGCCAGACCGCGCCAGGCGACCGACAGGCTGCATGACTCGTCTGCCACTAGTCGCCGTCGGCGGGACGCTGGATACGCTGACCGCCACGACCACCACCTTGACCGCCGCGACCGCCCCCAAACCCCTGGCCGCCGAAGCGCTGACCGCTGCTCAGATTGGCGGGCTCGCCGATCAGACGCTCGAGCTTGGCTTTCTGATCCGCAGTGAGAACGCCAAGGACCTTCTGCTTGGCCTCTTCGCGCAGCTCTTCAGTCTTGCGACGAAGATCTTCCTCAGCCTCCCGAGCGACGCTCTGCAGCTTTTCACGCTGCTCGTCGGTAATGCCAAGCTCCTTGGCGATGTCCGGGCTGGCAAGAGCGTTCTGGGCGCCAAACCGCATCCGCTGCTGCAAGGAAATCTGCTTTAGCCGATCGCGCTGCTGCGGCAGCAGGACTTCGTCGACTTCCTTCTGCAGTTCCTCTTGCTGTTCCTGCATTTTCTCACGCAAATCAGCGAAACGCTCGCGTCGCTCGTCGTCCGACAGGTCGCGCAGCCCGCTGAACATATCGCGCATCCGCTCGCCCTGCCGGCGCTGGATGTCTTGGATCTTTTGCATCTGGTCGTCGGTGATTCCGAGCTCTTCGCGAGCCTGCTCGTCACGCAGAACACCCAACGGTCCGCCGCCTCCAAAACCACCCGGCCCGCCGGGACCACCACCTCGCTGCCCGCGTCCCGGTTGGGCGTTTACATCGCTTGCGACCACGCAAACGGCCACGGCAACCGCCAGAAAACTGATCCAACGTTTCATCGATTGTGCCCTCAGAGAATGCACGCCAACAGATTGGGCGGCTCCTCGGCCGCCGACGCATCAGGGGCCCCAAAATGGTGGGGCTCAGGCAAGGCAGAATGCCGCGCCTGATTGAATGAACCCCGCGATCTGGGCAGGGTTTCGCGATGGCCAGCGAAAGAATGCTGGCGCTGTGGCTAAATATAGAGGCTGCCGCAGTTTGCGGCATTTTCTGTCGGCGCGCGACTAGTGGCGCTGCGGCGGCGAAACATGTTTTACCCGCTCCGCCATGTGCGGGCTGGGCTTTCGCCCCAGGGCCACCAGTCGCTCCTTTTTGAGGAACAGGGGGGTATCGGAGACCACTTCCACATCGGGTGGCAGGTGCGGTTGCAGCTCAGCCAATCGTTTGCTGGTGGTGATCAGGAAGGCGTCAGGATCTGAGTTCAGGAAATCAATTGCCTGCTGCCTGCCCAGTTCCGCACTGGTGGCCGGGGTGAGTGGCTGATTCAGCTGCTGTGGCGGCTGAAGGCGGGGCAATTCAACAATTGGTCGCTCGGCGTAAAAGACCCAGGTGGGCTCTAAGGTGCGGAAAGACGCTAGCTTGGGCTGGGCCGACTGGGCAAAGATCGTCTTGAGCATCAAGTGGTTTTGCTGATGCTGGCTGACTCGGTGGGCGCCGAGGGCGAAGATCAGCGTTACGAGCGCAATCGCCCCGCCGGACATCGCCATGAGCGTCTGCGGACGGCGAAGAAGCCGCTCTCCAAGGGCGCCGACGATTCCAACTGCCAGCGGCGCCAGTCCAATCGCGGCAAGCCACTCTTCCCCAGGTAATTGCCGACGGGCCAGAAACGGCAGTCCAACGATCATTCCCAGGCCAATGACGGCCAAAAGCGCGAAGCCGAATCGCGGCATCCACGCGGGTGCTGCGGCCGTTCCTCGCTGCCACCGGTACAGGAAGTTTCCGATCAGCATCGCAGCCGCCGGATTGCAGGGGGTCACGTAACTCGGCAGCTTAGTCTGCGCGAGCGAGAACATCCCCACGAAAACGCCCATCCAGCAGAGGCAGAAGACCAGCGATACCCAGCCTGGCTCTCGACGCCGCAATTGTGGGACCAGGTCCAGAACCAAAGGCAAGCCAAAAATCGACCAGGGGAATGTTCCGATCAAAATCGCGACGGGATAGAAAAGTGGCCCGCCGTCGTGTCCCTCCATCGGCCGAGTGGCCCGACTGAGGTTGTGTTCAAAGAAGAAGCCCCGCAAGAACTCGCCATCGGTCTGGATTCCCACGGCCAGATACCAGGGAAGCGCAACGAGGGCGGCGACACCAATGGCCAGATGGGGCTTCATGTGCCAGCACGTGCGCAGAAAATGCAGCGGCGCAAAGGGCCGCACGATCGCGAGCAATCGCGTCCGCCAGGTGGCCGGCTGCGAGCTTGTCTGCTCGGGCAACCGCATGATCAGCAGGAACATGCCGATGACCGCGGTCGGCAGTACGAGGCCGACGGGGCCCTTGGCGAGAACGGCGAGTCCCATCATCGCATACAAGCCAACCTGCCAACCCAACTGCTGTGGGAAGTAGTGTCCCTCGCATTTCAGCTGGGGCTCAAACGGTGCGCTGTCCTGTTCGCTAGTATTCGCTGCCGGCCGCTTGAATGTCCCGCACACATACACGGCCATCGCCGCTGCGGTGCAGAAGATCAGCACGGAATCGGGCGTCGCTGCCCGGCCGGCGACGACAAACATCACGCAGGTAGCCAGGACGACCCCCGACATCATTGCAGCAGTCGCCGGAAACAATCGCCGGCCCATCAAGTAAGTCGCCAGGCAGGCGCCCAGGGCGCACAGTGCCGAGGGAAGACGGGCGCTGAATTCATCGACCCCAAGCACGCTGTAGGCCGACATGATGAGCCAGTACAGCAAGATCGGCTTGTGGGTGCGAAGTTCCGCGTTGAAGGTCGGAACGATCCAGTCGCCGCGTAAGAGCATTTCGCGGGCACAGCCAGCATTGCGGGGCTCGTCGCGGTCCCAAAGCCGGGGACCGCCGAGATTTGTCAGCATCACGATGCCGGCTACTACAGCCACAATCACCATTCGCCGCGCATCGGAACCCAGCATGCCGATCCTCCTTGATCGCATCGCGTCCAAATCCATTCTCAGAGAAGTGCCCATCGTAAAGGCTTATCCCGACGGCATCAATGTCATTGCCCCGGGTTCTCCGGTCGGAAATATTTCTCGCGAAAAGCACGCAAACCCCTGTTGCATGCATGGCTGGCTTACTGGTACTCTCCGCCGCGAGTACAGAGACTGCGCCAAGCCGCACCTGCGGTGGCATAGATCCGGGCTGACGGAACTAGAGCCCGGTTCGCTAATACATGAGGTCGCCATGAACGGATGGAGCCGTTTCCGGATGACGCTGTCGAAAATCGAGCTCGCCGCTTCGCAACTGCCGCTACTCGCTGGCCGAATCGCAATCGCGTTCTGCATTGCCCTGTTTCTGGCGACGCCTGTAGCCGCTCAGGAAGCGGAATGGATCTGGTCGCCGGAGCATTCCAAGGAGAATGTTCCCCCTGGGGCCACGGTTTACTTCCGTAAGACCTTCACAGTTCGAGATCCCGAACAGGCTGCGATCTCCATCGCCGCCGACGACACCTACGAGCTGTTTCTCAACGGCCGCCGCGTTGCTGAGGGAGAATCGACTCGCAAGATGGGCGAGCACGACCTCTCCAAGTTCATCGGGCGCGGTCCCAATGTGGTTGGCGTCCGCGTCACTAATGTCACTGGCAATACTGCCGCCGTCGCCGCTCGCGTGACCGTGAAGGAACGTAACGGCAACTGGGTCAGCTATTCCACCGATGAGACCTGGCGCACCGCCGATAGTGCCCTGCCCCTCTGGAACACCGGTCTTTACAACGACCGCGCCTGGAAAGGCGCTCAAGTTTTTGGCCAGCTCGGCGACACCGCCCCCTGGGATCGCCGCGAAGACGTCCCCAGCGACGAAGTGCACCGCTCCGAGCGGTTTCAAATTGCCAGCGATTTCGAAGTCGAACGCGTCCCCCTGAAGGGCGAAGAAATCGGCTCGCTCATCGCGATGGCCTTCAACGAGTTCGGCCAGATCATTGCCTCGCGCGAAGGCGGGCCGCTGTTGCTGCTGCACGATACCGACAACGACCGGTCGCTCGATTCGGCAAAGATTTACTGCGACAAGGTCACCAGTTGCCAGGGCATCCTTGCTCTGAATGGCGATGTGTATGTCACCGGCGAGGGCCCGGACGGTTTGGCTTTGTATCGACTGTCGGATAAGGACCGCGACGGCTTGCTGGAAGACGTTCGCACGCTGTTGCGTTTTGAATGCACCGTCGCCGAGCATGGTCCCCACGCGATCGTCCTCGGTCCTGACGGCTTGATCTACGTGCTGCTGGGCAATCACGCGAAGCTCGCCGGCGAGTATGACAAGGGAAGCCCTCACCGGGACCCCTACGACACCGAGTTGTTGACTCCGAAGTACGAAGATCCAGGCGGTCATGCGGCTGGGATCAAGGCGCCGGGCGGCACCATCATTCGAACCGATGCTGAAGGGTCAGCCGTGCACGTCGTGGCCGGCGGTCTTCGCAATCCGTACGACTTCTGCTTTAACCGCGAAGGTGAAATGTTCGTCCACGACGCCGACATGGAGTCGGACGAAGGAATGACCTGGTATCGTCCCACACGGATGTACCACGTGGTTCCCGGCGGTGAATACGGTTGGCGAAGTGGTTGGTCCAAGTGGCCGGACTACTTTGTCGACACACTCCCCGGGCTGCTCGACACGGGACGAGGCTCGCCGACCGGCATTGTGACTTATAACCACTACGCATTTCCCGCCCGCTACCACGGGGCCATCTTCGCGGCCGACTGGGCGCAAGGCCGGATTCTCGCGGTAAAGCTCAAACGCAATGGCGCAAGCTACACCGCCAGCGCCGATGTGTTCCTCTCCGGCAACCCGCTCAATGTCACCGATCTCGAGGTCGGTCCCGATGGACACCTGTACTTCATCACTGGTGGCCGCGGAACGAGCGGCGGGGTCTACCGCGTGAAATGGCGCGGCCAGGTTCCCAAGGAAGTCTCCAATATCGGAACCGGGCTGAGCGCCGTGGTTCGCCAGCCGCAGTTGCACAGCTCGTATGCTCGTCAGAATCTGGCCAGCCTGAAGCAGGAACTCGGCGACAGTTGGAACTCGAGTCTGGCCGGCATTGCCCGCAGCGCGAGCAACCCGCCGCAGTACCGCCTGCAGGCTTTGGAGCTGATGCAACTCTTTGGCCCGCCGCCAAGCGCCGATCTGCTCATCCGCCTCTCTCGTGAACCGAACGAGCAGGTCAAGACACGGGCCACCGAACTCATGGGAATGCATCCCACTGAGGAGATCGTCGTTCGCTTGATCGAACTGCTCGACGACAGCGACCGGAATGTGCGGCGCAAAGCCTGCGAAGCGTTGTCGCGAGCCGACCGGGCTCCGCCGATCGAGAAGCTGACGAAATTGCTCGCTTCGGACGATCCCTTCGAGGCCTGGGCCGCTCGACGGCTCCTCGAGCGCATGGACCCCGAGTTGTGGCGCGAGATGGTGCTCAAGACCAACGACCACCGGCTGCTCATCCAAGGCGGTCTGGCGCTGATGATCGCCTATCCCGAAAAACGCAACGCTCTCGACTTGCTGGAAAACGTCAGCCGGCAGATGAAGGGCTACATCAGCGACAGCAACTTCATCGACATGCTTCGCCTGACCGAGGTCGCCCTCGTTCGGGGCGGTGTTCTGCCCGAAGAAGTTCCTGGTCTGCGCCGCCAACTCAGCGCCGAGTTCCCGGCCGGCGATCCGCTCATGAATCGCGAGCTGATCCGCTTGCTGGTGTTCATGCAGGACGCCGATACGACCGAGCGCTACCTCTCGTATCTGGAAAGCGATGCGGCCGACATCGACAAGCTGCACGTGGCGATGCACCTGCGTTTTCTGAACGCCGGTTGGACTCCCGAGCAAAAGATGCAGTTGCTCAAGTTCTTCGAGAACGCCAATCGTCGCGAAGGGGGCAGCAGCTACGCTCGCTATGTTATCAATGCCACTCGCGACTTCGTCAAAACCTTTAGCGACGAAGAGGCCCAAATGGTCCTCGCCCAGGGGGCTCAATTGCCCAATGCGGCGCTCGGAGCCCTGTATCGCCTTCCCGCTCAACTCGACGAAGACCAGCTGTCCGTCCTAAAGACGCTGGACGGCCAACTGACCGAGAAAGACAACGAATCCTACCAGCGGCTGAAGGTCGGTATCGTGGCGGTCCTCGCTCGCAGCGGCGACCCCGAATCGATGGCCTATCTTCGCCAGGTCTGGGAAGAGGACCCCGAACGCCGCCAACCGGTCGCTCTGGGGCTGTCTCTGTCTCCAGCGGGAGAAAACTGGCCCTACCTGATTCGCAGCCTGCCGAATCTGGAGATTGCTGCCGCTCGGGAGGTGCTCAACAAGCTCGCGACGGTTCCGCAGGCTCCCGAGGAAGCCGATCCATATCGCCAGGTGATCCTCCTGGGGCTGAAGATGAAGGAAAAAGGCTCCGAGCCTGCCATCCGACTGTTGGCCTACTGGACCGGGACTGAACTCGCCATCGGCCAGCCTGTCGATGAACAGATGAAGGCCTGGCAGAAATGGTTCGCCGAAACCTATCCCGATTTGCCCGAGGCCACGCTGCCCACGGCCTCGGAAACGGCCAAGTACTCCTACGACGAAATCATCGCCTACCTGGGCAGCGACGAGGCGGCCAAGAGCTCGCGGGCTCGCGGCCTGAACGTCTTCGTGAAGGCCAACTGCGCCAAGTGCCACCGCCACGGCGACCGCGGCGAAAGCATGGGTCCCGATCTCTCGACGGTCTCCAGCCGGTTCACGCGGAAAGAACTGCTCGAGTCGATCGTGTATCCCTCGCACGTCATCTCGTCGCAGTACGCGGCCAAGACGGTCCTCACGACGGACGGCCAGACCATCACCGGCATTGTCGCCCCAGGGGCGGCCGGCGAAACCGTCATCCTCAAGTCCGACGGCGAAAAGATCGTGCTTCAGAGCGAAGAGATCGAGGAAATGAAACCGAGCAAAGTCTCGGCCATGCCGGAAGGCCTGCTCGACACGCTGACGATCGAAGAGATCGCCGATTTGTTCGCCTTGCTCGAAGCCAAGGACAAGCCCGGCCTGACTCGCCGTCCCATCATTCGCGAAGCGATCAAATAGGTCGCTTCAGTCTCTCAGCAGCTTATGAACGGATGGCGTCCACATTCCTACTCCCTCTCCCTCTGGAAGACTGCCGGGGTGAGGGAACGTTGCCAAGGACGTCGCTGAGCTAGCTCGCAGGCCTAAGCGGTGGGCTCCATCAGCGGCCGCGGAAAAACGTTCAGCTCTTTCAACCCTGCATAAACCTCTCGCAACTCCGCGGAGGTCAGATTCTGCAGCGGCGGGCGCACGGGACCGCAATCGACTCCCAACATCCGCGAGACAGCTTTCGCCGTCCGCACGACGCCAAACCGGGCCAGCAATCGGATCATCCGTACCGCGGCCCGCTGCTCGCGGCGAGCCAGTTCCCAGTCTCCTGCCGCAAAGGCCTGCATGATCCGCAGATAGACCGGGGCGGCGATGTTGTACGTACTGCCGATCGCTCCCTGGGCTCCCAGCGCTAGCGCCGCCAGCAGCAACTCGTCGTGGCCGTACAGGCAGTCGAGCTGGCCGTCCGCCGCCGTCAGGCATTCCTGGTAAGTCATCAGGTCGTAGTTGGTGAACTTGACGCCAACGAGCGTCGGCACCTGCGTCCTCGCGCTCTCCAGCATCGGCGCCAGCGGGAACGATACGCCGGTCATCGACGGAATGTCGTAGTAGTACAGCGGCGTGGCGGGCGCGGCGGCGCTGAGCGCCCTCAAGTACTCGATCGTCGCCTCGGCCCCAGGCTTAAAGAAGAACGGCGCCATGGTGCCGATCGCGGCGACTCCCGCCCGTTCCGCCACGGCCGCCATCGCGCAGGCTTCGGGCAAGCAGTTGTGCCCCACGTGGGCGATCACCGCGAGGCCGTCCCCAGCCACCTCGGTCCACCGTTCGACGAGCTGGTTGCGTTCGTAGGTCGTTAGCGAATGGCATTCGCCCGTGGTGCCGCCGACGAACACACCGCTGACCCCCATCTCCCGCATCAGCGCCGCCTGGTCGGCGACCCGCTCCAGGTTCAAGCTGCCGTCGTTTTTAAGCGGCGTGAACACGGCCGCCATCAAACCCCGAAATCGCTGCATCGTGTGAACCTTATCTGCCGCCCGTTCGTACTCAGCGAAGCTGAGCAACGGTTGCCCAGCCGAAGTCGCCAGCGACGCAAATGTAAGCGTCGCCCTGCGCCTCGGCAATTGACCGCCGCCTCTGCCATTGCCTGACCTGATTCACCCCTCGCTGGACCGCCGCCGCGTACTTGCCGCTGCGGCTGCTCGAGGGCTAGGATAGGCGGCTTGGACGCGCCTCGACCTTGTTAATCTGTTATTTGTTTTGCCCGGAGTCTGATCCATGAAGTCCGCTGCTCGTTTTCTCGTCGTGGCGCTTGCCTGCTGCGTTCCCCTGCCCCTTGTCGGTTGCAACGGCGGCAGCGCGACCACCGAGCCGAAGGCGGACAGCCACGGTCACGACCATGGCCACGATCATGCCCACGACCACTCACACGCCGGTCCGCATGGCGGGCACGTGGTTGAGATCGGCGACGAGGAGTACCACGCGGAGTGGACTCATGACGATTCCGGCAAAGTAACGGTCTACTTCCTCGACGCTTCGATGAAGAAGGATGTGCCGGTGGAGTCCGAAGCGGTCACCATCAAGGTGAAGCTCGGCGAGAACGAGAAGGAGTACACGCTCGAGTCGGAATCACCGAGCAAGTTCTCGGTCGTCGACCAGACGCTCGTCGGCAATCTTGAAGCTCTGAGCGAAGCCGTCACCGCCACTCTGAGCGTCGACATCAACGGCAAGCACTACGACGCCCCGATCACTGCGGGCGGCCATAGCCACGACCATGACCACGGTCACGATCACAAGCACTAAAAGGTCGTCTGGCTCCGTCGTCGTCAATGCTTACGCATTGGCCAGCGAGTTCGCCTTGTCGAGCGTCGTTTCGAGCTCGTCCCAGATGATGCCGAGCGAAACCTGGTCGAGCCCCAGCTGGCGATAAACCTCATCCGGCGGGGCGGGCACATTGTGCACGCCGAGCGACGTCCACCCCGCCCTGCTGCACAGGTAGTTCGCCACGGCGACGACGTTCACCAGGTCCGCATGCCGGCCCTGGTAGCGATTCGGAGCGTGATGGAAGGCAATCGCGTCGGCCACCTGCTCCGGCAAATTCCAGCGCGTCGCCACGTATCCGCCGAGCGACGCGTGATCGAACGTGAGCACCCGGTTTTCCACCGTGCACGTGGGCGTGGCCTGGTCGATTGCGTCGACCACCTTGTGAAAATGCTTGGGCAGCGTCTGATCGAGCAGAATCAGGCCCAGGTCGTGCAGTAGCCCGCCGATATACGCCTCTTCGCCCGACGCCTTGCCGCACACCCGCGACACAAGCCTCGCCGCTGCGGCCACGGCCACCGAGTGCGACCACAAGTTCTCGCGCTTGTACTTCCGGTGCTCGAGCGCCGGCTGCTCGTACATCTTTCCGACGAATACCGTCAGCGCCAGATTGCGAATCTCCCGAAACCCCAGCAGACTCACCGCGGTCCGTACGTCGACCACCTTGTTGCTGAGCGCGTAGTACGACGAATTCAACCGCCGCAGAATCTTCGCGACCAGCACCGGGTCGCTC
>JAEZAS010000146.1 GCA_023430365.1 Planctomycetota bacterium
GGGAAGCTTTTTCTTTTTTCGCCATGCGGCCATTCACCTTTTCGGCGGCAACCATGAGACGACTCCTTTATGGGACAGACGTGGGCGGCTCGCAAGCTGCCCGACCAGGAACCTTTTACTGAGAATCAGTACTGTACAACTGTGTACTGTACAAATCCTACGAGCCAAAGCAAGCTCGATGTCCCAATAATCGCGGGGAGTAGTGACACGTTTGGTCACACCCCGAAAAAAATTTTGCTGCCGCCGAAAAAAGTCGGGGAAAGTCGCGGCGGATCGTCTGCCGGCGGGCGGAGAGTTCCGCCGATCGCGCAGATTTACGCAGAGGGAAGTGGGGAGGACAGTCAACTCTTCGTGCTAAGCCCAACCAAGAAGGAATTGGCCAACTCCCTTCGGCGATAATCGGCGAAATCTGCGGATTGCTTCGCTCGCTCAGCCAGCTAGCACAGCGTGATCGAGGGCCTGATAGGTGGGGCCTTCCTTGCCGAGGAAGCTGGCGAACGTCACGACCTCGTCGACCACCGAAAGATTGGCGTCGAAATCGGCGTTTTGCTCGATCAGCTCCTTGAGCCGCTGGCCGCCGTCGCCACCGCTGTGCTTCACCCGGCCGATGGTCAGATGGGGCTGGAACCGGCGGTGTTCCTTCGCGAAGCCGAGATCCTTGTGCAGGGCTTGCTCGATCGCGACTTGGAGTTCGACGAGATACTCCGTCCCGTCTTCGACCCCGATCCACAACGACCGGGGGTTGGCCGCGTTGGGAAACGCTCCAGCCCCTCGGAAAACGATCTCGAAGGGCTCGATCGTCGCTGCGGCCCGGGCCACGCAGCGGCAGACGTCGGGTGTCTCGATCTCGGGAACGTCCCCCAGAAACTTGAGCGTCAGATGCATGTTCTCCGGCTGCACCCAATTGATCGAAGCATCGGTGATTCTCAGCCGATCGACGAGCTGACGGGCTCGCGACTTGACGCCGCCGGAGAGTTCGAGGGCGATGAACGTGCGAAGGCGAGCCATGTTCAATATCCAGGATCACACGAACGACCTGCGGTCCTCAGCGCTCGCTTAGGACCACAGCGATAAGCGGCAGACGCGGTGCTCAAGTTGAGCGACGCGCTAGAACGTCAGCATCTTTCGATACTGCTCCAGACGATAGTCCAGATCGCTCTTGCCGATCCGCTTCATCCGATCGAGCGAGAAATCCTCGACATTGAAGCTTGCAACCAGAATGCCGTAAGCCATCGCTTCCTTGAGCGATTTGGCATCGAACTCCCGCTTGGCGGCGAGATAGCCCATCATGCCGCCGGCAAAGCTGTCCCCGGCGCCGGTCGGATCAACCACGTCGGCCGTGGGAAAGGCCGGCAGGACGTATGTCTCATGCTCGGAGAAGAACATGGCCCCATGTTCCCCCTTTTTGACGACGACAAAGCGCGGGCCGAGCTTCAAAACCTTGTGTCCCGCCGAGACGAGATTTTCGTCCTCGGTGAGCAGCTTCGCCTCGCTGTCGTTCATCACGACGCCGTCGACGTTCTTCAGCAGGTCAAGCAGTTCGGTGTGCTGGGTGCGAATCCAGAGGTCCATCGTATCGGCGACGACCAGTTTCGGCCCATTGACCTGCTCGAGCACTTTTTTCTGCGTGACCGGCGAGGCGTTTGCAAGGAATACGATGTCCGAAGTGCGAAACGACTCCGGCAGCGTCGGTTGAAAGTCGCCGAAGACATTCAATTGCACCTCGAGGGTCTCGCGGTCGTTCATGTTGGAGAGGTATTTCCCCTTCCAGAAGAACGTCTTGCCGCCATTCACGGTGTGCAGGCCCGACATGTCGACCTTGCGGTCCTGGAGCATCTTGGTGTGCTCGACCGGCCAGTCCTCGCCGACAACGCCCACCAGGCGAACCGGTGAGAAGTAGCTCGCCGCATAGGAGAAATAGACCGCCGAACCACCCACGATGCGCTCGCGGTGCTGAGTGGGTGTTTCGATGCTGTCAAACGCAACACTTCCGACCACCAATAACGACATGACAACCAGACCTTGGGCTGAAATGGCCAAAAACAAAGAAGTCGGCATTATCCGCGATCGGCCGACCTACGCAAGGAATGGCCACCCGACTTTGATCGGGCTGCGGGCCCCTCGGTGCGCCGATTGACAGTCTCCGAAGCCCAACCTACCGTCAGACAACCCCTAACTCTTTCGGATTGAGCCGCCACCAGGAACCCTCATGCACCGCATTACGTCGAAGTGGCCTCACTATGTAGCGGCAATGGCCGCAGTCTCGCTGATCACGCTCCTGCGAATCGCCCTTGATACCGCCAATCTGCTTCCGCAAACCCCGTTCTTGATGTTCACGTTCGCCGTGATCCTCGCTGGGTGGCAGGGAGGGCTTGGCCCGGCTTTGGTTGCGACTGCGCTGGCCGCCGTGGTCATCGACTTCTTCTTAATGGACCCGCGTTACACGTTTGCGAGCAGCTTGCAGGACATATTGGCCCTCCTGTTGTTCATCTCCCAGGCGGGTGCGATCAGCTGGATGCTCCATCGCCGCCGGCAACTGGTCGACGCTCTGGAAGACTCGACCATCATGCTGGAAGCGCGCGTCCTCGACCGGACGCGGGACATCGAGAAGGTGAACCAGCAACTGATGGTCAGCAACCGCGAACTGCAGGATTTCGCTTCCGTCGCATCCCACGACTTGCAGGAGCCGCTGCGAAAAATCCAGGCGTTTGGCGATCGGCTAAGGACCCGCTTCGGCGACGCGATGCCGGACGACGCGAAGGACTACCTCGAACGGATGCGTTCCGCCGCGGGGCGGATGCAGGTATTGATTGATGACTTGCTCACCTTCTCGCGCGTGACGACCAAGGCCCAGCCGTTTCGCAAGGTCGATCTGAACAAGATTGTCGACGATGTGCTGATCGACCTTGAAACCCGACTCGCCCAGACCGAGGGGCGCGTCGAGCGACAGAATTTGCCCACGGTGGCCGCCGATAGTTTGCAGATGAGGCAATTGTTTCAAAATCTAATCAGCAACGGGCTCAAGTTTCGCCGCCCCGACACGCCTCCGGTCGTAACGATCCGCGCGGTGGCAGCCGAAGTCACCGGCCCCACGGACGGAAACGCCGAAACCGCCACAGCGGCCCCTTACTGCGAGATCCGCGTGCAGGACAATGGAATCGGTTTTGAGCAAAAATACGCCGAACGAATCTTTACCATCTTCCAAAGGCTGCACGGCCGAAATACCTATGAGGGTACTGGCATTGGGCTTGCGATTTGCCGTAAGATTGTCGAGCGGCATCGCGGCACAATCGAAGCCATCAGCGAGCCCGACCGCGGGGCTACTTTTGTAATCCGCCTGCCGTTACAGCAGCCAACTGACGAGAGTGTTGATGACTCACGAACCGAACCTCGTTCCGATCTTGCTCGCCGATGACGATCCGGACGATCGTACGTTCTGCCAGGACGCTCTCACTGAGAGTCGCCTGACCAACCCTCTGATCACGGTGGAAGACGGAGAGCAGTTGCTCGACTATCTCCATCGCCGCGGACAGTACGCAGCCCCGGGCGCCGCGCCTCGGCCGGGCCTCATCCTGCTCGACCTGAACATGCCGCGCAAGGACGGGCGTGAAGCCCTCCGCGAGATCAAGGCCGACGCCTCGCTGCGTTCGATCCCGATCGTGGTGCTGACCACGTCGAAGGCGGAAGAAGACATTTATCGGACCTACGACCTGGGTGTAAACTCCTTCATCAGCAAGCCGGTGACCTTCGAGGGTCTGGTGCAGGTGATGAAGACCCTGGGTCGCTACTGGTTCCAGATCGTAGAACTGCCCGCCAAGCAGGAGTAGATCGTGCCGGGGCGTCCGATCCGGGTACTCCTGATCGAGGACGATCAGGACGACTATCTGCTGACGCGGGATTTGCTCGACGAAATCGTCGAGCCGCGGTTCGAGCTTGTCTGGATTGACGACTACGAACGAGGGCTCGAGGCGGTCATCGCCCAGAACTACGACGTAGCCCTCATCGACTACCGTCTCGGGGCTCGCGACGGGGTGGAGTTGGTTCGCACGGCACGCGCCAGCCAGTGCGCCGCCCCCCTTATTCTGCTCACCACGCAGAACGATCGCGAAACCGATCTGGCCGCCATGCGAGCAGGCGCCACCGACTTTCTCAGCAAGCGCGACATCACGTCCGATCTGCTCGAACGGGCGATGCGCTACGCGGTGCAGCAGCATCGCCTCGAACAACAGCGAATGGAACTCGTGCAAGCTCAATCGGCCCGCATGGCCGCCGAGCGAGCCAACGAGGCCAAGACGCAGTTCCTGGCCAATGTCAGCCACGAATTGCGCACCCCGATGAACGCCATCATCGGCATGACCGAGCTGGCCATGCAGGAATCGATCTCGGCCACCGCCCGCGAGTATTTGCAGACGGCTCAGGAGTCGTCGCATCACCTGCTCATGCTGCTGAACGAGCTGCTCGATTTTTCCCGGCTGGAGTCGGGAAAATTTTCGCTCGAAATCGCTCCGTTCCGCTTGCGCGAGTCGCTGGAGGTCTCGCTCAAAGCGCTGGCCGTCAAGGCCGAGCAGAAGGAACTGAGCTTCGATGTGGCGATCGATTCCGAAGTGCCCGACTTGCTCGTGGGGGATGCGCTGCGAATCCGGCAGATTCTCGTGAATCTGGTGGGCAACGCGATCAAGTTCACGGAGCAGGGGGGAGTCACCGTCGGGGTGACGACTGCGGGCGTGGACGATTCGGCCGCCATGCTTCATTTTTCGGTCCGCGACACGGGCATCGGCGTTCCGCTGGAAAGCCAGGCCGAGATCTTCGCGCCCTTCACCCAGGCTGACGCTTCCACCACGCGGCGATACGGCGGTACCGGCCTGGGGCTGGCCATTACGTCGAGCCTGGTCGAAGCGATGCGCGGCAAGATCTGGCTGGAAAGCCAACCCGGTAGCGGCAGCACGTTCCACGTCACCATCACGTTGCCGCGCTGCCAGCCGGCGGACCTGCCGAAGCCTGCCGCCGAACGGATTCCAAGCAAGGGGGAACAAGCGTCCGCCGCAACGCCGCCTGCCGCTCCCTGCCGGCGCGTTTTGCTCGCCGAAGACACCGTGGCGAATCAAAAACTGCTCAAGCTGTTGCTCGAGCGGCGCGGGCATTCCGTCCAGCTGGCTTCCGACGGTCAGGAAGCAGTCCGCCTGGCGAGCGAGCAGGCGTTCGACATCATCCTGATGGACGTGCAGATGCCGCTGATGAACGGCTTCCAGGCCACGGAGGCCATCCGCTCGCTGCCCGAGGACCGCCATCGCGCGGTGCCGATCGTCGCTCTGACCGCCCATGCCCTCCGCGGGGACGAGGATCGCTGCCTCGAGGCGGGAATGACCGCCTATCTCTCGAAACCAATCGACAGCGGCCGGCTGTATGAGCTGATCGACAACCTCTGCGAAGGGTAGCTACCGCTCAGGGGTATGGGCGGGGTGGCTTTCCGGTACAGGACCGGGGTCAGAAGGTCGCCGGGGCAGAAATTTCTCGATAACTCCATACTCATCCTGTATAATTCCGGCTCGGTGGATGGGCCGAGATTGGATGGGGTTTATCAACAGCCAACCCACCCGCTAGAGGTATTGTAGAACATTGGAGCCCTATCGACGTAAGTCCAATAACCCGACCAGGGCGTTGCTTTGCAAAGCATTTTCCTAGCGTGGGTTACAAGAGATGTCGTCGATCGGATCGGCTCCTTGTAGGGGACTAGTAAAAGGGTAGTGAACTGGCCGGAAAGGTTGTGGGCCAGGGGGCCGCTGCGGCGTAACGATTGCAGGCGATCAGGCCCACTTCAGTCTGACTGGATCGACTGGGGGCGTCGAGCTACGAAAGGTGTTCCAAGCATGTTGGAATTGCTGCGGCTGCGGTTGATGTCGATCCTGGCGCTGGCCCATCTGCTCGTCGCCAGCCAGGTCGTGGCCGCCCCGCCGCATCGCTATTCCGCCATGCTGGCTGGTGGCCAGCGGTTGCAGGGCAACGCCCTCACCGAGTGGCACGATTCCAACGCGATGCCGCGACTCGACGGCCAGCCGCTCCTGGAGCCAGCCAATCCGCTCCGCTGGCTGTACGATCGTTCGAAGCGTCCCGGCGAGCTGCCCGCCGCTTTTGTGGAGACGCATACCGGAGACCGGTTGCCAGGGCAGGTCATCGACTACCGCAGCGGTGAAGAGCTGTCCTACGATCCCGCGCCGCCACACCTGCTCGTCCGCCCAGGCATCACGCTTTCGCCCCCGGGCAACGCGGCCAGCGACACGATCCGCGTGGTTCTGCCGCTGGTCCGCCGCATCGTCTGGCAAAAGCGAACGACCGACTATCAGCCGGGAACCGTTTTCTACCGCGATGGCCGGTCGCTTCAGTTTCGCGCGATTCGCATTCGCAGCGAGCAGCTGAATTTGCTCGTCGAGGGAGGGAACCGGCTGGTTCCTTGGAGCGAGGTCGCCGAGTTGCACCTGCCTGCGCCCGATTCGTTCTGGCAGGCCTATGTCGATGAACTCGCCGCTCTTTGCACGAGCACCGACTCGCGTTTGCTGCAAGTCGAAACCACCGGCGGGCTGGTCGCTACGACGTCGCTCGACCGCTTGAAGGCCCGGGCGGAGGGAAGTGAACCGGAGAAGTGGTATCACGGAGTTCAGCCTGCCTGGAGCCTCGACACGCTCTGGATTCCCAACCGGGACATCATCTACCGACGCTCCTTCAAGCCCACAGAAGTGCCCCTCTCGCGCGTTCAGCCGAGCCAGGTTGTCACGCGGGCCACACTCGGAGGAGCTGGCCGCAAGCCGCAAACCAATCGCAGCGCCCTCGGCGGTCCGCTGCGCACCGCGGAAGTTGATTTCGGCTGGGGGCTCGGTTGTCAGGCGCAGTGCGAAATGACCTTCCCGTTGCCGGCGGGAGCGAAGTCGTTCCGCTCCTCGGTCGCGCTTGACCGCGCAGCGGGGAAGGGGGGCTGCATTCGCGCCCGAGTATCAGGCGGGCCGGGTTCTTCCGCTCCGCTTTGGGAAAGCCCGTTCCTCGTCGGCAGCGCATCCGTAGCGGATACCGGGATCATTCCCCTTTCGCCGACCACGGGGTCGAGCGAGTTGGTCCTGCAAGTCGATTCGGCCCATGAAGGCCGCCCCGCCGGCGCCGATCCGTTCGAAATCCGCGACCACGCGGATTGGCTGGATCCGATCTTGGAGCTTGATTCGAATTGGCTGAGCGGTGAGTTTCAGAACCGCCTGCCCAAGCAGTTCGCCGCGTGGACGGGATGGAACGTCCGTCTGGCCCCCACCTCCGCCTCCGAACCTCAGGTCGAATGGTTCACCGTCCGCGACGATCGCTTGCCGCAGCCGGGCGCCTTTCAGCGAGCCATTGCCACTCGTTCGGCAAGCCTGGTCCTGTCACGCGAAGTGAAAATCGGACCGCGCGACCGCTGGCTCGTGATCGCGGCCTGCCGCCCCTTCAATCGCGGCACCGAACCGAAGCTCGAAGTGCGCGTCGATGGCTCGCCGGTGGCCGAGTTCACCGTCCCGCTCCGGTCGGGCACCCGGGACGACGTTCGGCCGATGGTCGTTCCGCTCGACGGCTACCAGCGGTCGCCGGGCGCTACCGCCGAGATCGAAATCCGCCAACTTGCCGGTTCCGGCGACAGCGCGCCGGTCGAGTGGCGTGCGGTTCAATTGACTGAACACTTGCCGGGACTTGTGCGCGTCTTCGACGAACCCGTCGACGTCTCGCTGATGGAGCGCGGCTCGGGGCAGGGGAGCGGATTCGACGACGACCGGCATTACGGCCAACAATCGACCAGGCTCGCGCGCGGGCAGAAAACCGCCTGGCGGTTTACCTCACCGGTGCGCGTGCGCGAGCAGCCGAAATGGGGCGAAACGCGTGCTTTTCGATTCGCTGTCCGCAAGCGGGGCGGCGGGCGATTGGCACTGGAACTCGAAACGTCGCCTCCGGCCGCTGAACCGATCCGGTACGACCTCGGAAGCGGCGAGCCGACCCTGGGCAAAGCTACTCGCGTGCACGGCGACGTGCCCGATAGCTGGCTTGTGATCACGCGCGATGTGTTCGCCGACTTTGGTCCACTCGACGTAACGGGCATCAATCTTATTTGCCCCGACGGCGAGCAAGGACTTGTCGACCATGTCTACTTCGGGCGCACGCATCAGGACTTCGACCTGATCCCGCAAGCTCCCTCGGCGGAGCGCACCAACCAGATGGCCCGGCAGCAACTCATGCAACAGGCCATCGAGCGAATGGCGCCGGCCGTCGTCACTATCGAATACGCCAACGGCAGGATGCTCGGTGGTGTCGTGGTGCGGCGAAAGGAGGGAGAGATATTGACGGTTGGCCACGCGATGGGCAAACCGCAGCAAGAGGTGACCGTGCATTTCAGCGATGGCAAGTCGGCGCGAGGAAAAACGCTCGGCGTTTGGCGGGATGCAAACCTTGGACTGGTCCGCTTGGAGGAAAAGGGTGAATGGCCAGCGCCACCGGTGTGGCCCCATGAGGCGTTTCACCTGCACGACATGTATGCCGCGCTTACGTTACCCGCAAAACCGAAGGCAGGAGCGAAACCCGATGCGCAAGCGGCCACCGTGCGGCGGGTGTTTCGCAACGATGTCTGGATCGATGTGGACGCCACCGCGTGGACACCCGGCGGAGCGCTCATGCATCGCGACGGTTATTTGATGGGCTTGCACACGGGCCGCAGCCGCTTCGGCGGCATGACGTTCACCCGGGTCGTGCAATCGAAGCTGGACGCCCAGCTCGGTCGGCTACGCAACGGCGAGGTGTTCGGCGCCTGGCCGGCTGGCTTCGAGCCGATGCTCGGCGTGGAAGGGAAGCCGTCGACCGGCGGCCTGGTGATCGAAGAAGTGGTTCGCAACTCGCCCGCCGAGACGGCTGGCGTCCAGGCAGGGGTCGTTCTGAAGTCCGTCGACGGGAAACCGGTGCTAAGCGGCGATGACCTGCGATCGATCCTGGCGGAGAAGGATGCGGGCCAGGAAGTCACGTTGGAACTGACCCGGGCCGATGCCCCGCTGCATGTGAAAGCAACGCTCGCTGGGCGATAAGAACGGCCGCCGGATTTTGATGCGCAGTTCGCCGGTTCCCTCTCCCGCTTGGAGAGGGTTAGGGTGAGGTAGGATGGCGGCTCGAATCGCTCCGCCATCGTACTCCGCCCTGAACTTTCCCGCCGCCCTCACCCCGGCCCTCTCCCAGAGGGAGAGGGGGATTAAAGTCGTTGACGGCGACGGCCCTAATTCCGCAGCAGCTCGATGTCCTTGAACTGGACCTTCATCGGCGGACCAGCGTGAAGTTGCAGGGCGAGGATACCGCTGGCCTTGGCCTTCTCCGATTGCTGGTCGGTGAGTTCGATCGTCGTGTGGCCATTGATCTTTTGCGTGAGTTGGTTTCCCTTGGCGATCACGACGTACTCGTTCCAATCGTCCTTCTTAATCGAATCGAGAATCTCTTTTTCGGGGGTCGTGGTTCCGAGTTCCTTTTTTTCCCCCTTTTCCGTAATCTCAACTTTCTTGCCCCGCTGGGCGAGGATGCCGCGGCCTCCCTCTTCGTAAAGGATGCCCATGAACGTGAGGCCCGAATCGATGTCAGCCTGGTAGCCGTTCACGACGTGGTTGCCTTTGTCCACGCTGCGGTACTGGATGCCGGAATTGCCTCCCTCGATCTTGAATTTCAGCCGCAGTTCAAAATCCCCGACTTCGCCGCCCTGCCAGATCAGGAAGGTGTTCCCCTTGGTGGGGTTTTCGGCCGTTGTCTGTCCCGTGATAGCGCCATCCTTCACGGACCAGAACGCGTCATTCCCTTTCCACCCTTCGAGCGATTTGCCGTCGAAGATCTTTTCGAATCCGTCCTGAGCCTGGACTACGGTACAGAGTAGGGCGGCGAGGAGAGCAAACAGTGCGGTCGATCGAAGTTTCATAGTGTCCTCTAACAGCGGAGAGATTTTCCGAACCAGGTCAGCTCGCACTGCGTAAAGTCGATGCAAGCCGAGGGCTACGATGAGCGACGGCAAGCGTCCCGTCAAGCAACCCTCCATCTGAGTTTGACCCGTCGCGGGTAGGTTGAGATAATAGCGGCGTTCGCTCCGGAAGTTTTTGGGTCGCCAGCAGGATTTCTTCACCATGTTCGGTTTCTCGGTAGCCCTGACGCGCGTGGCCGCCTTCCTGGCGGTTTTCACGTACGCGTTGCTGCCGGGCGTGGTGCTGGCCCAGTGCGGGTGCCCCGACTGTGCCTGTGTGACGGGCGATGGCGCAGAAG
Source organism: Planctomycetota bacterium (assembly GCA_023430365.1). Taxonomy (GTDB): domain Bacteria; phylum Planctomycetota; class Planctomycetia; order Pirellulales; family Pirellulaceae; genus JAEZAS01. Next base: position 10,285 of record JAEZAS010000146.1, read on the forward strand.
GCTGCTGCTGCAGCGGCGTCGCTCCGAAGCCGGAATGTTGCCTGGCCCCTTCCAACGCCTGTTCGTCTTGCAATCCGAACTCGGCGGCCCTTGCGAGCGTTAGTTGTAGCTGTGAGCAGCACGTCAGCTCACACAGCCCGGCGCCGCAGACGAAGCGGTCGGAATCGAGCGACGAGCAGGTTTCGACGACCGTAGCCGTTCTCAACATCCTGCCCGTCCTCCGGCCGACCAGCGAGTCTTGGCCCCGGCTGGCTGAGCACGATCCTTCGGCTCATTCTCCACGACTCCATCTTCTGAATTGCGTCTGGCGGAATTAATCGGCACCGGGTGCGATTGATTCTGTTTTCTTGCTTTTGGACGCATATTCATTTGGAGTTTTGCCATGTACTGGCTCGTAATGTTGCTCGTTTCGTTTCTGACCCCGGCCGCCTTCACCACCACCGCGCAAGTCGCCGATGCGGGATGTTGCTGCGGCGCCGCTTGTGTGTGTGAAAACTGTGTGTGCGTCGAATCGGGTTGCGCCTGCGATCAGGGCGGCGAATGCGTTTGTGGCTGCTGCGCGGACGGTGTTTGCTGTGCCGCCGGCGCCTCGCTGACGGCTGACAAGACCGACTCGCAGAGCGCTACCGTCGCCACTGCGAAGGTCGCAAAGAAGAGCTGCTGCTCGGTGAACTAACCGAGAACGGACGCAATGAAAAAGGGCCGCTCGGTTCGGAAGAATCGAGCGGCCCGATTGCGTTTCATGGGCGTCTGCCGTGAGCGACGATCGGTTCCCAGCAAGGTCTCTTAAGCGCCCTCGCGCGGAGTGAAACGGAAGTTCTTGCTCTGGCCGAAGAACTGCAATGGGTTCTCGTAGACGACCTTGCGGATCAAGCTTTCCGGGTGCCGTCGGCGGCGCATTTCGAAGATGAAATCGGGCACGGCGGTCGGCTTGCTCGGTCCCCAGTCCCCCGCCGAATTTACCATCAGCCTTTCGGGACCGTACATTTCGATCATGTCGCAGGCGCGTTGCGGTGTGCACTTGCTAACCGGATAGAGCGTCATTCCGGCCCAGAACCCCGCTTCGAGGACGGGACGGATCGTGTGTTCCTCCACGTGGTCGACCAGCACGCGGCTGCGCTCGAGCCGCCTGTCGCCGGTGAGCATGTCGAGAATCATCCGTGTGCCCTGGTACTTGTCCTCCAGGTGCGGAGTGTGGATGAGAATTTGCTGGCTATGTTTTACGGCCAGCTCGAGATGCTCGAGGAAGATGATCGCTTCGTTGCGGGTGTTCTTGTTCAGACCGATCTCGCCGATCCCCAGCACATTGGGCTTGTCGAGAAACTCAGGAATGAGCTTGATGACTTCACGCGACAGGCTGACGTTTTCGGCTTCCTTGGCGTTGATGCACAACCAGCAGTAGTGCTGAATGCCGTACTGGGCCGCCCGTTTCGGTTCCACTTCCGTGAGCTGACGGAAGTAATCGCGAAAGCTTTCCGCCGAACCCCGATCGAAGCCGGCCCAGAAGGCTGGCTCGCTCATGCCAACGCAGCCCATTTTCGCCAGCGTCTCGTAATCGTCGGTGATCCGCGACACCATGTGGATATGAGGATCGAAGTAGTCCATAGCGCCCTGAGTTGGTTCGGCAGAAATGCGATGTGTGGGGACGAGCGGCGGCCGCTGCTAACGGGGCGCGACCTTGTACTCGGTCTGCCAGTTTTCGTCGTAGGCCCGGGAGAACACCAGTTGCACCTGCTCGGCGCGATCGTGGCCCGGCTGGCCTAGGAGTTCGAGAGCCTCGTGAATGCGCTGCAGCCTGGGGTCGTCGCCGAGGTCCCCCTGCGCCCGCTCCAACCGGTCCAGCGCAGCGGCTAGTTCCAGAACCTTGGCGCGGATTTCGAGAAACTCGCGATTGAGAACTTCAGCCGCTGACAGCGGAAGAGGCATGGCACTACTCGATCGACTTCGGCGGGATGAGGCAGCGAACCGCCCGTGTAGGAAGGCTAAATCTAAGTTTCCCCATCACGGTCGCGAAAATCAAGGATAGAGGTCGCAGGCTGAAGGCTGAGCCTTTCTGCGGAGACGATTCGCGATCCCAGTCGGAGACGCATGCAGCCGATCCTCGTCCCCGCGCCGGAGCATGCGACAAAGCGCAGCCGGCCGCATCGTGGCGTTAATAGTCGGGCATCCAGGAAAACTCCGTGCATCCAGTTTCCGAGCCGTAGAAAGCGGTTGTGCGGATTATCCGGGCCCAAGGGGCTCGCATTCGGTCCGATTCCCCTCTCGCGGGTTGCCGCGAACCTGCAAAGGCGGTGTGGCAACCTAGATTTTTGGCAGCGAGAGAGTTTGGGGATTGAACTATGTCCAGTGGAATACAAATCACGCTGAAGGTGCTCGGCGAAACGGCCAATGAGGCCGCCGTGCCTGTGCTGTTGGCGGCGCTGGATGGGCGAAATCACCAGAGCCAGGAGGCCGCTCTCAAAGCGCTCGTGCAGCGGCGAAGCCTGGAAGCCGAATTGCACGTGCTTGGTCGCTGGGACCAATTGAGCGACCGCTGGCGTTCGCTGGTGGTGCAGCGTTCCGGCTGGCTGACACCGGCAATCCGCAAGGCAATCGTCAGCAACGACTCCAAGCTCTACCGAAACGCCTGCGAGGCGGCGGTCGCGACGCGCGAGTTCGATCTGATTCCGCAACTCGTCGCGGCGGGCATCGACAAAACCCATCCCTATGGGCAACGAGCGGCCGGCGCCGTCCTCGAAATGGCGGAACTGCTGCACGAGGAAGTGCACTCACCGCGGGACTATCGCATTCGCCGCGATCCGCAACTGCAACGAGCGCACGTCCTGCCCAGCCTGGAGCAAGCCGCTGAGACCTTTCCCGACCACTGCCGCACCGAACTGATCGAAGCGTTCCTGCTGCTTGCTCAGCGCGACAACGCGGTGCTAAAGCACATTTTGCAGTCACCGAGAGAGCGCTGTCACGCGCCGCTGCTTGCCGTGCTCGGCGAGTGTTCTCGTCCCGCCATTGTCCGATTGCTGCTGAGCTATCTGGACGATCCGCATGCCCCGCTGGCGGCGCTGCAAGCGATCGCCAGTCGCGTCGATGTGAGCTACTTGCGGCAATTGTTCCGCAAAGTCGGCAGCGAGCCGTCCGCCGTCGTCCGAGCCAACCTCAAGCGTCTCGAGTCGGCCCCCTGCCTCACGGGTATCCTCACGGTCCTGCGCGCCCTGGGCGACGCCGAGCAGGCGGGTGTCGTGCAGTTCGCCGCGCTCTCAGGAATCAGTCGAAAGCAGGCCTTCGATCTGGTCACGTATGTCCTCGGCCAAGAGCCCTTGGCGGGCCGACGGGCTGCAGCCGTAGCGCTCGCCCAGTTCCCGGGCCCGCAAGCGGATCGCCTGGCCATCCGTTCGCTTCGCGATCCGGACCCACAAGTGCGTGCCGCCATCCTCGATCAGCTTCGCAGCCGAAATCTGCCGCAAGCGACCGCGCTGCTGCTGGAGCACCTGGATAGCGACAACGAGATGGAACGCGATGCGGCCCGACGCGGCCTTGATGAATACAACTTCAGTCGATACTTGCAAGTCTTCGATTCGCTCACGGACGCTGCTCGCGTCAGCACGGGACAACTCGTCAAAACCGTCGACGCCCGGGCCCTGGATCAACTGCGTGCAGAGCTGCAAGCTCCGGCCCGCAGCCGGCGCAAGCGGGGCCTCGAGATGTGCGTGGCGATGGGAGTCGTCGAAGCGTTGCACGGCACGCTGATCGCCTTGCTCGCCGACGACGACCAGTATTTCAAGATCGAAGTGATGCGCGCCCTGGAGGGGGTGGATCTGCCGGCCGTTCGCAACGCGCTTCGCACGGCGCTGCTGGACCATTCCCCGCTCGTTCAGCAGGCCGCGGAAAGGGCTTTGGCAAGTATCACTCGGGGAAAAACGGAGCCCGTGAGCAATTCACTCACCTCGACCACGGTGATCCCAGCCAACCGTCGCAACACAGGCACATCCGCGGACTCCATGGCGCCTGATCCTTCGAGCACGACCCAATCAACAGCCCGTAGCGAGTGGAGCAAGTGATCAACGATGCCCGTCGCTTTCCTTACAACGTTGTTGGCCGCTGAGACGCCAAGCGTCCTGCATTTGGGCGACCACTTTCGCGGCGAGAACGCCAGGATCGATCCGTTGAGCGTGGGCCTTGTCGCAACTCTTGCTGTGCTTGCCGTAACGGCCTGCTGGCTGATCGCCAAGGTTCGGGGCGGCAACTCGAACACCACGATCAATCACCCCGGAAAGTTGCTGCGAGAGCTGTCGCAGGCGCATCGTTTGGATACGGAACAAGAGCGGCTGCTCCACCGTATGATCCGCCACTACGCCATTGAGCCACCCGCGCGTGTGTTCCTCGAACCTGAACGGTTTCAAACCGCTTTGACCGATGCCGAGTTCCAGCATGAGAAGCAGACGCTTCTCGGCCTCAAGGAACGGCTGTTTGCGGGCGGCCTGCTCTAGCGACCGCTCCTAATTGAGCGCAAAAAAGCACCCACGCGAGACGTCGCATGGGTGCTGGGTTGATTCGATCGCTTCAGCGATGGTTAGCGGAACGGATCTTCCTCTTCCGCGGCGGCAGGGGCGTCCGCGGCGGCCGGTTCGGCTGCGGCGGCAGGAGCGGGAGCCGCCCCAGCAGCCGGAGCGGGCCGCGTGCCAGGAGCAGTGCGACGACGGAACTCGCCGGGCGCTCCCGAGTTGCCGATCTCCACGGTTCGCGACTCAGCCTTCCAGCCCATCTGGGCGAGGAGCTTTTGCACGGAGATGATCTCGGTGCCATAACGCTGCACTTCGCCGAGCAGGAAGTTGTATTCCTGGAGCATTTTCGGATCGGTGCTCTCGGTCGGCTTCTCGCCCAGCACCACATAGCGGGTGTTGACCGACATGCTGCCCACGCGAGTGCCGTTGTCCATCAGTTCGGCATCGATGATGCCACCGTTGAGCGTGATGATGTTCTTGATCGCCTCGCGATCGCTCCGGCCGTCGCCATCCAGGTCCATGTTGCCAACGAGGGCGAAGTGAATGGCCTGTCCCGGCGACCAGGCGGGCGTATGGATTACGTCGTTCGGCAGAATCGGGTTGCGCGGCGTGTCTTCGAGAATGCGGCATTCGGCCAGGTGATCGTCGATGACCCGAACCACTTCCAGACGCCCCTTGGGCTCAGCGGTTGTGACGCCCGTTTCCTGAGCGTCGAACACGGTGAACGTCGTCTGACGTGCCAGTCCATCAGCCCGGCCCAGGTTGATCCAGGCGACGCGCTGCTTCTGGCTCACCCAGGTCACGCGGCCATCCGGATTCTCAAAGATGTCGTCCCGGTTGGTCTCGATATTCTTGATCTTGTCTTGGTAGCCCTGGACCGTGGAGGTCAGTGTGGCGATTTGCTGCTGCAGCTGGGTGATCTGCCGGGTGGCTTCATCCCGCTCCTTTTTCATCACCTTGTCTTTTTCCGCCAACTGGGTCGCCAGCTTTTCCTTTTCCTTGTTGTACTCCGTCAGATCGTTATTGAACTTCTCGGTCTGGGCATTCAGGTCTTGCTGGGCCGTGGCGACGGCCGTTTCGGCCTGATTCGCCCGAGCCTGCTCGGCGGCTTGGACGGTGTTCTTCTCGTTCTGATACTCGCTCGCCAGGCCATTGGCGGCCACGACAGCGGAGTTTTTGGTGTTGATGGCTCCCAGCAGGAAGGCTGGCAAGGTGCGATAGTTCCGCGGCCCCGCTTCAGCGACATTTTCGCCATAAAGTGCCATGTCGGCGTCGAAATTGGCCAGGACGCGATCGACGGTCGCATCGCCAGCGGTCGGCTTGGCCGCGTTGACCTGCTCACGGGTCACATCGCCGTCTCCGAGGACGAACTGGAGAGCCAGATTGCGGTAGGTCATATTCCGCACTGCGGCGTCAGCGTCCGATTTGGCTTTCTCCGCCGACTCGCGGGCGAGCAAGTTGGTGTTCGCCTGGGCGTAGAAGATGTAGGTGGTGATCGCCAAAATGATGGTCAGCATCGCGAAGACGATGACGGCGATTTGCAGGCCCTGACTGTCCCTGGACGCCATTTCAATTGCTCCTCTCGTCGCAGCTAAGTGCGGACGCCGCTTCTAGTTCCGCGAACTTCCGGGCAGGCCAGTCGGTCGCGATTGAGTGTTCCGATAAGAGTTCTTCGATCCGGCAGCACCGGAGGAAATGAGCTGGGGAGCCCGACCGCCGTGAACACGACTGGCATCCGCTCCTAGAAAGGCCCATCCATCGAGTCTAAATACCGTGATCCGGAGTGTCAACGAAATCCGCAAGTCTTTTATTAACTAAGACTTGCTTGGGCTCCATACCCTCAGCCCATGCTTGACATCGGGAACGGGCGGCCCCTACGATTCATCCGGAACACTTGTCTACTTACGGACGAGTCGGCGGTTGCTGTTCAGGGACCTTATTGATGGCCAAATCTCGTCACCAGCCCATGCTCGCTGGTTTTGAAGACTCCGAAGTCTCGGTCCCCAACCCGTCAGACAAACCTCCCCCCTCAAATTCCCCCCCGTCTGCTGATCCGAGAGTTGTTTCCAAACCAACTTCCGGCAATGAGGGTTCGTCTCCCAGTTCTGCAAGTATTCCCACGGGAAGCTCTCCAAACGGCAACCCGGTGGAGCCGGTTCCAAGCGGCTCGTCGCCTGTGACAACCGTCGCCGGAGCTGGAGAAGCGAATCGGACGGTCGGCGACGCGAATATTTGCGACAAGACAGTCTACGTCATCGACGCGCATGCGCTGATCTATCAGGTCTTCCACGCCATGCCGGAGATGACGAGTCCTCAGGGGCGTCCTGTCGGGGCCGTGCAGGGCTTCGTCCGCGATATGGTCGATTTGATTGAAAATCGCCAGGCGGAATACATCCTGGTTGCCTTCGATCCCCCAGGTCCCAACTTCCGCCACAACCTCTTTGAACAATACAAAATCCATCGCGAGGAGATGCCGGCGGATTTGAAGCTTCAAATCCCGGTCATCCACCAGTTTCTCGAGGCCCTCGGACTTCTGACCGTCTCGGTGCCCGGCTACGAGGCTGACGATGTGATGGCGACGGTTGCTCGCCTGATTGAGCAGTGCGGCGGCAACTGCCTACTCGTCACCAGCGACAAGGACTGCCGGCAGCTGATCACTGATCATGTGAAACTCCTCAACGTGCGCAAGAACGAGGTCTTCGACGAAGTTGCGCTGCGAGCCGTTTGGGGGATCCGCCCCGATCAAGTAGTCGATTTCCAATCGCTGGTTGGCGACACCATCGACAATATCCCGGGCGTACCGCTGATTGGCCCCAAGATCGCCGCCGAGCTGCTGCAAAAGTACGAGACACTCGAAAACGTCTTCGATCACGCTCATGAAATGTCCGGCACGAAGCGGCGCGAAAACCTGATCAATGGCAAGGCTCAGGCGTTGATCAGCCGGCAGCTGGTTCGGCTGGACGCCAACGTCCCCTTGTCGATCGACTGGCAGGCCGCAAGGGTCGGCCGGTTCAATCCAGAGGCAGTCGACTACCTCTGCCGCACCTGCGGTTTCAAGCAGCTTTCGCGTCGCCTCGAGACGCTCATGAAGCGTTTCGGCAAGGAACTTCCCTCCGAACCGAACGGAGACGAGGATCTGCTCGGTCCAACCGGCGACTTGCCGATGACCAGCGGATTGCTGGACGACGCCTACGAGGTGGACTCCGGCGCCGAATCGCCTTCCACAGCGTCTACCCCTTGGGAAGCTGACTATCGAATCATTTCCACCGTCGACGAGCTCTCCGAGCTGGTTGCCAAGATGGTCCGGCAGCGCCGCATCTCGGTCGACACGGAGACGACGTCGACCCATCCGCGCTGGGCCGAGATCGTCGGTTATTCGTTTGCCTGGGCGCCTGGCGAGGCTTACTACATTCCCGTTCGCGCCCCAGAAGGTGAGCCGACAATCGATCCCAACTGGGCCAAGGAGCTGCTGCGCCCCATTCTCGAAGATCCGGTGATCGAAAAGGTCGGCCAGAACATTAAGTACGACATGATCGTGCTGCGGAGCATTGGCATCGAACTGCGAGGAATTGCCTTCGACACCATGGTGGCCGATTACCTGCTCGATCCAGGCGAGCGCAGCCACAACTTGGACGATCTGGCGCGGCGGCACCTCGGCCATGACAACATCACCATCACGTCGCTGATCGGTAGCGGAAAAACGCAGAAGCGAATGGATGAAGTGCCTGTCGCTGCAATTGGGCAGTACGCGGCAGAAGACGCCGACGTACCCCTTCGGCTGGCCAATCTCCTCGAACCCCGCCTTCGGGAACAGGAACTTGCGGATCTGTTCTCGGAACTGGAGATTCCGCTCGTCGAAGTACTCGCCGAGCTGGAATACAACGGCATCCGTGTCGACCGGGAGCGACTGCAGCAACTCAGCGCCGAATTCGGCGATCGCATCGACCGACTCAAGTCCGAGATTTACGAGTTGGCGGAATCGAACTTCAACATCGACTCACGGTTGCAACTCAGCAAGTTGCTCTTCGACCAACTAAAGCTGCCGGTGCTCAAGAAAACCAAAACCGGGCCGAGCACCGACGCTGAAGTGCTCGAAGACTTGGCTCGCATGCATCCGCTGCCAGCCAAGATCATGGAGTATCGGCACAACACGAAGCTCAAAAGCACCTACGTCGATGCTCTGCAAGAACTGATTCATCCAGTTACAGGGCGCGTTCACACATCCTTCAAGCAAGATGTTGCGGCGACGGGACGGTTAAGCTCGTCCGATCCGAATTTGCAAAACATTCCTATCCGCACGGAGCAGGGCAGGGCGATCCGTTCCGCTTTCTTGCCCGGCCCGGCCGGCTGGCGGCTCATGACAGCCGACTACTCGCAAATTGAATTGCGGGTGCTGGCGCATTTTTCGGGCGATGCCACGCTCCGAGAGGCTTTTGAAGCGGACCGCGACATTCATTCGCAAGTGGCAAGTGAAGTTTATGGAGTTCCGCTGGAAGAAGTGACGTCGGCGATGCGACGCAGCGCCAAAGCGATCAATTTCGGCGTGATCTATGGCCAGAGCCCCTTCGGCCTCGCCAAGACAATCGATATCGAGCAAGGAGAGGCGGCCAAGTTCATCGACGCCTACTTCGCCCGACTGCCTGGCGTGGACACGTTCATGCACCAAACGCTGGTCGACTGTCGCCGACTTGGCTATGTGTCGACCATCGCCGGTCGCAGACGCCCCGTCCAGGGCGTGCGAGATCCCGCCACCCTTCGCGACAAGCGCCAACGGAATCTTCCTGAGCGAATCGCGATTAACTCCGTGATCCAGGGTTCAGCCGCCGACATCATCAAGCGAGCGATGCTGAACGTTCATCGCCGGCTCAAGCAAGAGCAATTGCAGGCCAAAATGCTTCTGCAAATCCATGACGAACTAGTCTTTGAATTCCCGCCTGAGGAAGAAGCAGCACTTATCCGCCTGGTGACGGCTGAGATGACGAGCGCCGCCGAACTCTCGGTTCCACTGAAGGTCGATATCAAAACGGGCCTCAATTGGGCTGAGTGCGAACCCGTCTAGGCAAGGCCGACAAGCGATTAACGAGGGAAACCGGCCACATGAGAGTGATCGGAATCGTAGGCGGCGTTGCCAGCGGGAAGAGCACGGTGACGGATTGTCTCGCCCGACTGGGAGCCGCAGTGCTCAACGCGGATCAAATTGGCCACGACGTGCTGCGCCAGCCGGAGGTCATCGCTGCACTAGTAGATCGCTGGGGCCCGGGAATACTTTCAGCCGACGGTCAGATTAACCGCTCCGCGGTCGCAAAAATCGTTTTTGCCCCGGACGGAAAAGCGGAAAAAGGGTTTCTCGAGGGAGTTTCCCACCCGCGGATCGCCGCAGCAATGCGATCGCAGATCGACCAGTGGCGAAAGCAAGGTACCGTTCCCTATGTCGCCGTAGATGCAGCCATCATGCTGGAGACGGGCTGGTCAAAATTCTGCGACGAGATCTGGTTTGTCGATGCGCCAAGTGAAATCCGAAAGCAGAGAGCTATCGGGAGAGGCTGGACACCAGACCAGTGGACGGCGAGGGAAAAAAGCCAGTGGCCGCTCGAGCGAAAACGTGAGGCGGCCACTCACTTCGTCGACAATTCTCGATCGCCGGACGAAACCTGCCGTCAGGTTGCACTGCTCCTGCAGAAGACGCAAGTCGATCGGAGCACTTAAGCAGTGGACCGAATCGTTGAAAATATCGCGGCAGTTTTTTCACTTCGCACTCTTTCCCCTGAATCGGCGAAAGAGCATAATGCAATAGCACTCCCAAGCTGAAGTAGCGGAGGCCGACCAGGTTCGCCTGGATGTTTCCGCTGGCTTGTCCCGTCTCCTTCCAGGCCGGCTCCCGTTCTGCCTCGTTCTTGGGACCAAACCGGAACAATTCACACCCTCGCCTAAGCCCCCATTCGGCCCTACTCCTTGGCGGTGGTGTGAATTACGACTGAACCATCCCCCAAGGCACTTCCAGCCCACCCTATGCGCCGTTCGTGCGCGACCCACTCCGCCTTCTCCAGGAGCATGAAGCGATGGCGACCTTCAAGAACTTCCGCAATCGCGCGGACAAAGACCGACGCCGCGATAGCAGCGCGGCAGCCACCAATTCCGATCCCACCGCCGATGTCAGCCGACACATCGACCGCCTTCGCGAGCTCGAGGCCGAGGGAGAACCGCTATCGATTGCCGAAGAATTCGCCGAGCTCGCCGACCGGGTAAATCGCGACGGCAGCGGGGATGATCAGTTCGAAAAACTGAAGGGAAGCGAAGTCCACATCGCCGAACTGCAAAAGATGAGCATGCCGCAGCTCATCGAAGAGGCGCACAAGGAGAACATGACCGATGTCGCGGGCATGAAGCGGCAGGAGTTAATTTTCCGCATCCTCAAAGAGCGGGTGAAGACGAACGGCCTGATGTACGGCGAGGGAACGCTCGAAATCCTCCCCGATGGTTTCGGCTTTCTCCGTAGTCCCGACTATCACTACCTATCCTGCCCGGACGATATCTACGTTTCGCCCAGCCAGATTCGTCGCTTCGGCCTGCGCACCGGTGCAACGGTTTCGGGACAAATCCGTCCGCCAAAAGAGAACGAGCGCTACTTCGCCCTGCTACGCGTTGAGGCAATCAACTACCAGGAACCGAATCAATCTTCGGGGCGAGTCCTGTTCGACGATCTGACGCCGCTGCATCCCGACAAGCGGATCACGATGGAACACGACCCGGATGATCTTTCGACGCGCGTCGTCGACCTGGTTACCCCCATCGGGTTCGGACAGCGTGGATTGATCGTGAGCCCGCCGCGGGCCGGGAAAACCATCTTGATGCAAAAGATGGCCAAGGCAGTGCTCCATAACTTTCCGGACGCTTACGTGATGATGCTTCTGGTCGACGAGCGACCTGAAGAAGTCACCGACATGGAGCGCCAGGTCAAAGGTCCCAATTGCGAGGTGATCAGCAGCACCTTCGACGAACCCCCGGCGCGCCACGTCCAAGTCGCCCACATGGTGCTCGAAAAAGCGAAGCGACTGGTCGAATGTGGAACCGACGTTGTAATTTTCCTGGACTCGATCACCCGCCTGGCGCGAGCTTGGAACAGTGAGTGCCCCCAATCGGGCAAGTTGCTCACCGGCGGTTTAGACGCCAACGCCCTCCAGCAGCCGAAGCGATTCTTTGGAAGCGCTCGCAAGGTGGAAGAAGGTGGATCGCTGACCATCCTGGCCACGGCGCTGGTGGATACGGGCAGCAAGATGGACGACGTGATCTTCGAGGAATTCAAGGGCACGGGAAACCTGGAAATCCATCTGGATCGTCGTATTGTCGACAAGCGCATCTGGCCTGCCATCGACATCAACAAGAGCGGCACGCGTCGCGAAGAGATCCTGATGGACCCTGAGGAATACCGGCGGGTGAGCGTCATGCGCAGAGTCCTCGCCGACATGAACGCGCCCGAAGCCATGGAACTGCTCACGTCGCGGCTGGCCAAGACCAAGACCAACGCCGAGTTCCTGATGAGCATGAACATGAAATAGCTGGCCTGGGGGCAGGGCATCCGCTAGGGTGGGAGTGAACGTCCTCTCTTCCGGCGCTGTCATGACCGCTGAAACGCCACACCGTGCTGACCATGACCGCACAATTAGTGCGGAACCGGTGCTGGCGGAAATCGTTCCGCAATCATCGCCTCCCTGGCGGTTCGGCATGCGAGGTCTCCTCGCATTGACGGCCGTCTGCTCCGTTCAGTTCGCCTTCATGAACTGGTTTGGCGTGTTCGCCGGTCTGCTGCTGGCGATCACTCTCTGCTTTCTGGCTTTTGCCGGAGTCTTCTTGGTTGCTGTGCTAATTGTCCGCGGCGATTCGATTTGGCTCGAGCGATTGGACCAGGTCGGCATTCGCTTGATTGTCGCCATGGTGGCGTTGATCATCGCCAGTGTGCTCGCCGGTGGAGGCAAAATTGGCGTGGACGCGGTCGCCGACATCCTTATCCGCAGAACCATGCAGAGCGAGTTGGGATTCCACACGGAGCGGGTCTATGTCCTCGACCAAAACATCCCCCTCTTCGCCCTCGAAGTGAAAAAGGTTGAGTCCGGTGGTCTGGCCGACAAGGCTGGGCTGCGGCAGGGTGACGTGATTTTGGTGCAAGATGGACGAGTCGAGAAGTTTTTTCACGAACTGATTAAGCAGCGAGGAAAAGACGTCAGCATCAATGTGGCTGGCAAGGCGGCTCATCAGCCCCTGGAGAATTGTCCGCAGTGGCAGTTGGTACTGCCCATTCCTCAGTCGTAGGCCGCGTGCTAATTTGGGCCGGTCGTCTCGTTATCTCGCCGCCCTCCCCACGTCACTCGAGTTCCCTTGGACAGCGACAGCGTTAACGTTGGCCTCCGCCTGTCAGCCACCGCCCGCGCCAATCCCGCTGGCGTAGCGATCGTTATGCCCCGGGGGCGCGACGCTGCCGGGCGCAGGCAGTACGAGCAGATCTCCTTTCGCGAACTCGATGACGACAGCAACCGTCTGGCCGCGGGCCTCCGCCTCATGGGCGTCCGCCCGGGAATGCGGCTCGTGTTGATGGTGCCCCCGAGCATCGACTTCATTTCGTTTGTGTTTGCCCTCTTTAAGACCGGGGTTGTAACCGTACTGATCGATCCTGGGATGGGGCGCAGGAATCTTATCCGCTGTCTGGCCGACAGCGAACCGGAAGGGTTTATTGGCATTCCACTCGCGCAGGCGGTGCGCGTGCTTCTGCGAGGTCGGTTTCCCAAAGCTCGGTTCAATGTCACGGTCGGTCGGCGCTGGTTCTGGGGAGGAATGACGGCGGCTGGGCTGAGGCGAACCGATGCCAGCGACTTCCGCCCGGTTTCCACGAAGTTCGACGATCCGGCCGCCATTATTTTCACGACGGGAAGCACCGGTCCGCCGAAAGGAGTGCTTTACCGCCACGGGAACTTCAATCGGCAGGCGGACGAAATCCGCGACTTCTACGCCATCCAACCGGGCGAAATTGACTTGCCTGGGTTCCCGCTCTTTGCGCTTTTCAATTGCGCTATGGGCGTCAGCACGGTCATCCCGGACATGGACCCGACCCGCCCCGCACAGGTCGATCCTCAAAACATCATCGAGGCGATTCGCGACTGGAACGTGACCCAGGCGTTCGGGTCACCGGCCCTATGGAATGTGGTTGGCCGGTATTGTGAAGAGCAGGGGGTAAAACTGCCGACTCTCCGCCGAGTCCTGTCGGCCGGGGCGCCGGTGCCTCCCCATGTCCTGCGGCGAATGAAGGAATCGATCGCCCCGGAGGGGGATGTGCACACGCCCTATGGCGCCACCGAGGCCTTGCCAGTCGCCTCCATCGCCGCCAGCGAGGTTCTTTCCTCCACAGCCGAGCGTAGTGCCGAAGGAGCGGGCACCTGCGTAGGCCGCCGCTTCCCCGGCATCGAGTGGAAAGTCATCCGTATCGACGATGGACCAATACCAACGCTCAATCAGGCAACGGAGCTTCCCCCCGGCGAAATCGGTGAACTGATCGTTCGGGGACCTGTCGTTACTTCAGAGTACGTCACCCGCACCGACTGCAATCCACTCCACAAGATCACCGACGGCGACACCTTCTGGCATCGCATGGGAGATGTCGGCTATCTGGAGAACGATCCCAGCTCGGATGATCGGCGACAGCGGTTCTGGTTCTGCGGCCGCAAGGCTCATCGCGTGACGCTGCCGGACCAAACCCTGTTCACGATCCCCTGCGAGGCGGTCTTCAACCAGCATCCCGCCATCTACCGCTCCGCGCTGGTTGGCGTTGGTCCGAGCGGTAGCCAAACGCCCGCCATCATTGCGGAACCGTGGCCGGAACACTGGCCCAAGGACAAGGCGGCCGAGTCGAAGCTGCTCGAGGAACTGCGCCAGATTGGTCAATCGCACCCGCACACCCGCCCTGTGCGACACTACTTTCTGATGCGGTCCCTGCCGGTTGACATTCGGCATAACGCCAAGATTTTCCGCGAGCAGCTAGCAATTTGGGCGGCCCAGAAACTGGGACACTCGACCTAGTTGGGACCAGCCGAGTTAGCCGCACATCGGGGCCATCGCCCCTCCCTGGTGTGCGCGCGAAATGCTACGATGACGCGCTTTCCACAGGCTCTATCCTTTCCCGCCGCAGTGCAGGTCTCTTTGCCATGAAAGCCGTTGCTGTAACTCCTGGAAAGCCCAACAGCGTTCATCTTACCGATGTGCCCAAGCCGTCTCTGAACGACATCAAGGACGGCCACGGTGTACTCGTGAAGGTGCTGAAGGTCGGCGTCGACGCGACCGACCGCGAGATCAACGACGCCCTCTACGGCAACGCTCCCCCGGGCGACAGCCACCTGGTCATCGGCCACGAATCCTTTGGCATCGTCCAGGAAGTCGGTCCCAAGGTTCGCAATATCAAGCCGGGTGACTACGTCACCGCCACCGTTCGCCGTCCGGGCGGGTCGATCTACGACATGATCGGCACCTACGACATGACGAGCGAGGAAACCTACTACGAGCGTGGCATCAACCTGCGACATGGCTTCCTGACCGAATACTTCGTCGATCACGAGGAGTACATCGTCAAGATTCCCAAGGGGCTCAAGCACCTGCACGTGCTTATGGAGCCGATGAGCTGCGCGGCGAAGGCGGTCCACCAGGCTTACGAGGTGCAGCGTCGCATGCGGGTCTGGCGCCCCAAGACGGCGTTCGTGATGGGCGTTGGCCAGATCGGCTTGCTCGCGACCCTGGTTCTGCGGCTTCGCGGCCTCGATGTCTACGCCTTTGCCCGCTCGAAGGCTGGGACGCTCAACAGCAAGATCGTCGAAGGCCTGCAGGCCAACTACGTCAGCACGAGCGAGACCAGTGTCGAGGATATCGTCAAGAAGGTCGGCAAGGCTGACATCATCCTCGACGCCACGGGCAGCAGCAGCATCGCCTTCGACAGCATGCGGTCGCTGGGTCACAACGGCGTGCTGGTATGGACGAGCATCACGGGCGCCGATCGCAAGATCGAAGTGCCGTCGGACAAGATCAACATCGACTGGGTGCTCGGCAACAAGCTGCTGCTCGGCAGCGTCAACGCCAACCGCGAGCACTTCGAGATGGGCATCAAAGACCTCGCCATGGGCGAAATGACGTACCCAGGCGTCATCGAGCAGATTCTGACCAACCCGATCGAGGGCCTGGATAACTACAAGCAGATGATGGATCTGCTCACCCAGGACCGCCCACCGCTGAAGGTCTACATGAACGTGGCGGACGAATAACGCCCACGTCTCTCAGCGTCCCAAAGAAACCTCGTTCCCACGCTCTGCGTGGGAACGCAATAATCCGACGCTCCGCGTCGCGATATCTCTAGCCCGCCAGCCGTCGTCGCGGCGCCGTTTGCTTTGCACGGTGCCAGTGTGGGCCTCGCAGAATAGGCTGCGCCTCGTCGATCCGCACGCCTGCGGGCGTCGCGGCTGGCCCGTCCCAGGAGTGGGCGGCAATCGATTCCAAGATCTGGCCCGCTACGGCCACCGCATCCCGGCCATCGCGTCCCGTCACCCGCACCTGGCTGCCGGTTTGGATAGCCGTCAGAAAGTCGCGTTGCTCTTCCAGGATCGCGTTGATGTCCGGCCCCGTAAGTTCCTGGATCGGCAGGTAATCCTGGAACACGCGTTCCTTGAGCTGGGTCTTGGCTTCCGGCGAAAGTGAGTTGACGTCCACTTCCCCACCCAGCACTGCATCGCTCGGCCGCATGAGCGTAGCCTTGCGCGCCCCAAAGTCGAGCGTCGCAAAGGCGTCGCGCGTGTAGACGTGCATCGCCCGTTGCGGCCGTGGAGTCACTCGTGAGGCGGCAAGCTGAGCCACGCAGCCGTTGGCGAAAGTCAGCGTTGCCCGAGCCCAGTCTTCGTGCGGACCAAACACCGCAGCGCCGAGCGCCTGAACCCCAACCAACTCGTCACGCACCAACGACAAGACCACGTCGATGTCGTGAATCATTAGATCGAGCACGACGCCGATGTCGGTCGACCGGCAGGTATACGGCCCGCAGCGCATCGCCTCGATAAACTTCGGTTCGCCCAGGTGCGGCTCTGCGGCCAGCAGAGCAGGGTTGAAGCGCTCGACATGCCCGACCTGCAACACCCGATGCTGAGCGTCGGCAACAGCAATCAGTTCGTTCGCCTCAGCCGGGTGCAGCGTGATGGGCTTCTCGACGAGCACATGCACGCCGCTACGGAGCAGCTCGACAGCCACGTCCGCATGATATTGCGTGGGCGTGGCAATGATGGCAGCATCAATGGCCCCTAGCAGCGGGCGATGATCGGCGTAGGAAGCGACCGCGAGCTCGGCGGCCAGTTGATCGCGAGGGGGAGCAATCGGATCGACGACAGCCACCAGTTCCGCTTCCGGGAGCTGTTTCACCAAACGAGCATGGATTTTTCCGAGATGCCCGACGCCGATAACCGCAACGCGAACCGTGCTCACGCAGCTCTCCTTCGGTCGCGAGCTCTGCCGTTGCGACCGTCGTGCTGGAATTCGAGAAAGTTCAGCAGATGGTTGACCGCCGGAGCGAGCATGCCGGAGGCACGCA
>JAEZAS010000203.1 GCA_023430365.1 Planctomycetota bacterium
GGCGCGATCGCCTGGTTCGCGTGGCTTTTCATCCACGTCATCCAGCTAATCCAGCGTGAAAGCCGCATTTTGGTGCTGATTCAGTGGGCCTACCACTACTTCACCCGAAATCGCGGCGCCCGGCTCATCACGGGCAAGATTAGCGACGACGAACTGATACCTGAGAGCCACCAAAAAGCTCCCGAGCACGCCGCCGCCCCTTAGCGACCCGCTTTTGGGGTGATTGTGTGACCGCCTGCCTTGGTTGGCGCGCTGCCAGCTTGCGTCTTTCGCTGCGCCTCGTCGGCGCCAGAACACGGAATCGACGCGCCCGACAACTGGCGAGCGAAATGCGCGTTGGCGCAACCACACCGGATGCGGAGTCCAATTCCGCACTTTTGAGCCACTAGCACAGCACCAAGGGACGGCATACGAAATGCATTCGCTCGCGCGACACGCCGTCCTGCACCGCTGCGACAATTTCCTACGCGGACACCGCCTTTCGGACAAAGCGATTCTGTTTTACATTTCGCTCTAGCGACGCCTGACTGCAGGCGCTTCGCCCGCTGATTCGCCGCTTCGATTGCATCCTTCGATGGCGCAGATATTCCACCCCAGCACGAATACCTTTGCCCGGGCGACCATTTTCGGCGCGGTTTTCATCGCCGCTGGAGTCGCTTGGGCCGGAGGCATGTTCGTACGTTCATCGTACGTCACCCAGGTCGACGTGGCCCGCGACCAGCCGGTTCCCTTCAGCCATGACCACCACGTCAACGGCCTGGGGATCGACTGCCGCTACTGCCACACGAGCGTCGAGAAATCGTCGTTCGCCGGCATTCCGTCGACCGAAATCTGCATGGGTTGCCATTCGCAGATTTGGAAAAACAGCGAATTGCTCGCCCCGGTACGCGAAAGCTACCGTACCGGCGAGCCGTTGAAGTGGACTCGTGTGCACGATCTGCCCGATTACGTCTATTTCAACCACAGCATCCACGTCGCCAAGGGCGTCGCCTGCGAAAGCTGCCACGGCCGCGTCGACAAGATGCCTCTGATGCGCAAAGCCCATGCCATGCACATGGAATGGTGCCTCGAATGCCATCGCCACCCGGAATTGGCGGTTCGGGACCAAGCCGACGTTTTCAAGTTCGGTCTCGGGAGCGAGCTAACCCAGGGCAATGCCCCGGAAATCGTTTTCGGCAATCGGGATGTCACCGGCGGAGCCAGCCAAACTCTCGAGCCCGAACGGACCGAGGGCGAGGGCCATGAGACTCCCAAGTATGCAAACCACGGCGAGGAGCTCGTCAAACGGTATGGCATCGTGACCAAGCAATTAACCGACTGTGCGATTTGCCACCGATGAGCGATCAAACCAACGCCTCCTCAGGCCTCGAACTGCCCACGATTCGTAGCCGCGTCGGCAATTCCACCGGCCGCCAGTTCTGGCGCAGCCTGGATGAAGCCGCGAGCACGCCCGAGTTCGAAGAGCTGGTCCACCGCGAATTTCCGACCCAGGTCGCGGAGTGGAACGATCCTGCCGGCCGCCGCAACTTTCTCAAGTTGATGGCCGCTTCGCTCGCCTTCGGCGGCATCGGCGGCTGTACTCGGCCTCCGCAGGAAAAGATCGTTCCCTACGTCCGCGCTCCCGAAGAGCTCGTCCCCGGTCGGCCGCAGTTCTACGCCACGGCTATGGTCCGCGGCGGTTACGCCCTCGGCTTGCTCGTCGAGAGCCA
The DNA here is from genome assembly GCA_023430365.1 of Planctomycetota bacterium. GTDB lineage: Bacteria > Planctomycetota > Planctomycetia > Pirellulales > Pirellulaceae > JAEZAS01. Next base: position 1,710 of record JAEZAS010000203.1, read on the forward strand.
CATGGGCCGCCCGACGAAGATCGAAGGCAACCCGGAACATCCGGCCAGCCTCGGTGCGACCGACGCCTTCGCTCAGGCCTCGATCCTGACGATGTACGATCCCGACCGCTCGCAGACGATCATGCGGCGGGGCGTCATCGAGACGTGGGACACGTTCATCACCACGATGACCCGCGAGATGGAAGCGATTCGCGAGCGCCGCGGCGCTGGCCTTCGCATCCTCACCGAAACCATCACCTCGCCGACGCTCGCCGGTCAGATCCGGGCGTTGCTCGAGGACCTGCCGGAAGCTCGCTGGTACGAACATCAGCCCGCCGGCAATCAGAACGCCCGCCAAGGCGCTCAGCAGGCCTTCGGTCGCGAAGTGGAAGTTGCCTACAACTTCCGCCAGGCCAACGTCGTCGTCTCGCTCGACTCCGACTTCCTCCAGGATCTGCCGGGCAGCGTCCGCTACGCCCGCGAGTTCATCGACGGCCGCCGTGTTTCGGTCGACGCCGGCAAGATGAACCGCCTGTACGTCGCCGAGAGCACCCCGACGATCACCGGCGCCATGGCCGACCACCGCCTGGCGGTGCGGCCGAGCCAGATCGAAACGCTCGCTCGCGGCATTCTCGCCGGCGTCCGTGGCCAGGAACCGGCGGAAAACAGCGCCACCGATTGGTGGCTGACGACCGTCGTCAAAGACCTGCGAGCCAACCAAGGCGCCGCGATCGTCGTTGCCGGTCCCGGTCAGCCCGCCGCGGTCCATGCAGTTGTTCACGCCATCAACGAGGCTCTCGGCAGCCGCGGTCGCACGATCAACTACCTGGAGCCGATCGCCGTCCGCCCCGAGCAGGAACGTGCCACGCTCGCCGATCTCGCGCAAGAGATGCAGGCTGGCGACGTCGACACGCTCATCATCCTGGGCGGCAACCCGGTCTACAACGCTCCGGGCGAGCTCGAATTCACCAAGGCGATGGAAAAGGTTCGCCTGCGAATTCACCTCGGCGAGTACAACGACGAAACGGCGTTCCAGAGCCACTGGCACATTCCAGCCGCTCACTACCTCGAGTCGTGGAGCGACGCCCGTTCGTTCGACGGCACCGCGTCGATCATCCAGCCGCTGATTGCTCCGCTTTACGACGGACGCACCGCCCACGAGCTGATCTCGGTCCTCGCCGGCAACCCCGGTCGCACGGCCTACGAGCTCGTGCAGGCTCACTGGCAGGAGCAGCTGGGCGAAAACGATTTCGCCAATCGCTGGCGCCGCGCCGTTCACGACGGTGTCCTTCCCGAGACCGAAGCGCAAACGGTCGAAGTCGAGCTCTCGCAAGAGCTGCAGGGACAGGACGCGACTCGCGCTCCCGCGAACCAGATTTCCGACGATTCGATCGAAATCGAGATTCGTCCCGATTCGACGATCGGCGACGGCCGCTTCGCCAACAACGGCTGGCTGCAAGAGCTGCCCAAGCCGATCACGAAGCTCACTTGGGACAACGTCGCCTATCTCAGCCTGGCCACGGCCGAGCGCCTGGGCCTGCAGAGCGGCGACGTCATCAAGATCACCGTCGGCGAGCGTTCGATTGAAGCTCCCGTCTGGCGGATGTCGGGCCAGCCGGACAACTGCATCTCGCTCACGCTCGGCTACGGCCGCACTCGCACGGGCCGCGTCGGCTCGGGCATCGGCTACAACGCCTACACCCTGCTGCCGGCCACTGGCGGCTGGTTCGCCGAGGCGGAGATCGGTTTCACGGGCGACAAGCGCAAGCTGGCGACCACGCAGAACCACTTCGCCATGCACGGACGCGACATCGTTCGCGTCACCACGCACGAAAAACTGAAGCAAGATCCCGACCACCTCTGGGATCACAAGCACCACGGCGATAACTTCCAGTCGTTCTATCCCGAGTACGACTACTCGCAGGGGAACGCCTGGGGCATGGTCATCGACCAGACCGCCTGCATCGGCTGCAACGCCTGCGTCGTCGCCTGCCAATCGGAAAACAACATTCCGGTCGTCGGCAAGGAACAGGTTTCGGTCGGCCGCGAAATGCACTGGCTGCGAATCGATCGCTACCACGCGGGCGAGGTCGAAGATCCGCAGGATCTGGAGACCTACTTCCAGCCGATGATGTGCGTACACTGCGAAAAGGCGCCGTGCGAAGTGGTCTGCCCGGTGGCGGCCACCGTTCACGACGCGGAAGGGACCAACAACATGGTCTACAACCGCTGCGTGGGCACGCGCTACTGCTCGAACAATTGCCCCTACAAGGTGCGGCGGTTCAACTTCCTGCAGTACTCGGATGAAACCACTCCGAGCCTCAAGTTGATGCGCAACCCCGACGTCACGGTCCGCTCTCGCGGCGTGATGGAGAAGTGCACCTACTGCATCCAGCGCATCAGCCACGCCCGCATTGATGCGAAGAAGGACGGCGATGGATTTGTCGCCGACGGCCAGGTGGTCACCGCCTGCCAGCAGGCCTGTCCGACGCGGGCAATCGTCTTCGGCAACTTGAACGACAAACAAGGCGAAGCACGCAAGCTGAAGACTTCGCCGCTGAATTACGGTGTGCTTGCGGAGCTGGGTACGACGCCTCGGACGACCTACCTCGCCCGCGTCGCCAACCCGCATCCCGATCTCGAACCGCCCAAGGCGGCCAATCCGGAAGAGCACATCGCCGACAAGGACAAGGCCCACTCGTGAGTCGCAAGCGGAAAACCAAAGCGGCAGGTCTACCGACCGAACGGGTCGCCGCCGCCGCGCGTCCGTACAAGCGCCCGCCGGTGCTGGAACCCGGGCATACGTACGCCACAGTTACCGACAAGATCAGCTCGATCGTCCTGAAAGAGCAGCCCAAGAGCTGGTACGTCGGCTTTGCCGCCGGCCTCGGCCTGCTCGGCTTGTTCGCCTACGCGACGACCATCCTGCTGCTGAAAGGCATCGGCGTTTGGGGCAACAACGTCCCGGTCGCCTGGGCCTTCGACATCATCAACTTCGTGTGGTGGATCGGCATCGGTCACGCCGGAACGCTCATCTCGGCCGTGCTGTTGCTCTTCCGCCAGGCGTGGCGCACGAGCATCAACCGCTTCGCCGAAGCGATGACGTTGTTCGCCGTGGCGTGTGCCGGTTTGTACCCAATTCTGCACCTCGGCCGGCCGTGGCTCTTCTACTGGCTGATGCCGTATCCGAACACCTTCGGTCTCTGGCCGCAGTTCCGCAGCCCGCTGATCTGGGACGTGTTCGCGGTGTCGACCTACGCCACCGTCTCGCTCCTGTTCTGGTACGTCGGTCTGATCCCCGATCTCGCGTCCATGCGTGACCGGGCCAAGCACAAGTTCGCCCAGATCACCTACGGCATCCTGTCGATGGGCTGGCGTGGTTCGGCGGTTCACTGGCATCGTTATCAGACGGCCTACCTGCTGCTCGCCGGCTTGGCGACGCCGCTCGTCGTCTCGGTGCACACGATCGTCGGTCTCGACTTCGCCGTGTCGGTCGTTCCCGGCTGGCACGTCACGCTGTTCCCGCCCTACTTCGTCGCGGGTGCCATTTTCAGCGGTTTTGCGATGGTGATGACGCTCGCCATTCCGCTCCGCGTGATCTACGGCCTGGAAGACTTCATCACGATGCGGCACCTCGGCAACATGGCCAAGGTGATGCTCGCCACCGGCTTGATGGTGGCCTACGGCTACCTGATGGAAGTCTTCTACTCCTGGTACAGCGCCAACCAGTTCGAGTGGTACGTGGTGATCAACCGCTTCATGGGCCCCTACGCCTGGAGCTACTGGTCGCTGATCCTTTGCAACATTTTGATTCCTCAATTGCTCTGGTTCCGGGCCGTCCGCCGCAACGTGCCGCTGCTGTTCGTGATTTCGATCATCGTGAACATCGGCATGTGGCTGGAACGGTTTGTGATCATCGTGATCAGCCTGCACCGCGATTACCTGCCCAGCTCGTGGGAGATGTACTACCCGACGTTCTTCGACTTCGCTCAGTTCCTCGGGTCGATTGGTCTGTTCTTCACGCTGCTGTTCCTGTTCATCCGGTTCCTCCCCGTCATCTCGATCTTTGAGCTGCGGGAACTGGTTCACGAAACGAGCGAGGGGCACCACGAATGAGCACGATTGCCACAACTTCGGCCGCTCCGCTCGACAAGTCGGAACTCTACGGATTGCTCGCCGAGTTCGAGCATCCCGAGGACCTGCGTGCCGCCGCCCGCCAGTCGCGCGACGCCGGCTATCGGCGCATGGAAGCCTACACGCCCATTCCGTTGCACGGGATGGCGGAGGCCGTCGGCAAGGTGCCGACCCGTTTGCCGCTGCTGACGCTGCTTGGCGGCCTTGGCGGTTGCTTCACCGGATTCGCCCTGCAGTACTGGGTGCAGGTGATCGAGTATCCGATGAACATCGGCGGACGTCCCAACTCGCTCGAGAACTGGCCCACCTGGATTCCGGTCATGTTCGAATTGACCATCCTGGGCGCCTCACTGTTCACCGTGCTTGGCATGCTCGCCCTCAACGGGCTCCCCATGCCCTATCACCCGCTGTTTAACCTGCCCGAGTTCCGCCTGGCCAGCCGCGACAAGTTCTTCCTCTGCATCGAGTCGGCCGATCCGACCTTCGATCGCGAGCGCACCCGCGAGTTTTTGGCCAGCCTCGGCGCCCGCAACATCTTGGAAGTGCCCCGATGAGCTGCCGTTTGCAGACCATCCACCGACAAGCGCCGACCAGCCTGCTGCTGGCCGCGCTCCTTGTCTGCGCTGGCTGCCACCAGGACATGAAGAACCAGCCGCGTTACGAGCCGCTGGAACAAAGCGATTTCTTCGCCAACGACATGTCGTCGCGCCCGCTCGTCGCCGGCACCGTCGCCCGCGGACAGTTGCAGGAAGACGTGGCTTTCGAAACCGGCAAGGACGAAAACGGCCAGTTTGTCGCCCAGGTGCCGCTCGAACTCAGCCGCGAGCTGCTCGAGCGTGGCCAGAACCGCTTCAACATCTACTGCACCCCCTGCCACTCCCGCACGGGCGATGGAGACGGCATGGTCGTGCAGCGTGGCTTCAAGCGGCCGCCGTCGTTCCACATTGAGCGGCTCCGCGAGGCGCCCTCGGGCCACTTCTTCGATGTGATGACCAAGGGCTTCGGCTCCATGCCAAGCTACGCCGTCCAGATCGAGCCGCGCGACCGCTGGGCCATCGTCGCCTATCTCCGCGTGCTGCAACTGAGCCAGAACGCCACTCTCGAAGACGTACCTCAAGACGAGCGCGGCAATCTCGAAGAGATGCCGGCCACTCGCGAATCCATGAGCCAAGAATCGTCGCCAGCCGAGCCGGCTGCTGCCGAGGAGGGTCAACAATGAGACCCGATTCGGAGTTCAACCAGGAAGTTTCGCGGCTGAAGATGCCCGGCCTGATCGTCGGCGTGGTCGCCGCGGTGATCTGCGCCATCTCGGCGTTTGTCGCTCCGCGCTACTTCTTCCCCGCCTACCTGGTCGCGTTCCTGTTCTGGTGGGGCATCTCGCTCGGCTGCCTGGCGCTGGCATTGCTCACGCACCTGACCGGTGGCGGCTGGGGACGCTCGATCCGTCGCGTTCTCGAAGCGGGCTACAGCACGCTGCCGCTGATGGCGCTGGCCTTTATCCCGCTGCTCTTCGGTATGCACTACTTGTATGAGTGGTCGATTCCCGAACACGTGGCGCACGACCAAATCCTGCAAAAGAAGGAAGCGTACCTCAACGTTCCCTTCTTCATTTGGCGGGCGATCGGTTACTTCGCCGTGTGGATTCTGCTCGGCCTGTGGGTCAGCTGGCTCTCTTCGGGATACGATCCCGAGGACGAACAGCAGCGTCGCCGCAACCTGTCGCTCCTCGCCGGACCTGGCTTGATCATCTGGGTGCTGACGGTGACGTTTGCCTCCGTGGACTGGGCCATGTCGATCGAGCCGCATTGGTTCTCGAGCATGTTCGGCGTCATCTTCCTGGCGGGCCAGGGGATTTCGGCGCTGGCGTTTGCCATCGTCGTGACCATCGTGCTTCGCATGTACCGGCCGATCGCCGAAGTGGCGACGACGCCCCGCCTGCACGACCTCGGCAACCTGTTGCTCGCGTTCGTCATGTTCTGGACCTACGTCTCGTTCACGCAGTACCTGATCATCTGGTCGGGCAACCTGCCGGAAGAGACCCCGTGGTACATCAAGCGCAGCGACAACGGCTGGGAATTCGTCGGCCTGTTGCTGATCCTGTTGAACTTCATCACGCCGTTCCTGCTGCTGCTCATTCGCCAGACGAAGCGCAACCTGCAGCGGTTCATCTCGGTGGCGATCCTGCTGCTGGTGATGCGGCTGGTTGACCTGTACTGGACCATCATTCCGACCTATTCGCCCGGCCGCGTCTGGATCAATGGCCTAATTTTGATCACACCGCTGGCGATCGGTGGATTCTGGATCGCGCTGTTCGCCTGGCGTTTGCCGGGTCGGGCGGCCCTGCCGGTGGTTGAGAAAGTTCCGCACGAGGAGGAGCACGATGAGCTCGAACATGCCGCAACATGATCCGGTGCCCGGCGCCGATCATGCGCCGGCAACCGCCGTCGAGCGCAGCGCCGGAACCGACCCCGGAGCGGGCTAC
>JAEZAS010000217.1 GCA_023430365.1 Planctomycetota bacterium
CCGACGCTCACCCGCGTCGTCGTCCCCTCCTGCAGGTCGCGCACGAAGATGTCGTGGGCGTTGTTGGTGTCGCCAATGACCAGGTTGCTGGCAAAGCTGCTAAACGCCACGTAGCGGCCATCGGCGCTGATCGAGGGCTGAGTTGATCGACCGTAGGCCGTGGCGGGCGGAATACCACCAACGCTAACCAAGTCCAGCGAGGCTAAGAGGGTCCGGTTCTCAAGCGGTTCCAAGAACAGTTTCCGCAGACGCTGGGAGGCTCGAGACGAGTTACGAGCGCAGCGGTACTCAGGCGTCAGTCGGGTAAACAACATTACGCTAACTCCGGATGGGAACTTCCAGCTCTGGCGGTTTCGCAAAAGACAGGTGGCCCGTGCGGATCGCGTTCTTTGCGGACCAGGAATGCCACCTTTGCGGGGATAGAATAATTGCCAGAGGGGTTGCAGACAATAGAGGGGCGCACGGTCTATCGCCACCCGCCCGGTGGGGCTCCACCTCGTAGTAGCTGCTGGCGGTTATCGCGACTCAACGCGACCTAGTGACGCCTTCGCCAAAGGCGCCGCTGGAAAGACCTAGGTCTTGCTCCGGCCATGATTGAATAAGCTCGAAAATGACGAAAGAGGTACGCTCTCCCGTGATTAAGGACGCTTCGGTGCGACACCTCGACGAAAGTTGCCTCTGAAGCGCGCCATAACTACCGTAGATCAAAGGTCTTCGTTGTAGCAGGTGGCTGCCTGCAGTTTCAGCAAGATGCGCAGTAGGACCGCTGGTCAGTTCGGAGCTTGCAGGAGCGATGACCGGCGGCGAACTGTTTGATCCATGTCGACGACTCTACCGGTTGCTATTCGGCAATACCTTGGTTCTGGGAAACCAGCACAAGGAACGCGTAACGAATACGCGACGACGCTAAAGAAATGGGCGGAGTGGGGCAAAGGTGGTCCAATCGAGCAACTCGGCCGCCGGGAGGTACGGGAGTTTCTCGACTGGGTGTACGAGAGGGCGGTTGAGCAGAGCGGGACAAATCCCGGACGCACTGCGAACAAGGCGAGGGAACATCTGCGAGCGGTGTTCTCCTGGGCATGGGAGCAGGATCTGATCGAGGCGCCGCCTCGCTTCCCGAAGCCGAGACAGCAGCGAGATGTTGCTGGCCGCCATTATCTGACTAAAGCAGAGTTGAACTCGCTGTACTTTGCGACCTACCAAATGCGTCGCCCCCGTGGCTGGTCTGACTCAGCTCCGGTTGGAAGGCACTGGCGTTCTGCGCTTGTCCTCTTCTTCAACTACGGCCTCGACACTGGAACTATCTGGAAGACTTTGTCCTGGCACGAACCACTGCTATGGCGCCATGTGTTCTGGGAATCCCAATCGCCTGACCCTGATGTGAAAGCCCGTTCTCGCTGGGGTTGGCTCTTCTACCGCCGAGTCAAAACCGGCAAGTCCTTCTATCGGCCGATGAACCAGGCGGTGCACGTGCACCTGCGTGCCCTGCTTCCGGACAAAGTAGGGCCAGACGAGCGAGTGTTCAGCGGTGGAGGCTCTCGGCCAAATGCTCGCTTTGCGGAACTTTCCAAGCTAGCCGCACTCCGGCCAAAGCAGGATGTCGAAACCGGACAGGAAAAGGCCTGGGAACTGAAGGATCTTCGCAAAACCTGCGCTACGTACTACGACGAGCACATGCCTGAATCGTCGATCGAAATTCTCGGGCACTCGGTGGCTGGTATCACTTATCGCCACTACGCGCATCGTGCTCCACTGGCCTTCAAAGCGATCACCACCCTACCACAGCCAAGTGCGTTCATGTCGCTGGTGAGAGGAGTTGAAGGTGAGTGCCCATGCTGTAAACGTCGGTTTTGACTCTTCGTAAAGGCGGTCGATGTGACCGGAGCAGGTGAGCCGTCCGCCGGACGGTCAGCTCTATCGACGTCCGTCGCCATCAATGTCGACCGGACCTCCCGGCGTAGCGTCGACGATCGTCTGAGTTGGTACACCTCGCCGACGGGTGGATCGAAATTGGCGAACAGAGGCATTTAGGTCGTGCCACAATTCTGGCAGATAAGGATTCCCCGAGCGCGGACTGGACGAACAGGGTTTGGAAACATTCCGCAGCAAGGCTTGATCGAGTAAATCGCGAGCCGGCCATAAACCCCTGATTGCCGAAGGTCAATCTTGTTTTGGCAGGCGGCCGCTGGCAGGTTCAGCAAGATGGAAAGTGTGAGCACCGGCGAACTGGCTCGACAATGTGGAAACCGTTGCGATGGCTCCGTCACGCGATGCCTTAGTTCAGGGAAAACCACCCTTAGAAATTGTGACGCAGAGAAAATGAAGTACTTGCCGCCCTGTTCTTCGTCGCTGCTTTGGCCACCGCCAGCGGTGCTCTGCCTGGCGTGATTGAGAATGTCGTCTATGCCTGTGATGGGCCCAGCTGCGACTGAGCTAGCCGGCAGTCCCTGTCGCTCACGCCCAGGTAAACCGCTCACCGAGCAATTTTTCCTCCATCGTTTGTCGGGCGGTGGGTCAGTTTGGTCATACGTTAGTAGCGGGGTGGTCCACCCGCGAAGGTATTGAGAAACGCTCCTGAGAATTTATGAGGAAGAAGAAATGAGAAAAGTACTTGCTGCCCTGTTTGTCGTTGCTGCCTTGGCCGCCGCCAGTGGGGCTCTGCCCGGCGTGATCGAGAATGTCGTCTATGCCTGCAATGCAATCAGCTGCGATTGAGGCAGCCGGCAGCCTTGCCGCTTTCAAACAACGCGATTACGACAATTCGCATCTCTTTGCCGCAACGCCTGCTTTAACGCTCGCACCATGCAGCCAACGACGGATGCAAAGTAACAAAACTCTTGGAATTTGAAGGAAACGAAGAATGAAAAGCATTGGACTGGCCGGCATGACCTACCGCGTTTTCACCCTGCTGGCTCTGCTTGTTGTTTGTGAGTCGGCAATGGCCCAAGGTTGGCTCAATCGGGCCAGCGGCGGCCGCCTCACCACACCCGAACCGATCCGCAAGATTGCCCCCAACGGGCTTAGCACCGGTCGCGGCGGCGGCAACACAAGCTCGCTGGCCGTTATCACCCACTACATCCGCAACGACGGGATGGTGATGTACGGCAGCAACAGCGGTAACGTTGGACCAACCGGGCGGTATGCCAAGGTCGAGCACATCCAGGGCCTCGCTTATTACGTCGAACCGGGAGCGAGCAACAGCCCGTTGCGAGCCCCCTCCCGCGACAAGGCGGCCGACATTACCCTCTCTGACGACGTGGTCTCGCAGCGAACGGAAATAGATGCCAATACCGGCACGGTCTACCGTGTAAAGCGGGTCAACGGAAAGGTCACAAATCGGACGTCCATCACCCGCCTCAGCCCCTCCTACGATGGTCAGGGACGCCCGTACTACCAATACAGCGGGCAGACGGTGTGGGCGAACAACGTCGCCTGGCGCCAACCGACTAGCCAACCGCTGTTCCCGCAGCAGCCTCAGAACCAGAACATCGGACAAGGTGGCCAGCAGGACCCGGGCGCCGCCATCGCAGCGGGGGTGTTACAGATCATTGAGGCATCACTCCGCAACCAGCGGCCGTAGCTCCAAGGGTGGAAAGCAAAACGAGTCAAGAGATACCTGGCTCCCCGACGGCCTTCCGTCGGGGAGCCATTCTGTTGGTAAACAGGTCGCGGCGGGCGTATCACGCCCGCAACCGGCCGCCTCTTTTCTCGCCAATCGCCTGTCGGGTAGCGGCTCGGTTTGGTCATACGTTAGTAGCGGGGTGTTTCACCCGCGAAGGTATCCAGAAACCCGTCCTAGAACTTGTGAGGAAGATGAAATGAAAAAGGTACTTGCCGCCCTGTTTGTCGTTGCTGCTTTGGCCGCCGCCAGCGGGGCTCTGCCCGGCGTGATCGAGAATGTCATCTATGCCTGTGATGCCCCCAGCTGCGACTGATGCAGTCGCAGCCATGTCGCGACCGCCCTGGAAAGCCGCTCGGCCGGGCAGTCTTTTTTCCCGCAATCGCCTGTCGGGTAGCGGCTCAGTTTGGTCATACGTTAGTAGCGGGGTGCTTTGCCCGCAAAGGTATCGAGAAAAACAGCCCTTAGAACTTTTAAGGAAGAGAAAATGAGAAAAGTACTTGCCGCCCTGCTTGTTGTTGCTGCTTTGGCCGCCGCCAGTGGGGCTCTGCCCGGCGTGATTGAGAACGTCGTCTATGCCTGCAACTCCTACAGCTGTGACTGAGTCCGCTGACGGCGCTGCCTCAGCCGCTGGTAAGGGCTGACCGAATCGGTCTTTTTTGCTGCCGCTCCGTCCGGTGGCGGCTCGGTTTGGCCATCCGTTAGCGGTGGGATGTTTTACCTGCGGAGATATCGAGAAAAGTCCTCAAGAATTAAAAGGACGAAGGGATGAAAAAGGTAATTGCCGCCCTGTTTGTCGTTGCTGCCTTGGCCGCCGCCAGTGGCGCCCTGCCCGGCGTGATCGAAAATATTGCCCGTGCCTGTGATGCGCCCAGTTGCCAGTAGTTCACTCGGCAAGCGACTCCCCGAGCGCGATTTGTTCCAATCGCCTGTCATGTGGCGGCTCGGTTGCCATCCGTTAGTGGCAGGGCGTTTGGGCCCGCGAAGATATCGAGAACTGCACCTTACGACTTGAAGGACGAAGAGAAATGAAAAAGTTGCTTGCCGCCCTGTTTATCGTCGCTGCCTTGGCCGCCGCCAGTGGGGCTCTGCCTGGAGTGATCGAGAACGTTGTCTATGCTTGTGGTGCGCCCAGCTGCGACTGAGTCAGCCGGCAGCCTTGCCGTTTACCCTTTCCAGTAGGCCTAACGGAATGACCATTCGACTCCTCGCTTTCCGGCTGCTCTCGCTACTCGCTCTTGCTGTGTGCATGGCGATGCTGGTGGACTCTCTCCGGATGACACCGGCCTTCTGTGGCTTTCGGGCCGGTTGCGAGGAAGTCGTGCAGTCACGCTACGGCCGGCCATTGGGGGTGCCGCTGCCGCTGTGGGGGCTGGTTGCCTTCAGCCTGTTCTTCGGTTTGACACTGTTTCCTGACGAGAAAACGTCCAGGCTGTTAGGCCCGTTGGCGATTGTCGCTGGGCTGCTCGGCGCGACGTTGGTGGGCATACAGTTTTTCGTCCTTCACACGACGTGTCCGTTCTGCCTGATGGTTGATGCGGCCGCCATTCTGCTCGCTGCGGTGGAACTCGGACTGCCAGCGGCCCAGGATCCACCGCCTGCAATCCGACCCCGCCGCGGCGCCTGGTTAAGTCTGGCAGTGATGGTCCTGGCAGCCCCTGTCCTTTGGTCGGCGTTCAAGACGTCGCCGGAGGTTCCGCCCCAGGTGCAGGCCCGCTGGACGCGGGGACGGATCAACGTGATTGAGATCACCGACTTTGCCTGCACCTACTGCCGCCAGACTCATCCGGCAATCGATCAGTTTCTCGGCCGGAACGGCGACCAGGTGCACTTCGTTCGCCTGGTCGCTCCGCTCAAGCGACATGCGAACAGCCGGCCTGCGGCGAAGCTTTACCTATGTGCTGTACGGCAGGGAATGGGAGAGGAAATGGCGGATGCCCTTTTCAACGCGGACGATCTCTCCCCCGATGCTCTCCGCACGCTAGGTGCGCGGGTCGGCCTCGACATGACCGACTACGAGGCTTGCCAAAATGATCCAGAACTGGATGAGGAGCTCGAAGAGACGGCGGGGTGGGTTGAAGCGGCCAAGGTTGGCGGGTTGCCCCAGGTTTGGATTCAGGGAGTGCTGTTGGTAGGAGTTCAGACACCGGAGAGTCTGAAGGCAGCTTGGGAGCGGGCCCAACGAGTCGAAGGCAACTGAATCCTAGGTGGTTTTCTGAGACTGATAGTTGGCCGGCAAGTTCGCGGACCTATCCATTCAAACTCAGCATCGTCCTCGATCCCACGGACGATCGTGCGGCAATCGTCCTCGATAGCCCCCAGGTCTGCGTAAGTTGGACTTCGCAACCCGAAAACTTGTAGTCGACTTCTGATGATTTGCCGCCCTGGTTTCGTTAAAATGCCGTCCCCCCTCTCCAGAGGCAAGCTAAAAGTGGAGGACGGCATGGACGACGACGCTAATCCCGAGCTAACTGTATGGATTGAGCGACTTAGTCAGGGAGACGCTCAAGCGGCAGACGTGATCTGGCAGGCTTACTTCGAGAAGCTGGTCAGTTTTGCCCGCCGCAAACTGGCGTCGCTGCCACGCCGCGCCGTGGATGAGGAGGATATTGCCTTAAGTGTCATGCAGAGCTTTTGTCACGGGGCAGCCCACGGGAAATTCGATCAACTCACAGGACGTGACGACCTGTGGAAGCTACTGCTGACGATCACTGCACGTAAGGTTCACCGGCAAATTCAGCATCAATGCCGCCAGAAAAGAGGTGGGGGGCGGGTCCGAGGGGAGTCCGTATTCCAGGGGCGAGCCGATGAGGCGGAACGTGGCGGGCTCGGAGAGGTGCTGGGCAAAGAACCGTCGCCGGAGTTGGCCGCAGAGTTTGCTGAGAATTGTCAATTGCTCCTCAACAAGCTCGATGACGAAAGCCTCCGCCGGGTCGCCGGTTTGCGGCTCGAAGGATACACAACCGAAGAAAT
>JAEZAS010000334.1 GCA_023430365.1 Planctomycetota bacterium
TTGCGGGATAGCGAGGAGCGCTATCGGATGCTCGCCGAGTACTCGACGGATCTGATCGGCCGGCTGGATGAAAAAGCCACGTTTCTCTATGTCTCGCCGGCTTGCCGCTCGATGCTCGGGTACGAACGGGAGGAGATGATCGGTCGCTGCGCGTTCGACTTTGTGCACGAAGAAGATCTGCCGACGCTCCTTCCGCAATGGAACTCACTGGAGCGATTGCACCACGCCTTGGGAACCTATCGGATCCGCCGGGCGGACGGCGAGTATGTCTGGTTCGAGACTCGCGGCCAGCGCCGGCCGGCGAAACAGGGACACGGATTCGAAGTGATCGCCACGTCGCGCGACGTTACCGATCGCATGGAAGCCGCCCGCAAGCTGCGGCAGCGCGAGCTCGAACTCGCTCACGCAGAACGCCTGGGGACGATGGGGCAGATGGCGGCGGAACTAGCGCACGAGCTCAACCAGCCGCTGCAGGCGATCAGCAATTTCGCCGAAGCCGCGATGCATTGGGTGGATCACCCGACGGACAATTTGGAACCCCTGCGGCGCTGGACGGGACAGATTTCGCAACAAGCGCGCAGGGCAGGGGAGGTCGTGCGCCGCATTCTCAACTTCGTTCGCAAGGGAGAACTCGACCCCTCGGCGTTCGACCTCACCACCTGCGTGCGTGGGCTGCAACCGCTGCTGGATGTCGCCGCGCGGAGCCACAGCGCCAAGATCGAGTATCGCCTGTCGAGTGAGTTGCCTGAGGTGGTTGCCGATCAACTCCTGATCGAGCAAGTCGTCGTGAACCTGTTCCGCAATGCGCTCGAGGCGATGCTCGAGCAGCCGGTGGAACGGCGGATTGTCACCATCGAAACGTTCCGCGCCGACGATGAAAAGGTCGGCCTGGCCATCCAGGACCGCGGCCGGGGGCTCGCGACCGAGGAAGTCGATCGCCTCTTTGAGCCGTACTTCACGACCAAGTCGGACGGCACGGGGATGGGGCTGGCAATCTGTCGCTCCACGATAGACGCCCATCAGGGGCGGATCTGGGCGGAGAACAACGAGCTGGGTGGCGCGACTTTCCGCTTTGTACTGCCGATCGAACCGCTTTACTCGGCACAGTTTCTGCGGTAATACGCGGGGCCGGCTGGCAAAACCGGTAGAACCGTCGGATTAGTTGCATGCCGAAATGCAGAGTATTAGCATAACGGCGGTAAGCTACACTCGTTTATCCCTTGGCGCAACTTCGTTTCGCACGCCCAGTTAGGCCTGCCGCTCGAGCCTCTGGAAGTTGGCTCTCGGTCGTCCCCGGCCAAGGCAACTTGAACCCCACTCGTTTTGCTCACTCTGGAGAATTGTTCCATGTGGAAGGCTGCTCGCAGATTCGCCAGGCCGGTACTCGTATGGACAGTGGTCGCCCTGCTGTTCGTCGATTCGGCGCTGGCATGTCGTCTATTCGGTCGGCGGCATCATCGGAACTACTGCCCGCCCACTCCTTGCTACTGCCCGCCGCCTCCTTGCGGTGGTGGAATGATCTACCCCGGAGGCGACGTCTACCCCGGACCGATGGATCCGATGATGGGCCCTGGCGGCGGCAACTTCATTCCGCCGGGTGGCCCGGTTCTCGGTGACGGAGGGGGCGTTCTCGGCAATGGCCAGGACGGCGAGACCGTCGACGGCAACGACTCGATGCCGCCGCCGTCGCTGCGCCCGATGGGACCGACTCCGGCCCGTGGCGCCGACCAGCCGCGTCCGTCGCGGCCCGATCGCGGCGCTCCACCGCCGGACGTCGAAGACGATCTGCCTCCGCGCTCGGCTCCGCCGCGCGAAGCTCCGCCGCCGACTCCCGAGCCGCGGCCGGAACCCGCCGAGCCCGCCCCGCCGCGTCCGGCTCCGCCGGCCGAAGATATGCCGGAAGCCCCGGCCGAACCTGCGCCTCCGCGTCCGGCCCCGCCCGCTCCGGCGGAAGAAGCCGCCCCTGCCGAGCCGGCTCCGCCGCGTCCAGCACCGCCGGCGCCTGCCGAAGAGAACCTCGACGATCTGTTCAATGCGCCGCCGGCCACTCCGCCGCGGGCTACGATGCCTGCTCCGGACGCCCCCGCTCCGGCTCCTCGCACTCCGGCGCCTGCTCCGGCGGATGACGATCCGTTTGGCGCCGCTCCGGCAACTCCGCCGGCCGCCCCGGCGACGCCAGCGCCGGCTGCTCCCGCTGCTCCCGCTGCTCCCGCCACGCCAGCGCCCGCTCCGGCGGACGATGATCCGTTCGGCGCGGCTCCTGAGACGCCCGCTGCTCCGGCTCCGGCCCCAGCTCCGGCGACTCCGCCTGCTCCGGCACCGGCCGACGATGATCCGTTTGGCGCCGCTCCTGCGACTCCACCGGCTCCCGCCCCGGCGGCTCCTGCTGCTCCGGCGACCGATGACGATCCGTTCGGCGCTGTTCCGGCTACCCCGCCGGCCGCTCCCGCCGCTCCGGCGGAGCCGACCGAACCGGTAGCGACCGAAGCTCCGGCCAAGCCGGCTGCTCCGCCCGCCCCGGCTCCGGCCGCGGAAGAATCGCTCGACGACCTGTTCGGCGATGCTCCTGCAACTCCCGCCGCCCCGGCTGCTCCAGCGGCTGAGGAAGAAGCTCCGAAAGCCGATGCGGCTGACGAAGCTGCGAAGCCCGCCGAAGAGCCCAAGGCCGATGAGGCCAAGCCTGCTCCGGCGGACGACGATCCGTTTGCCGACCCGTTCAAGATTTCCGCCGAGGGCCAGCTCCCGATGCGGGCCTGGGTCGACAACACCGGCAACTTCAAGGTCCAAGGTCGCGTGATCGCGATCCTCGACGGCAAGGTTCGCCTGCTGAAGGACACTGGCAAGACGACGACCGTGCCGCTGGATCGCCTCAGCGACGCTGACCGCGAGTATGTCGAGCAGCTGATGCAGCAGCACGGCGCCGGTGCGCTCGAGAAGCTTGCCGCCCGTTAAGAGAAGTAGCAGCCCCAAGGCCGCCCAACTGCCGCAAGCAACGGGGCGGCTGGCGATTTACAATCGAGGCCGGATTGGCGCTTTGCCAGTCCGGCCTTTTTCGTTCAGGCGGAGTTCATCATGTCGCCCTTCGGCCCGCACCGCGTTTTGTTTGCGCTCTTGAGTCTGATTGCCGTCGAGCTGTCTCTGGCGTCGTCGCATTCCGCGTTTGCCAAGGAGCCGAACCGGCCAACCCGGCTGCTGCTGCTCGCACAAGGGCCTGACGGCCATCCCGCCGGCACGCACGAGTATCGGGCCGGGCAGCGCGTGCTTAAAAAGCTGCTCAGCACGACATCCGAGTTGGAAGTCTCCATCCTGGAAGCCGGCGACGATTGGCCGACCGATCCGACAGTGCTCGACGATGCCGATGGCGTGGTGCTCTTCGTGTCGGAAGGGGCGAAATGGATCCATTCCGACGATCGCCGGCGCGAGTTGTTCGCGCGCTTCGCGGAGCGGGGCGGCGGCCTGGTCGCCTATCACTGGGCAATCGGTTCGCGTACCGCGGAGCCGGTCGAAGGCTTCGTCAAGCTGCTGGGCGCCTGCCACGGCGGGCCCGATCGCAAGTACAAGGTGCTCGAAACGACGCTCCGACCGGTCGCCAAGGATCATCCGATCACGCAGAGGCTGGAAGCGTGCCGCGTGAAAGAGGAGTTCTACTACAAGCTGAAGCATGAGCCGGTGAAGGGGCTCACGTGGCTGATGGAGGCCGACATCGACGACGCTGGTCAGCCGGTCGCCTGGGCCCTGGACCGTGCCGACGGCGGCCGGTCGTTTGGCTTCAGTGGCTTGCACTATCACGACAACTGGTCGGAGCCGACCTATCAGCGGCTGCTGGCTCAAGGAGTGCTTTGGACGCTCCAACGCACGCCGCCGGAGCAGGATTTTCCGGCGAAGCTGACGGCGGAGGATTTGAAGTTGCCGTAAGCGGGCGGAGGGGCGAAGAGGCAAAGGGGCTAAGAGGCGAAGGGCTCGAGCTCGGGCTCGTTCCCACGTTCTGCGTGGGAACGCACTGGTGGACGCTCTGCGTCCTGTGCCAGGGTCGGGATCATTTTTCGGCGACGCCGCTTACAACTCGAGAGTTGGTCGGCCGAAAAATGATCCCGACCCCTTCGGGCTGTCTTGAAGTCTCGACGCTCAGGACGCGGAGCGTCCGTGGGGGCGTTACGACGCTGAGCGTCGTAACGAGAATGTCTGCTCAGTCGTAGGTTCGGCCGAAGAAGAAGCCGACCACCGCGATGGCGGCGCCCACGGCGAGGCCGAGCGCGTGGGTCAGCGGCAGGACCGGGATGTCCGGCAGGTTGAGCACTGGCGCGGCGACCATTACCGCGGCGGCGGGAGCGGCGAACAGCGTCATCTTGATGCCGCGGAAGAGCGAGCTGAAGATCAGGACGAGGCCCGCAATGCCCGGATTGATCTTTGTGAAGTACTGGCCGACGACCGGCAGGTTCAGCGGTGTCGTCTCTGCCGTCAGGTTGGCCTTCAGATTCTCGGCAACCTGCTGGGCGCTCTGATTCTGCACCCCTTCGGTCACCGCCGACTGGATCGTCTCGGCATGCTCGCGCGTGAGCAGGCCGTTCTGATTGGCCCAGAGCAAGCAGCCGACGAGCAGCAGGCCGCCGACCAGAAACCTCGCTTTGGGCCCAAAGAACCAACCGAGCGGCGCGAGCCAGTTGCGACGCGTAGCCCGCGGCGTTGTGTCACGTTGGCCGCTGCGGGCATCGGCGAGCATGGTCTTGATGCGCGCACGCTTCTTGATCGCTTCCACCTTGGGATCGACGGCCGTCGGCTGCGTTTCCACGACCGCATGGCGGATTTCGGCCGCCTCCTCGACGAGGGCGTCGGCCACGCGTTGGGCTTGCTTGCGGGCGGAGATCAGATCGAGGCCTTGAGCTTGCAGGTTCTTCTCCTCGATCTGCTGCAGCAACTTGCGGTCGCGCGCTTCCTGAATCGAGTGCAGCCGATCGTCGATCGCGCGCACCACTGTGTCGCGCCAGGCCCGGAATTTTCGCCTCGGCCGGCCTTGCTCGTTCTTGCCCCACGCGGCGCGGGCGGTGAGCTTGGCTTCATAGCCAAAGAGCGATTCGAAGAACTCCTCCCACGATTCGCCGCTGTAGCGTGCGACGAACTGCCGCAGCGCCTGTTCGTCGTAGCCCTTGATGCGAAGCGATTTGATCAGCGCCTGCATCTCGTCGAGCGCCGGGCGACGCTCCGCGGCCAGCTTACGATCGAAGTAGAAATACATCCCGGCTGCGAGTCCCACGGCCAGCAGCGAGACGCTGATCGCCGTCCCCAGCAGACCGAGCAGCCAAACCACCACGAGAGCCAGCAGCAGGCCCACGGCGGCCGTCAGCCAATCGGTCAGCCGGGCCGTTAAGACAAGCTGCCGCGCCTTGTCGAACAAGTAGGTGCGCTCCAGCCAGCCCGAAAGGACAAAGTAGGTCAGCGGCGTGAGCACCAGCAAGCAGAGGAACATGCCGGCCAGCGTAAAGCTGAACGGCAACGACAGGACCAGTAGCGCCGAAAGCGCCGCGAAGAAACCGAGAATCACTTTGCGACGCAGCCTCGCGGTAGGAGCTGCCTGGAACTGCTGGGCGGCCGTTTCGACCGCTTGGACCTGCGCCTCGCTCGGCGAGAAGGTGTTGGCGGATTGAATGCCGAGGGCGTCTTCCATGGCCTGAATCGCCTCGCCGAGGTGCTGAAAGCGGTCCTCTGGTTTCTTCGCCACCATCTTCAAGGTGATGTCCGACAACCGCTGTGGCAACCGCCGCACGATCATTTCGGGACGAACCACCGGCTCGGTGCGATGCTTGGTGATCACTTCCAGGGCCGACGAGCCTTCGAACGGCGGCCGGCCGGTCAGCAGCACATAGAGCGTGCAGCCGAGCGAGTAGATGTCGGCGCGGTGATCGACTCCGGCGGCATTCTCCGCCTGCTCGGGCGCCATGTAGGCGGGGGTTCCCATGGCCACGCTCGCAGCCGTCACCTTCGCCGACAATTGGCTGAGGGCGGAAGCATTCGCGCCGCCCTGGCCGTTGACTTTGCCGGCTGGAGGCTCGTCGTCGCCCACACTTTTCACCAGGCCCAAGTCGGCCACCTTCACGACGCCATGCTCGCTGAGCATCAGGTTGGCCGGCTTCACATCGCGATGCACGAGCCCCCGGCTGTGCGCGTACTGCAAACCTCGCGCGGCCTGCAAGGCGAAGCCGAGCGCGACTTCCGGTTCCAGCTTCCCGTGCTGTTTCACCAAGCCATCCAGCGATTGGCCGCGGACATATTCCATGCTGAAAAAGTGGACCTCGCGATCGATTCCCATGTCGTAGATCTGCACCACGTTGTGGTGCGTCAACTGGGCGGCCGCGTACGCCTCACGCGTGAAGCGGGCGATGAAGACCGGGTTCTGCGCCCACTCGCCTTGAATCGTCTTCACCGCGACTTCGCGGTCGAGCGATAGCTGCCGGGCCAGGTAGACGGCCCCCATGGCGCCCCGGCCGAGCTCGCGAATCAACCGATAGCCGCCGAGCGTGGGGAGCATCGACGACGAGCCGGGCGTGGCGGCGGCAACTTCGATGGCCGTCGAATGGGCGCGGGCGGAGTCGAGGGCCACCGTGGCGTCGAAGCCGACGGTCGGCTGGGCTCCGGCGGTCGTGGCGGTGATGGAACTCGTGGCCGGAGGAGCGATCGTGGCCGCGAGCGAACCGCCGGGATTCGTCGGCGGAAAGGTTTCAGCGGGACTTGCGGGAGACGTCGGCGGCTGAGCGATCGTTTCGTCGAGGCCTCGACTGACGCTCGTTTTCGTAGCGGGGGAAGCAGGCGCTACGGGGGAGGGTGGCAGCGTCGCTTCCGGAGTTTCGGATGGCAGTGGTTCTGTCGCTGGCGGACGAGACGGATCGGCGAAGATGGTGAGCAGGAAACGCTGCTGACACTTCGGGCACTTGGGCTTGTACCGGCCGGCCTTCGGCTCTTTCAGGACAAACCCATGTCGACAATGGGGACAGACAATCGACACGGCGGCTCACCTTCGCGGCAGATTCGGCAGAAAGAACGACAGACGGTCCCCAGAGAAGAACCGTCTGCTGCAGAATAAACAGGCTGCCGCGGAATTGCCACAATGGAGCCGGCTCGGTCGATGCGCTGCCGTGGCTCGAGAGCTCCGGGCGATGTCGCCCGGAGTGGGGCTGCTGCGAGAAGCTACTCGAACAATTTCTTCGTGGCTTCTTCGGCGGCCTTTTCGTCCGCCTTGGCGTCATCGTCCCCCTTGGCTCCCGGTGGGCCTTTCTTCTTGGGACCGGTGAGGGGTTCGGCTGCCGAGACGCTGATCTGGTTGCCGACACCCTGGCCTTTGTTGTTGGCGATGTACCAGCCGCGGACTTCGACCTTGTCGCCCGGGCGAGCGTAGGCGAGGTCGTTCACGTCGATCGACACCTTCGCGTCTTCGGCCAGGTCGGCCCGCACGGAGGTTCCGCCGGCGTTGATCGTCATTTCGCCGGTGCGGCTGATCTTGGTGATCTGTCCCGCAACACGATAGACCGTGTCCTCGTCGAGCTTCACTTTGGCCGGCTTCTCCTTCGCCTTCGGCTCAGGATCGTCAAACAGGCCGCTGCTAAGACCTCCGCCACCTCCGATCGCGGCGTCGCTCAGGACGCCGAGCTGATAGCCTTCCTTCATCGTGAAGACGGTGAGCTGAGTGATGGGCTCGGGGGCCTGACCGCGCTTGTTCAATCTCGTGGAGAACTGCACGAGCATCCCCGGTTTGACGAACGAGGCTTCGGCAGGGCCGGTGAAGGTCACGTCCCAGGGACGAGTCGGTTGCATCTGAATGAGCCACGCTTCGCCTTCGTTCGTCTGCATCTGCAGCACGTTGCCGCGGGCTCCTTTCAGGACGCCCGAAGCGGCGAGGCTCTCGCGCGGCACGTTGGGCTGCTGGCCGCCATAACCAGCGCCGCCGCGGCGCTGCTGCTCGCGGAGCATGCGTTGCACCTGCTCCGGGGTCAGTTGGCCGAAGGCCGAGAGGGGCAGGACGAAAAGGGCGGCGAGCGTCAAAACGGGAATGCAGTTCCGAAGCGACATAACGAACCTCGGGCCGGGTACGGCCGTTCGCAAAGCGATGGGCGGGACTGGCGGAAGCCAGCGTCTGTTCCGTACTTCCAGAATAGTGCGGAAAGCGGCAAAAGGCTACGGATAGGCCCGTAGGGCAGGCTTCCAGCCTGCCCGTCAAGAATGACCAAGGACCAAGCACCAATGACCAAAAGCGGAACGCAATTAGTCCGTTCTCCTTTGGTCATTGGGATTTGGGCATTGGTGCTTTTTCCATTCACGGGCAGGCTGGAAGCCTACCC
>JAEZAS010000259.1 GCA_023430365.1 Planctomycetota bacterium
CGAGCGAGAGTACGCCCCGTCGGCCCCCTTCCTGGACCGTGAACGAGCCACGCAGCTTGACGTTGTCGTCGGCTGCCGGTCCGCCGAGCCCTCCCAGGCCACCGCCGAGTCCCTGCAGAATGCCAAACTTCTGGTTGCCGGCGGGCGGACCGTCGTCCTGAGCCGCTGCCAGGGGCGGAGCGACCAGCAGTGCAAACAGTGAAAGCGTAGCGAGGACGCGTCTCAGCATCGGTGGGCCTTGCAGAAAGTGAGAAGCGGTAACTCAAGCGGCGAGAAGCCGTTAATTTTAGGACCTTGATGCAAATGGGGTCAACGTCGATGCTTCCGACCCCCGGGCGAGCCATTGCCGCCCCGTCGAAGAGATCGACGCCTCTCGCTCCGCACGACATCGGGCTCCCCTGATCTGCGCCGATCCGCAGCCTGGACACGTTCCCTCAACCGCCCGCCTTGCCCCGCTGCCGCTCTCACGGCCGGCTGAGCACAACGGCTTTTACTAGAGCGCGCACAAGGCCTGAAACGGCAATGGAGTGTTTCGCAAGGCATTGTTGCAACGTCGTTTACGTCGCTCTCGTAGGTGCAAGCCGTTCATTTCGGCCTTCGATTTAACAATACCTCCAACGGGTGGGGCGACGCTGGCTCCTAGTCCCCTCCGGCCACAAGCAGCATTCTACCGCCCTCATGGAAACTATTGAGGAAATTGTCAAAACAGGGCTCGCCGCTCCCCTTCCCGGACTGGCTAGAATCAAGCCTCCGGTTCCCGTCGGCAATCGCTTGCCAGCCCACCCGAACTCATTCCCACCTCTCCTCATGCCTCGCAGCACCTGGCGGCCGATGCTCGTTCTGGCCCTGCCGGTGCTTGCCGAGGAGAGCCTTAACTTGCTGGTCGGCTACACCGACTTCTTTCTCGCGGGGCGGTTGCTCCCGGGCGAGGAGCCGAAGGCGGCGATGGGGCTGATCGCCTACGTGATGTGGCTGCTGCCGAGCCTGTTCTCGTTCGTCAGCATCGGGGCGACCGCCCTCGTCGCCCGTTTCGTGGGGGCTCGCGACTTTCGACAGGCCACGCATGCCACGACGCAGGCCCTGCTGCTCGGCATCGGACTGGCCGTGCTTGGTATC
This sequence comes from Planctomycetota bacterium, assembly GCA_023430365.1. Classification (GTDB taxonomy): domain Bacteria; phylum Planctomycetota; class Planctomycetia; order Pirellulales; family Pirellulaceae; genus JAEZAS01. Next base: position 1,117 of record JAEZAS010000259.1, read on the forward strand.
GTGTTGACGACCGTTCTCGCCGTGCCGTTCGTCCACGCGATGCAGCTTCGCGGCGAAACGGCGGAGCTGGCCCTCCGCTATATCCGCATCGTCACTTGGGCCATCCCGGCGATCATGCTCGAGTACGTCGGCACCGCCTGCCTTCGCGGCGCGGGAGACACGGTCAGCGGACTCGTCGCCCGCGTAGTGCTGAACATCGTGAACATCTGCCTGAGCGTGGCGCTGGTCACCGGGTTTGCGTTCTTTCCCAGGCTCGGCTGGGACGGCCTGGCGATCGGCACCACGATTGGCCACTGGTGCGGCGGGCTAATCATCCTCGGGCTGCTGCTCCGCGGCCGAGCCGGCATCCGCGCCTTCGGGGGCGACCATGTAGCAGGCACACTTCGTGTGCCGTCCGAAGCTCACGGCACACGGAGTGTGCCTACTACATTCACGGAAAGGGTGGCACGCCCTGGAGCAACGCGAAGGGCGTGGCTGAATCTCTCGGCGGCGCTCCACGCCCTTCGCGTTGCTCCAGGGCGTGCCACACCCGATGTCGAGCTCATGCGACGCATGCTCCGCGTTGGTTTGCCTGGCGGTGTCGACGTGCTGTCGATCATCGCCTGCCACCTGCTCTACGTGGCGATCATCAATAGCCTCGGCACCGTCGCTCAGGCGGCGCATGGTCTCGGCGTGCGCATTGAGGCCCTATCGTACCTGCCGGGTAGCGCCTTTCAGGTGGCGGCCGCCACGCTGGCTGGGCAAGCGCTCGGCGCCGCCGATCCGCGCGGAGCACGGCGCAGTGTGCTCGCCGCCATGTCCGGGGCCGTGTCGGTCATGTCCATGGCGGGCATTGTCTTTTTTGCGTGGGGCGAAGAGTTGGCGATGGTCTTTACCGGCCAGCGCGGCGAAATTGCCATCCTCACAGGCCAACTGCTGAAGGTCGTCGCGCTGGCGACGCCGGTGCTCGCCGTGCTGATGGTGCTGACCGGAGCCCTCCGCGGCGCCGGCGACACGCGGTGGATGCTGGCCATTACGTTCGTCGGCCTCGTCGGCGTCCGCCTGCCCCTGGCCTGCCTGCTGGCCTGGCCCGCCGTCCCTCTGCCGCTCGTCGGCATCACCCTCCCCGGCGCGGGCCTCGGCGTCCTCGGCGCCTGGTACGCGATGGTGATCGACGTCGCCACCCGCGCCACCCTCGCCAGCCTGCGCTTCCAGCACGGCGGCTGGAAGGGCGTGCGGGTGTAAGCCAAAAACGCAGGAAAAGGGTGGGATTATTCCGGCTTTATGCGAGATTATCGCATACCCAGGGGGTGTTGTTTTTACCCACTAGTGGTTAGGGTATCGACCGCCTGCGGGAGCCCGCCGTCCTTCCCTAGTCTACTTAACCGGCCGAAACGGCCGGTGGATGCACGGGATTCCGCAAGCTCAACCCGCTGTCCCGGAGATCCTGCCATGTTCGGCCTTTCTCGCCTCGTCCGTTCAGCCAATCGCCTCGCCAGAAGCACCCGCAACCGACCAGCAAAATCCCGTCACCGCCAAGCGTTTTTTGAACCACTGGAAGACCGTCGGGTGCTGGCGATCGATATCGCCGTCGTCCAGGGTCCGGCCCCCACTGTTAACGATGGCTTCGCTGCGATTGCCCAGCAGTTGAATGATAGCACTGAGTTCGACTTCAACGCGACGCTCGTAAACGAAAGTCAAATTGATTCGTTGGCGGAACTTGCTGCATTCGATGTCGTCGTACTTGGGGCGAGCGGTCTCTCAGGCCCGTCGACCAGTTTTCAACCCGCGCTACGAGCCTGGGTGCAAGCCGGAGGGGGCGTCGTCGCGAGTGGCTGGCTGCTTGACTGGGTATCCACGCCAACCCACAACGATCTGCAAGCCATATTGCCCGTAGCAATCAATTCGGATTCCTTCTACGTTAGCTCCACGATAACACCAATCAACTCGACACACCCTGTAGTACACCAAGTCGCCCAATTTTCTTCGAGCGGATATTCAAACTACAGTCTAAGTCTAGTCAATGGGGGCATTTCGCTCGCCGTGGTTAATGGCAACGCGTCAGCAGTCGCGGTCGGAACCATTGGGCAAGGAAGATCTGTCTATCTCGCCCCGATCTATTCGGCATCACCCACCCATTACAGTAATTCCGATCTGCGAATGGGTGAAGCAGATCAACTAATCGAGCAATCCGTAGCTTGGGCTGCCAAACTCAATTGGGTGAATGCCTTGCCCACGGCGGACTCGAACGGACCATATAGCGTGGCGGAAGGAGGCAGCGTAGTGCTTTCCAGCGCCGGCTCAATCGATACGGACGGTTCGATTGTCGCATACGAGTGGGACCTAAATTACGACGGCTCCTTCAATGCGACTTCGACCTCGGCCTCGCCCACTTTTTCCGCTGCAGCCATCGACGGACCGGCGACGCGCACGGTTGCCCTGCGGGTGCGCGACGATGGCGGACTCTGGAGCGCGATCGACACCGCCGTAGTCACGATCGACAACGTAAATCCGCTCGCCGTATCGCATACTGCTACGACGACGGAAGACTCGCCCATTGTTCCGGTCGACGTGCTGAGCGGGGCGACCGACGTGGGCACGCTCGACGTGCTCTCGGCGGTGGCGGAATCCGGCATCACGTCGCTGGGGGGCACGTACACGATCGCCGCTAACGGCCAGGCGACCTACGATCCAAACGGCGCCTTTGAATATCTGGGCGTCGGCCAGACAGCGACGGACTCGTTCAGCTATACGATCGTCGATGACGACGGCGGCAGCAGCACCGCAACGGTTACCGTAACGATTACGGGAAAGAACGACGCGCCGGTGCTCGACTTGAATGGGCCGGACGGGGCTGGGATCGATTTCAGCGCCGGCTTTGTCGAAGGGAGCGGGCCGGTCGCAATCGTCGATGTCGACTTGACGCTGACCGACGCCGATCTCGTCGCGGCGGGAAGCGGGATGCTGTATACGATGAATCGCTTCTCTGCGAACTCCATCGTGCAAATCGATCCAGCCACGCGAAACCAGACCTTGCTGACGTTCACGGGCGCGACGTTTAATGACGCCCGCGATCTGATAATTCACCCTGTTACGGGCAATCTGTTCGCTGTCGATAGCGACAGAGATGCCGTTGTTCAGCTCGATTTGGCCACTGGCGTCGCAACCGACTATGTCGTGGGCGGACTGATCAGCTTTCCTTGGGGGCTGGCATTTGAGGCCGACGGAAGTCTGCTGGTCGCGACGGAAGGCGACGGAATCATTCGGGTCGACACGTCTCTAGCGCAAACGCAGTTGGTTACTGGATACACGACTGGCATCGACGTCGGAGCGGCGGGAGAGATTTACTTTACCAATGGCGCTGGCGTGTATCGTCTCGATGCCGGCAATAGCGCGGAGCTTCTATTTGACGGAGGTCTCAGGCCCTACGACATTGCGGTGGCCACCGATGGTCAACTGCTCGTCTCCGATACTTTTGTGGGCGGCATCTACAGCATCGACCCGGATACTGGCAGTGCATCGACGGTGGCAACGGGGGGGCTGCTGGGCGATTCTGACTACTTCCTCGAGCTTGGCGACAATGGAATCGTCTACGTTGCAGCTTACGGCGGCGGGTACGTCCTGCAGGTAGATTCCAGTGGCAACAGTTCGGTCCTTAGTGCTGGAAACTATCTGGATGAACCGCTGGGCATCGTCGGCAGCGACACCTCACCCAAAATTGCCTCGGCGACCGTGACGCTGACCAACCGCCCCGATGGCGCGGCGGAGTCGCTGGCCGTCAATACGGCCGGCACGAGCATTGTGGCAGACTACGATTCTGACACAGGCATCCTTACTTTGTCCGGCGTCGCTTCGATTGATAGTTACCAGGCGGTGCTGCGGACGGTGACCTACAACAACACTTCGACCGATCCAGACGCCACGCCGCGGGTGATTGAATTCGGGGTGAGCGACGGCCTCGACGTGAGCGCCACCGCGACCGCCACCGTGCAGGTGACGCCGGTGAGTGAGATCAGCCTGGAGGTATCGCCCGCCTCGGTCGCGGAAGATGGCAGCGGCAATCTGGTGTTCACCTTCACGCGGACCGCTCCGCTGGGCGAGCTGACAATCCCGTTCAGTATCAGCGGATCGGCGGCGTTCGGCGGGGTCAATGCGGACTATACCGTGAGTGGTGCGACGACGTTCGACGGCTCGTCGGGCACTGTCACGTTCATGGATGGCTCCGCAACGGCCACGATCACCGTCGACCCAATCGCCGACGACATCGCCGAACTGGCCGAGCAGGTCGCCCTGACGCTCATAGCGGGTGCGGGCTACAACGTGACGACCACTGACACTTTAACGGGCGAGATCGTCGATGATGATGTGATTGTCGTGGCGCTGTCCGGAGTCGGCGGAGATGAGGACACAGGCGCATTGAATCTGACCTTCACGATCACAGGCCAGTCGGACGCCGGCGTTACAGTCTTCTACAACGATTCCCCCATCGCCGGCCCCGGCAATGCAACCGCTGGAGTCGACTACACGCCCTTCAGCAGTTCCGCTTATTTCGCACCGGGCCCGTCCGGACGTACGATCACCGTCGAACTGCCGAACTTCATCGCAGACGACATTGTTGAACTCGATGAACTGATCCATGTCATCATCAGCGGTAGCAACGCCTCCGGCCGAAATCTTCAGATTGCACCAGGTGGCGACAGCGCGCTGATCGAAATCATCAATGACGATTCGGCCACGGTGTCGATCGACAGCGTATCGGGCCTGGAAAGCGGCGGTTTGTTGACGTTCACCGTCACTCTCTCGGGCGCCGTCGATGTGCCGGTCGATTTCGATTTTGCCACGCGGGTCGCCGGCGGCTCGCTGCCCGTGGGCGTCAACGCGGCGAGCTCGGCCGATTTTGCGATCATCGCGGCCACCCCGGCGTCGTTCGGCACAGCGAGCGGATCGCAGACGCTCACTTTCCAAGTGTCCATCACGGACGAGAACCTCGTCGAGCTCGACGAGTTGTTCGAGGCGGTGATTTCGAACCTCAATGCGGACGGCCGAGCGGTCACGTTCGACACGGCGGTCGGCGCCGGGACGATTCTGAACGACGACTCGGCCACGCTGTCGATCTCCAGCCAAGCGGCGGCCGAGGGGGCCGATGTGGTTGGTCAGGGGAACGGCCAAACGTTCACGGTGACGTTGTCGGCGCCGGTCGACACGGCGGTGACGTTCGGCGTCAACTCGCAGCAAGTGGCGGGCGGAGCGACCGAGGGAATCGACTACGTCCCGTTGGCGATTAGCGGCAGCATTGCGCCGGAAGGCGTCTCGCAGACCTACTTCATCTCCATCAGCGATGATGCGACGGTCGAGCTGGACGAAGTGTTCCAGCTGCTGCTCAGCAATCTGAACGCGAACAGCCGATCGGTGACGCTTGGCACCGTGGTCGGTACGACGACGATTGAGAACGACGACCAGGCGACGTTGACCATCGCCGCCGCTGCGGCCAACGAAGACACGGGCGAGCTGACGTTCACGGTCACGCTGTCGCACGCGGTTGACGTGCCGGTGAGCGTCGACGTGAGCACACTCGACGTGGCGCTCGAGGCGCTCGCGGGCAGCGATTACGTGGCGAAAGCCGCGACATTGACCTTCGCCGGCAATGCCGGCGAGACGCAGCCGTTTACCGTCACGCTGAAGCCCGACAACGTGTACGAAGACGACGAAGATTTCCAGGCGCAGCTAGGTGCGGTCGAAGCCCAGTCCCGCAACGTGGTGGCTGTGACGACGCCGATTCTCGGCACGATCCTGAACGACGACGGCCCGCCGCAGGTGTCGCTCTCGGTCCAACCGGCGAGCGTGAACGAAGCCGGCGGCTTTGCGACGGTGGCGGTCAGTCTGTCGAATCCGTCTGAGAATCCGGTCGTCGTGAACTTTGGTTTCGGTGGCACGGCGACGCTTGGCTTGGACTACACCGCGTCGGCTAACTCCCTCACGCTCAGCCCGCTCTCGACCAGCGGCAGCATTACAGTCAGCACCATCCTGGACGCAGCGTACGACGATGCCGAGACAATCATCGTTTCGGTCGACTCGGTGACGGGGGGCGTGGAGAACGGGACGCAGGCTGTGTCGGTTCTGGTGCTTGAGCAGTACGACTTCGGCGACGCGCCGTCGTCGTATGGCACGTTGGGCGCCACCGGCGCTCGCCACCTGCGGAGCAGCGTGGGGCTGCAGCTGGGAGCCTCGGTTGATTTTGAGGCGAACGGGCAGCCCAACGCGGCGGCAAACGGCGACGACTTGCTCGGCACGGATGACGAAAACGGCGTGACGCTGCCGAGTCAGTTTGTGGCCCGTGTGGGCGCCACGATCGTTGTGAATGCGTCGCAGGCGGGCAAGTTGGACGCCTGGATCGACTACAACCGCAACGGCGTGTTCGACGCTTCCGAGCGCATCGCCGACAGCGTGCCGGTCGTCGCCGGAAACAATACGCTGGTGATTGACGTGCCGGCAGGCATTTCGTCCGGGCTCAGCTACGCCCGCTTCCGTGTCAGTTCGGCGGGTGGGCTGGGGCCAACGGGCCTGGCGGTCGATGGCGAAGTGGAAGACTACGCCGTGCAACTGAACCAGCCGACGGCAGGCAGCATTGTAACGACTGCCGATCCGCTGAACCCCGGCCAGTCGATGCTCGTGGTGCAAGGGACCGGGGCGACCGACTCCATCGTCATCTCGCCGATTCCCTTCACGGGCCTGGCGCTTGTCACGATGTCGGGGTATGGCACGGTACCGATCTCGTTGAGCGGGCTGTCGCGGATCGTAATTTTCGGCGAAGGCGGCAGCGATGCGATCGTGGTCGACAACTCGATCACCACGCCCGTCTATGCGTATGGCGATGCGGGGAACGACACGATCACCGGAGGTGGTGGCGACGACTATCTGTATGGCGGGGCGGGGAACGACACGCTCAACGGCAATGGCGGCGACGATGTGCTGCTGGGCGAAGCGGACGTCGACACCCTGTTCGGAGGTCTCGGCCGCGATGTGCTAATAGGCGGTTCCGGCCTGGACACGTTGCGGGGCGAGGATGGGGACGACCTCTTGATCGGCGGAAATGGGCCGACGTCCTACCTCTCGCTCGAGTCGATCAAGTCGGCCTGGTCGTCGTCGCAGCCCTTCGCCCAACGCGTGGCGACGCTGTCGGCCCAGCTGAATTCGAGCACGGTGCTCGACGATGGCG
>JAEZAS010000337.1 GCA_023430365.1 Planctomycetota bacterium
GGAACGAGAAGTGCGAGATAAGGTCGTCGTCGGCACGTTCGACGCGGCCAGCGACGCCATCAAGGCCATGGGAGACGGCGGCATCGATGTGATGGTCGTGCAGAACCCGTTCGAGATGGGCAAGCAGTCGGTCCGCCTGCTCAAAGCGATGGTCGAAAGCGACGAAACGGTCGTCAACGAAATGTTCCCAAGCAAGGACGATGAAAACGGGGACATCTACACGACGGGCGTCCGCGTGGTGGTCCCCAGCGAAGATTCGCCCGTGAAGGCGGATCAGTTTGACGAGAAGGTCGTCGAGTTCATGTCGCTTCCCGATTTCGAAGCCTGGCTGAAAAAGTACAACCTCAAGAGCTCATGAGCAGCGAAACCGCGCCGGCGCTGTCTCGCTCATCAAGCCGAGGCGCGATCTTCGGCTTTTTGAAGCCCAATGAATGGGCGCTCGTGTTTTCGATCCTGTTGGTCATTGCGGGAACCGCCGCACTCGACCGCAGCCACGCCTACGTGAATTTTCCGAAGACGGCGCTGCAAGACAACGCTCGCCGCATCGCTCCGCTGGGCATCCTGGCCCTCGGAGCCGCCGTGGTCATCATCTCGGGCGGCATCGATCTGTCGGTTGCCTCGGTCGCCGCGCTGAGTGGCACCATCTGCGCCACCCTGCTCTTGGCCATGGGAGGCGAGCGGTTCGATACCGACGAGGGACTGCCCGCGAGTATTCTGGCGATAGCGATCTCCATATCGGTCGCCTCCGGGCTGGTGATCGGGACGCTCCATACGTGGCTCATCACCGTATTGCGTCTGCCGCCGTTTATCGTGACGCTGGGCTCGCTCGTCGGCCTGCGCAGCTTCGCCCGAGCGCTCTGCTGGTTCATGACGGGGCGATTCAAAGGCAGCTCTTCCGAGGAACTGCCGTTTAGCGATCCCTTCTTTCGCTTCATCAACTCGGGGGATTGGATCTGGATCCCCGTGCTGGTGATGCTGCTGATCGCGGCTGGCACTTGGGTGCTGCTCAATTGGACGGTCCTCGGCCGTCACATCTATGCGATGGGTGGCAACGAGCAGGCGGCCCGTTTGAGCGGTATCCGCACCGAAAACGTGAAGTGGTTCGTCTACTGCTTTAGCGCCACGTGCGCGAGCCTCGCGGGCGTGTTCTACATCGCCGAGTCGGGCGCCAAGCCTTCGACGCTGGCCGCCGGTTATGAGCTCAACGCCATCGCGGCCGCGGTGGTGGGCGGTTGCAGTCTGCAGGGAGGCGTCGGGACGGTGGTCGGCACCGTGCTGGGCGTCGTGTTCCTGCGGGCCGTGGTCGACGCTGTTGCTCGCATCGTTCGCGGCCAGTCGGACATGTACGAAGGCATGATCGTCGGCATGGTCGTGGTGCTGGCGGTTACGTTCAGCCAATTGCGGCAGATTCAGCAAACCGGACGGCAACTCTTTCCGGGCAAGCTCGGCTGGCTGGCCGTTCCGGGGTTGGCCCTGGCCGGTGGTTTGGTGGTGCTAGTGTCGCTGGGAGAATCGGCTGGCCTCTGGACCGGCGGGGCGCTGCTGTTTGCTCTGCTCGCCTGGAAGATCACGGAAACCATCCGGTCCCGCCGCACCGTGGAGTGAGAAGCGCCCATGTCGACCGCCGCTGCGCCCACCGATGTGCCGATCATCGAGATCCGCGATGTGACGAAGCGGTTTCCGGGTGTGGTGGCGCTCGAAGGCATCTCGCTGGCTGTCCGCGCGGGTGAGTTGCACGCCATCTGCGGCGAAAACGGCGCGGGCAAAAGCACGCTGATGAAGATCCTGTCGGGCGTGATTCCCGACTATGCCGGCCAACTGCTTATTCGTGGCCAGGTCGTCAATTTCCGCGGCACCCGCGACGCCGAGGCGGCCGGCGTGAGCATCATTCACCAGGAGCTCAACCTGGTCGAGCAGCTCTCGGCGGCGGCCAATATCTTTCTCGGGCGCGAAATGCGGGGACGTTTTGGCCTGCGGGACGACCGGCGGATGGAGGCAGCCGCGCGCGAGCTGCTGCACGATTTGGAATGCGACATCGACCCGCGTCAGCCGGCGGGCAGCCTGCGCGTGGGTGATCAGCAGCTCATCGAGATCGCCAAGGCTCTCTCGCTGCAAAGCGAGATCCTGATCATGGACGAACCGACAAGCGCCCTGACCGAAGCGGAAGTCAGCCGCTTGTACCGGGTGATCGAGCGACTGCGGAATCGCGGCGTGACGATCCTCTATATCTCGCACAAGATGGACGAGGTGTTCCACCTGTCCGAACGCATCACCGTGCTGCGTGACGGCCGGATGGTGAAAACGCTCCACACGGCGGACACATCAGCCAAGGAAATCACGCAGCTGATGGTCGGTCGCGAGTTGGAAGCGATCGAGCTGGGTGGCCACCGCACGCCGGGCGAAGTGCTGCTCCGTGTGAGCGATCTGTCCCTCCCGTGGCGCGGCCATGCCCGCGGCTGGCGGCTGAAGGACGTCAACTTCGAGCTGAGGCGCGGAGAAGTGCTGGGCATCGCCGGACTGATGGGCGCAGGGCGAACGGAGCTGCTCGAGTGCCTGTTCGGCGCCGCCAGCGAACAGCCGCAGGGGCGGATCGAACTGCGCGGCCAGGCGGTGTGCTTTCATCATCCGCGCGACGCCTGCCAGGCGGGCATCGCCCTAGTGACCGAGGATCGGAAGCGGCTCGGTCTGTTCGCGGCGATGAACGTCGGCGAGAACATCACGGTTTGCACGCTCAAGGACGTCCGTTCGGCGGGGCTGATCAACCGCTCGCGTGAATGGAAATCGGCCAGCGAGATGGCCACCAAGCTCAACGTGAAATCGGCGGGCCTTTCGGCCGCGATCACCAGCCTGAGCGGCGGCAACCAGCAAAAGTGCATCATCGGCCGCTGGCTGCTCACCAAACCGACCGTGCTGTTGCTCGACGACCCGACGCGCGGCGTCGACGTGGGGGCCAAAGCGGAACTCTATCGGCTGATCGACCAGCTTTGCCGCGAAGGGATCGGCATCATCATCACGTCGAGCGAGCTGCCGGAGCTGCTAACGGTCTCCGATCGCATCCTTGTGCTCAGCGAAGGGCGGCTGACGGCCGAGTTCAGCCGGGCGGAGGCGACCGAGCACAAGATCATGGAAGCGGCCACGCTCGGAGCAACCTCGTCTTGCGCCTAGTGGCTAGCGGCGATTTCTAGCCGCCGGTGCGGCAAGTCGTCTGCCAATTTTCTCTCGTCCTTTCTGGCATTTGCTTGCATTTCGACGGTTCGCCGCGAATGAGGCGGATCGATAAGCCAGCCGTCTAAACCGGGCTCATGCTTTGCAGTACCCGAGATCGGTGGTCGTGCATT
>JAEZAS010000432.1 GCA_023430365.1 Planctomycetota bacterium
GGTGAGGGTGGAGCCATCTTTGCCCTCGAATCAGCGGAATCGGCGACTCGCCGGAGCGCAAAACCACTCGCCGAGGTGGCCGGCTTCGGCGCCACGAGCGCCGCGTTCCACATGATCATCCCCAGCAGCGACCCCGCGCCCGCGGCCGGCGCCATGCGGGCCGCTCTCGCCAGCGCCTCGATTCAGCCGGAAGAAGTCGACTACATCAACGCCCACGCGACGAGCACTCCCGTCGGCGACAAGGCCGAGGCCCGGGCAATCCACTCGGTATTCACCGAGCACACGAAATCAGTTCCTGTCAGCTCCACCAAGAGCATGACCGGCCACCTGCTGAGCGCCGCTGCCGCGATCGAGGCCATGGCCTGCCTGACGGCGATCCAGCGTCAGGCCGTCCCGCCCACTATCAACCTGCACAACATCGATCCCGATTGCGACCTGTGCCACGTTCCGAACGTCGCCCAGCCGCGCAAGGTGAACGTCGCGCTCTCGAACTCGTTCGGCTTTGGCGGGAGCAACACGACGCTCATTCTCCGCAAGGCGGCCTAAGCGCGAGTCCCGGCCGCATGAAGCAAGTCGCCTCAGGACCTCGCCGAGACGTCACTGCTGCGACGTCTTTGCCCGAGCACTAATGCGCTGGCCACACGGCGGTTGTTCCATCACCCGCCCTTCTCTCGCCACGGTTTTCCGCCGCTCGGTGGGGTGATTCGCTCCCCTGCTATCGCAACAAACGCTCTCGACAGGCGGCGCCCCTTTCGGTACTCTCCCGCCCTCTTCTCCACCCCTTCGGTGTGAAGCTTTTTCGATGATTTCGGCCATAAAACGGCCGGCAAAACTGCATGTCACGTCTCACGCGTTGGCAAGATCTGGTGCTGCCTGTGGCAGCGATCACCAGCATTCTGGTGATCCTGGTGCCGCTGCCATCGTTCCTGCTGGACATCCTGCTGGCGGCCAACATCACCGTATCGGTGATCGTGTTGCTGACGACGATCTTTGTCCGAACGCCGCTTGAGTTCAACATTTTCCCGTCGCTGCTGCTCGCGACAACGCTTGCCCGCCTGGTGCTGAACGTTGCCACGACGCGACTCATTCTCACCCACGCCGGCAAAGACGGCATGGAAGCGGCTGGCGGAGTGATCAAAAGCTTCGGCGAGTTTGTGGCAGGCGACCAGGTGGTCGTCGGCATTATCATTTTCGTCATCATTGTGGTGATCCAATTTGTCGTGATCACCAAGGGCGCCACTCGCATCAGCGAAGTGGCCGCCCGGTTCGCCTTGGACGGCATGCCCGGCCGGCAGATGGCGATCGACGCCGACCTGAACGCCGGCATCATCGACGAAAAACAAGCCCAAGCCCGCCGCGAAGAGGTCACCCAGCAGGCCGACTTCTACGGGGCCATGGACGGTGCCAGTAAATTCGTCCGCGGCGACGCCATCGCTGGCATCATCATCACCCTGATCAATATCCTGGGCGGCTTCGTCATTGGTGTGGCCCAGGAAGGGATGGACCTTTCCGAGGCGGCCAAGGTGTTCACGCTGCTCTCGATCGGCGACGGTCTGGTGAGCCAGGTGCCGGCGTTCCTGATCTCGCTCGCCTCCGGTTTGCTGGTCACCCGCAGCACCCAGAAGGCCGACCTGCCGGTGCAGTTCCTGTCGCAGCTCTTCAGCGACCCGCGGGCGCTGGCGGTCACTGCGGGCTTCGTGAGCATCCTGGTTCTCACAAACCTGCCCAAGATTCCGCTGCTGGCGATTGGCGCCGGCTGTGCAGGACTTGCATTGACAATCTCGAAGAAACGAACCGCCGCCGTCGCCAAGGCCGCCGAAGAAGCCAAGGCCCCGCCCGAAGAAAAACCGGCGGAAGAGCGGATCGAAGATTTTCTGTCGATTGATCCCATGGAGATCGAGATCGGCGCCACGCTGGTTCGGCTGGCCAGCCCGAAGTACGGCGGCGATCTGCTGCCGCGGATCACGGCAGTGCGACAGTCGGTGGCTGCCGACATCGGCATCATCCTGCCGAAGGTCCGCATTCGCGACAACATCCGCCTCGGCGAATCGCAGTATCGCATCAAGATCACAAACAACCCGGTCGCGTCCGGCGAAGTGCTCCCCGGCAAGCTGCTGGCGATCGACTCGGGCATGACCACCGGCAAGATCCAAGGCATCGAGGCCAAGGACCCAGCCTTCGGCCAACCGGCGGTTTGGATCGATTCAGGGCTGCAAGAGCGGGCTCAGATGATGGGCTATACCCCGGTCGAGCCGACCGCGGTGCTCGCGACTCACTTGCAAGAAGTCGTTCGCCGCCACGCCGACGAACTGCTCACGCGCGACGCGACCAAGCACCTGCTCGACGAGTTGAAGAAAAACAGCCCAGCCGTCGTCGACGAGCTGATCCCCACGCAGATGAAGCTGGCCGATGTGCAGCAAGTGCTGCAAATGCTGCTTCGCGAGGAAGTGCCGATCCGACAGCTCAGCACCATCCTGGAGACGCTCGGCGATTGGGCCGGCAAGTCCAAGGACCCCGTGCTGCTGACCGAATACGTCCGCCATCGGCTCGCCCGCACGATCTGCTCGCGCTATCGCGATGCCGAGAGCAAGCTGAACGTGCTGACGCTCGATCCAGCTCTCGAAGATCGGATTGCGGCTGGCATTGAGCACACCGAACGTGGCTTGTTCGTTCGCACGCCGCCGGCGCTGGTCGAGAAGATCTGCGATCGGATCTCGGCTGAACTGCCGAAGCTGACGCGCTCGGGCAAAAAGCCCGTCCTGCTAGTCAGTCCGCAGATTCGCCCTGGCCTGAAACTGATGACCGCCGGCAACTTGCCTCGGCTGCACGTGCTGAGTTTCAACGAGATCACCCGAGACACGAAGGTCGAAATCCTCGGCATCGTCTCGGACCTGGAAAAGAAGTAAGCCGAGGTTTTGCTACGGCAGCGGACCGCTGTTTGAGCAGAGCAGGGCGAGATGGTTGGGTACGGATACGAATTTGCTGGAACACGAAGCGATGGATTTGCGAACGTATCGAGCCTGGTCCCTGCAGGAAGCCCTGCAACTGGTGCGCGATGACCTCGGTCCAGAAGCGGCAGTGCTCTACACGCGCAAAGCCGCCTTCGGCGTCTGGGGTTGGTTCGGAATGAAGCAAGTGGAAGTTGTGGCCGCGGTCGACGCGGATGTTCCCAGCCGATTCCCACAGACTTCGGCCGGTGGGTCACAACGCTCATCGACTCGTCCGGTCATCCAGCCGGCAGAACTCGAAGACTACCGTACCCGCTTGCGGCAGAGGCTTAAAGAACTGGCGGCTCACAGTAGCCAGGCAACCGAGTTTCTCCGTGCTACCCGGTAACGAATCAGATTGCAGATAGGCGTCGGAATGCTCGATCCCACATCAGAACTTCGTCGACTCGCGCTGCGAGCTGGCCGTCAGGCAGGCGTCGGCGATGAGCCGCCTCCCAACCTGATCGTCGTTTCCGGCGGCAAGGCCCGCGTCGGCACGACGACGGTGGCTGTCAACCTGGCTGCTTCGCTGGCCTCGCACGGCCTGCGCACGGTTTTGCTCGACGCCGATATGGCGCACGCAACCGCGGCTTCCTTGTGCGGCTGCCAGGAGTCTCCCACGCTGGGAGACGTGCTCGCCGGACGCAACGACATTCACGAAGTCATGCAACTCGCTGCCGCGGGCTTTCAGCTCGTCGCCGGCAACCGCACTCCCGAGGCCAAGGCCGCCTGCTCGCCGCGGTCGGTTCAGCGCCTGCTCCGGCAGGTTCGCGGCCTCGGCCGCTTTGCCGATACCGTCGTCGTCGACGCCGGAGAAGGCGCTTCGGACCTCGCCGCCAGCTTCTGGCGCGCCGCCAACTGCGTGCTGCTCGTCACGTCGACGGATGCGGCAGCGGTGATGGACTCCTACGCCACGATCAAAATGCTCTGGGGCAACGAGCCCCCCGAAGCCGGCCCACGCCTGGAACTCGTCGTAAATCGGACGGAGGGCGAAAGGGAGACCTTCGATGTGCACCGGCGCATCGACCAATCCTGCCGTCGTTTTCTGAACTTGTCGGTAGCCCTGGCGGGCGGATTGGCCACGCACCACGGGTCCGTTCGGCAGCCGCAGGGTCAGCCCGTTGTCCTCAGTGAGCCCGAATCGCCGCTGGCGCAAGGATTGGAGGCCATCGCCGCCCACCTTGCGAGCGCCGAAAACGAAAACCGCACGAGCCAGGCGGCGTAAGCGACCAGATTCGCATCGCTTCTATTTGGCAAATCGAATACAACCCCGGCTGAATCCCCGATTCAGCTTTGACGAAACAGCGTCGCCAGCGACACATAAACCATCCAGTTCCAAGCGGAGAGAAAAAACACAACAAACCACTCAACTTGCTCCCTGCAACAGCCGATACCTAGAGGGCGCTAAACACGCCATGCCACGTTAAGCTGTGACGGCTACGAAAAGTTTTCCGCCGCGGCGAGGGACAAAATGGGGCGACAGTACGCTGGAATCATGGGACCGTTGGCCAGCACCTTAATGCTGGCCCGGGGCGTTTCCGGCGGTCACGGCCTTGAGTCCACGCTGATTGCAGCAACGTGTGGGTTGTTTGGTTTCGCGGCACTGGGATGGATCGCAGGACACACGGCCGACTACCTCGTCCACATGTCCGTGCGATACAAATTTGAAGCTGCGATGGCCGAGTGGGAAGCTGCGAACGCAAAGTCCGCGGCGGCTTCCTAAGGATTGAGAGTCTTGCCGCCGGTCTACCCACTGGCGATCAAGGCAACGCGGATGGGGCAGGCTCCTCGGAGCAAAAAATATAGCCGCGCATGATGCGCACCGGCCGGTGGAATCCGGCGCCCAAGCGAAGAAGCTAGGGCCAGGCAACTATCACGGAGGATGGAATGGCCACGACAGTTGCTCCAGCAATTGCACTTGAGATCGAAGAAGTCTGGAAGCGTTATAAAGCGGACCCGACGAATAAAGAGTACCGCAATCTGCTGGTCGAGAAGTACCTGCCGCTGGTCAAGTACAACGGCGAACGGATCTGGGCCCGGTTGCCCGAAGGCGTCGAACTAGACGACCTGATCTCGGCTGGCATCTTCGGCCTGATGGACGCCATCGACGCGTTCGATATGACGCGCGGCGTCAAGTTCGAGACCTATTGCGTTCCGCGTATCCGCGGCGCGATGCTCGACGAACTCCGCACCATGGACTGGGTGCCCCGTCTGGTGCGTTCCAAGGCGAGCAAGCTGAACGAAGCCACCAAGACGCTCGAAGCCCGGCTCGGCCGTCATCCCACGGTCCAGGAACTCGCCGAGCACATGCAACTGAGCGTGCAAGAGTGCGAGAAGATGATGACCGAGGCCAGCGCGGTCAATCTGATCAGCCTGAACAAGAAGTGGTACGAGACCGACAGCTACAAAGACGTCCGCGAGATCGACATTCTCGAGGACAAGAAGGGCGAAGACCCGACTCGCCGCATCCAGAAAAACGACCTGATGCGGCTGGTGACCAAGGGGCTCAATCGCAATGAGCGCCTGATCATCATCCTCTACTACTACGAAGAGCTGACGATGAAGGAAATCGGCGCCACGCTCGATCTGAGCGAAAGCCGCGTCAGCCAGATGCACAGCAGCATCGTCGCCCGCCTGCAGGGCCAACTCGCCCGTCGCCGGCCCGAGTTCGGGGGTTAACTGGAGCGAGTCCGCGACAAAAAAAGACGAATCCCACGAGGCCGGCCTTCACAAGCCGGCCTCGTCTCGTTCTTGAGGCCCTCTTAAGCACTTTAACACGGGTGGGCAAGATGCGGCTCATGGTTTACTATGTCAACCATGGACTTTCTCTATCAAAACCTGGCCCTTCTGGCTGTGGAAACAGTCGCCAAAACCGGCAATGCCGCCGAGAGCGGCATTCAGCATGACGAACTGCTAATGACCCTCACGGGCGGCCTCGTGGCTGCCTTGATCTGTGGCTATGTCTCGCAGCGGATTGGACTTTCGCCCATTGTCGGCTATCTCGTGGGCGGGATCATCCTGGGGCCGTACACGCCCGGCCTGACGGCCGACCACAACATTGCCGTACAGCTCGCCGAGCTCGGTGTCATCCTGCTGATGTTCGGCGTGGGCCTGCACTTCCACCTGGACGAATTGCTGGCCGTTCGGGGGGTGGCGATACCGGGCGCCATCGCCCAAAGTCTGGTCGCAACGGCGCTGGGCGCCGTCGTTGCGCACTTTTTCGGTTGGCACTGGAACGTCGGCATTCTCTTCGGCATGGCGCTGTCGGTGGCTAGCACCGTCGTCCTTGTCCGAGTGCTCTCTGACAACCGTGACCTGCACACGCTCTCCGGCCACATCGCCGTAGGCTGGCTGGTGGTTGAGGATCTGTTTACGGTCGTGGCCCTGGTTGTTCTGCCCGCCATGTTTGGGCCGGACAGCGGTGGCCACCTGGCGATCTCGCTCGGCCTGGCCGGGATCAAAGTGGTGGGACTCGTTGTTCTGACGTTCTCGGTGGGCAGTCCGGCGGTCGCCTGGCTGTTCGAACAAGCGGCGAAAACTCGCTCGCGCGAATTGTTCACGCTTACGGTGCTGGCCGTTGCGCTGGGAATCGCGGTGGGTTCTGCTTATGTATTCGGGGTGTCGATGGCCCTGGGCGCCTTCTTGGCCGGAATGATCGTCGGCCGAAGCGAGTTTAGCCTGCGCGCCGCCTCGGAAGCCTTGCCGATGCGTGACGCCTTTGCGGTGCTCTTCTTCGTATCGGTCGGCATGCTGCTAAACCCAATGCACCTGGTCGAACACCCGGTGCTCGTTGCCGCCACGCTCGGAGTCATCCTGATCGGCAAGCCGCTCGTCGCTATGGTGCTGGTGCTACTGCTGCGCTACCCGACCAAGAGCGCCCTCGCCGTCGCGGTGGCGCTCGCACAGATCGGTGAATTTTCCTTCATTCTGGCGACGGTTGGCGCTCAGATCGGATTGCTCGTCGATGAAACGGGCAGTCGCGTCAGCAATACCATCATCGCCGCGGCGATCATCTCGATCACACTCAACCCGATCCTGTATCGCTATGTCGATCGGGTCGACGCCTGGCTGATCAACCACTTCGGCTACTGGCGGTGGCTCAATCAGCGAGTGCGGAAGCAACTCGAGGTTCACAGCCACAAATCGGATGCGGAAGACGTGAATCCGCACAAAGCCATCGTCGTAGGGTATGGCCCCATTGGCAGGTCGGTCACGCGGCTGCTCCGGGAGAATGAGGTGGAGCCGACGATCATCGAACTGAACGTCGACACGGTCCGCAAGCTGGGCGAGATCGGCATTACGGCGATCTATGGCGATGCGGCCCATCGCGACACGCTGGCCAGCGCCGGCGTGGGTACGGCGGGGGCCTTGATTCTCAGTTCGGCCGGCATGACGCACAGTGCCGAAGTGATCCGAATTGCTCGGGAGTTGAATCCGGACATACGGGTTCTCGCCCGGGCCAACTACCTGGCCGATCGACTTCACCTTCTGCATGCCGGCGCCAACGAGGTTTTCTCGGCCGAAGGGGAGGTCGCCCTGGCTTTCAGCGTGGCTATCCTACGTCGTTTGGGCGCCACACCGGAACAAATCGACCGCGAGCGCCAGTGGGTCTATGCAGATCTTCTTGGCCAACCGCTGCTGGATGGCCCGTCCGACGAAGGATTGCAAGACTCGCTTGCTCCGACGGCCGCTGCGCCCCCTGCGGTCGCTATCCCATCCCCCAAGAGCGATTCGACAGCCTAGAAAACCATACGCCGCCCCTGCGTGTGGCGCGCAATTTTCTGAAAGCCACGACCGTTCCGCTCGAATGACTGGGAGAGGCGGTTCGACGAAGGGAAAACCGGCATGTTTCTAGTCGACCTACTGATTCTGCTGAGCGGCGTGATGCTGCTGCTGGGCATCGCGTCCAGCAAGCTATCCGCCCGGCTGGGCGTTCCGGTGCTGGTGCTTTTTCTGCTGCTCGGAATGCTCGCCGGTTCCGAGGGAATCGGCGGGATCGTCTTTGAAAATTACTCGCTTGCGCACGGGATCGGCTCGGTCGCCCTGGCACTCATTCTGTTTGACGGCGGATTGAGCACACCGATTAGCGCGGTCCGCCTCTGCTGGAAACCCTCGCTGGTTCTGGCCACCGTCGGCGTGGTAATGACGGCTGTCATCACCGGAGTGACGGCGAGTTGGATCCTCAAAATTCCGCTTCTGGAAGGCATGCTGATCGGCAGCATCGTTGGTTCTACGGACGCGGCCGCCGTGTTTGCCGTCCTCCGCTCGGGAGGAGTTTATCTGCCTGCCAGGTTGGGATCGACGCTCGAAATCGAGAGTGGATCGAACGATCCCATGGCAATCTTCCTCACCATTGGTTGCATACAGCTTTTAACCAACCAGATCGGGTTTGGACCGTCGCTTTTGTGGCTGTTTGTTTCCCAGATGGCGATCGGGTCGATCGTGGGCTTGCTGTTTGGGGTGATCGCCGTCAAGGCGGTGAATCGAATCAATCTCGACGCTGCTGGCCTGTATCCGGTGCTCATCACCGGCTTTTGCTTTCTCACGTTCGGCGTGGCCGCCTGGCTCGGGGGAAGCGGCTTCCTGGCCGTCTACCTGGCGGGCATCGTGATCGGGAACAACCGCCTGATCTTTCAGCGGGGCATCCTGGTCTTCCACGACGCTCTCGCCTGGCTCTCGCAGATCATCATGTTCATCGTGCTTGGTTTGCTCAGCTTTCCCAGCCGTCTGCTCGATGTTGCCTGGCAAGGGTTGGCGATCGGAGCGGTGCTAATCCTGGTTGCCCGGCCGGTCTCCGTATTCATTTGTTTGATCGCCGCCCGTTTCAATCTGAGGGAGAAGCTGTTTCTTTCGTGGGTGGGCCTGAAAGGCGCCGTTCCGATTACGCTCGCAACATTTCCACTGCTGATGGGCGTGTCGCAGGCTGGCTTGATCTTCGATGTCGTCTTTTTTGTGGTCGTGCTTTCCGCCGTCATTCAAGGCTGGAGCCTCCCGATGGTGGCCCAGTGGCTTCGAGTCGACGCTCCTCCAAAGTCCACGCCTCCGGTGACTCTGGAACTTAGCTCTCTCCGGCACGTGGAAGGGGACATTGTCGACTACACGGTTGGTCCCGATTCGCGTGCGGCCGGCCGGATTGTGCGTGACCTGGCCCTGCCCGACGGTGTGGTCATTGCCCTGATCGCGCGCGACCAACAAATCATCCCACCGCAAGGCAACACACGCATTCAGCCTGGCGATCATGTGGTGGTCGTGCTGCGTCCGGGCGCTCGCCCCCTGGTGAATCGGGTGTTTGCCCGGGGCAACACCGAGCCGGTCGACCTGCCTTTTCAGTTCGAATTTGCCCTCCGCGGCAATACGACGGTGAGGATTCTGGAAGAGTTTTACGATATTTCGATGAATGCTCCTCCTGACCAGACCCTCGACCAGGTTCTGCGCGAACGGTTAGGGGACGAACCTCTACAGGTCGGCGCTACGGTCCGATTCGGGCAAATCGGCCTTCGGGTCCGATCGTTGGTGGGCGAGAGGATTGAGGAAGTCGGTATGACCGTGCTGCCGGACGAGGAACCGAGCAGCATTACGGCAGAAGAGCCCCAAGACGACCGTTCCGCCTGAAGCTCTGTCAATTCCTGACCTGCTCAAACTCCGGCCCCTGCCTCATTGCGCAGGGCGAATCGGCTGGTTACAATGCCGTCGATCTGCGCCTATCCACTTCCCCCTTCGTTCAGCAACGACTCCTTGAGCAATGCCCCGCATGGATGAACTACCTAAGGACCGCTGCTGGGTCGGCTTCGACCTGGGTGGCACAAAGATGATGGCCGCCGCCTTCGATGGAGACTTCAAAGTCTTGGGTCGAAAGCGGCGGAAGACGAAGGGCAACGAAGGCTCGAAGGCCGGCATGGAGCGGATCATCAATACGATCCGCGACGCCCTGGAAGAGGCGAAGATGCCCGCGGGGAGCGTCGCGGGAATCGGTATCGGCGCTCCGGGCAACATTGATCTCGACCGCGGCGTGATTCTCGACTCCGCCAACCTCGGCTGGCGGCACGTGCACGTGCGAGACATCCTGGAAAAGGAGTTCAGTTGTCCGGTCGTCATGCTGAACGATGTCGATGCGGGAGTGTACGGGGAATATCGCTTCGGCGCCGGCAAAGGAGCCCGCTGCGTGATCGGGGTATTTCCGGGCACGGGCATCGGAGGAGGCTGCGTCTACGAAGGTCAGATCATCCGCGGGCGAACGCTCTCCTGCTTTGAGATCGGGCACATTCAGGTGACGCAGCACGGCTTGCCCTGCGGCTGCGGTCGGAACGGATGCCTGGAGACCGAAGCGAGTCGCCTCGCCATCGCGGCACAGGCAGCCACCGCCGCGTTCCGGGGCGAAGCGCCACATCTCCTGGCGGCGGCTGGCACCGATCTGTCGGCCATTCGCAGCGGTGTGCTGGCCGAGGCCATTAAGGCGGGGGACACGGCGATCGAAAAGATCATCCAACGGGCGGCCATGTTCATTGGCGACGCGGTGGGCAACGTCGTCAATCTGCTGGCTCCCGATATCGTGGTGCTAGGCGGCGGACTCATCGAAGCCATGCCGGACCTGATGGTGAAAACGATCGAAGAATCGGCTCGAAAGCGGACTGCACAGGCCTTCGCCAAATCGTTCAAGGTGGTGGCGGCCAAACTTGGTGATGACGCCGTCGCTCGTGGAGCGGGGGCCTGGATCAGTCGCACGGTCATGGCGGCCTCCTCGAACTAGTCTCGTCGGCGGAACACAGGACGTCGCTTCCGATGAACACGCACGCCACGGAAAAACCAGCTGGCGAAACGGCACGGACGGTTAAACCGGTCGCCGTGATCGACATCGGCACATCGTCCGTGCGCATGGCGATTGCCGAGATCGCCAGCACCGGCGACGTGCGGGTCTTGGAGCACCTGACTCAAGCGGTCAATCTGGGCAAGGATACGTTCACCCGGGGCGCCATCGCCAAGTCGACCATCGAAGACTGCGTGCGGGTGCTCAAGAGCTATCGTCGCATCCTCCGCGAATATCAGATTGAGAGCACCGATCAAATTCGCGTTGTGGCGACGAGCGCGGTGCGCGAGGCCAGCAACATGCTCGCTTTCGTCGACCGCGTGTATATCGCTACCGGCCTGCATGTCGAGCCGATCGACGAAGCCGAAGTGAATCGCATCACATTCCTCGGCATCCAGCCTTTTCTTGGGGCCGATCCCGTACTGTCGAAATCGCGCTGCGTGGTCATCGACATCGGCGGCGGCAGTACCGAATTGCTGCTGGTGAAAGAGGGAGACGTCGTCTATTCCCGCGCTTATCGCTTGGGTTCGCTGCGACTGCGAGAAACGCTCGAAGCGTTCCGGGCTCCGACCCTCAAAGTGCGCAACATCATGGAGACCCACATCCATCGCACGGTCGAGGAAGTGGCGGACCACGTGAAAGGCGGCTCGCTGGAAGTCATCGCCCTGGGGGGCGATGTCCGCATTGCAGCCCGACAAATCAATCCAGAGTGGGATGGCCAGGACCTGATTCGGCTGAAGGTGAAGGACCTCGAGGAGCTGACGAACAAAATTCTCGTTCAGTCGGAAGAGCGGATCGCGCGTCGATATCGCTTGAGCTTTCCCGAGGCTGAAACGCTCGGCCCCGCCCTGCTGGCCTACGTGCTGCTGGCGAAAGAGTTGGAGGTCAAAGAGGTCCTCGTCTCCAACGTGAACTTGCGGGATGGCCTGCTGAAGGAGATGGCCGGCGGAGCGGCCTGGTCGCGCGAATTCAGCAAGCAAATCATCCGCTCGGCGATGGACCTCGGGCATAAGTTTGCCTTCGACGAGGCTCATGCCGCTCACATCGCCAATCTGTGCTCGACCTTGTTCGTGCAACTTGCGGACGAGCACCAGCTTTCGCAGCGGTACGAAGTGATCTTGTACGTCGCCGCATTGCTGCACGAAATCGGCCTGTACGTAAGCAACCGGAGCTATCACAAGCACTCGATGTATCTCATTCGGAACAGCGAGTTGTTTGGCCTGGGCAAGCGCGACGTGCTGCTGGCCGCCCTCGTGGCCCGCTACCATCGGCGGGCTTCGCCCCAGCCGACGCACGAAGGCTACAACACGCTCGATCGCGACGGCCGCGTGGCGGTGGCCAAGATGGCCGCCTTGCTGCGGGTCGCCATTGCCTTGGACGAGTCGCGCAGCCAGCGCATCCACGAGTTGACCTGCAGTCGCGAAGGCGGGCGTCTGGTGATTTCCATCCCGCGCGTCGAGGATCTGTCGCTCGAGCAGTTGGCTCTGAAGCAGAACGGGGCACTCTTCGAAGAAACCTTTGGCATGCCGGTGCTGCTGCGCATGGCCCGTAGTTAGAAGTCGCACTCCATGGCCGAAAACGAATCGAAGTTTCTAAATCGCGAACTGAGCTGGCTCGAATTCAACCAGCGTGTGCTCGACGAGGCGCGCGACGAATCGAGCCCGCTGCTCGAGCGATTGAAGTTCCTGGCCATTACGGCCTCGAACCTCGATGAGTTTTTCATGGTCCGCGTCGGCGGCCTGCGGTTGCTCATCGACCGGCGGCTGCGAACTCCAGACCCGTCGGGCATGACGCCTTCCGAGCAACTCAACGCGGTGCTGCAGCGTTCGCGTCAGATGTTTCAGGATCAGTACACCTGCTTCCGCGAAGATCTGGAGCCAAAACTCGCCGAGGCTGGCATCAAGCGGGTGCGCGGCGCCGAGTTGAGCGAGCGGCAGCTTCGAGCCGTGGAGCAAATCTTCGATAACGAGATTTTCTCCGTCCTGACGCCGATGGCGGTTGTCTCCGCGGAGGAGTTTCCGCTCGTCGCGAATCAGACGCTGAACATCTGCGTGCAGCTTGCTCCTGAGCCGAAGTCGGTTGAACCGCGGTTCGCCATTATTCCGCTCGGCCGGGCGTTGCCCCGGTTCCTCACGCTCGGCTCCGACCGCGGCTACGCGTTTGTGCTGCTCGAAGACGTCATCCGCCGCTTGATCAACCGCTTTTTCCCTGGTGAGGAAGTCGTCGGACACACCGCGTTTCGGATTACGCGCAACGCAGACTTCGCCCTTCGCGACGACCTGGCGCCCGACCTGCTCACTGGCATGGAGGGCGTCCTAACCGCGCGCAAGCACGGTCAATGCGTACGTCTGGAGGTCGATTCGGAAATCGGCGCCGAACTGCTCGCGTTCCTGAAAAAATCGGTGCACGTCGAAGATCGGGATGTTTTTGCGATCAATGGGCCGGTCGACTTGTCGGCCTTCATGCAGTTGACCGATCTTTCGGGGTTCGACTCTCTGAAAAACGACCCCTGGCCACCTCAGGACGCGCCGGACATCGAGCCGGGTGAGAGCATGTTCGAGGTCCTATCGCGCCGCGATATCCTGCTCTATCACCCGTACCAGTCCTTCGAACCGGTTTTGCGACTGATCGACGAAGCGGCTGCCGATCCCGATGTGCTGGCAATCAAGCAAATCCTGTATCGCACCAGCCGCAAGAGTCCCATCGTCGCCGCCTTGGCCCGCGCAGCGCAGCGAGGGAAGTACGTGACGGTGATCGTCGAGTTGAAGGCTCGCTTCGACGAGGCCCGCAACATCGAATGGGCCCGCAATCTGGAAGAGGCTGGCGTGCAGGTGATCTACGGCGTGAAGGGGCTGAAGACCCACGCCAAGGTCTGCATTATCGTCCGCCGCGAGCCGCACGGCATTGCGCGCTACGTTCATTTCGGAACCGGCAACTACAACGAGATCACGTCCCGCGTTTATAGCGACGCGAGCTTCCTCACGTCCAACGAAGAGCTCGGCGCTGACGCGGTCGCCTTTTTCAACGCAATCACCGGCTATTCACAACCGCAGCGCTACCGACGTATCGAAGCGGCGCCGACGGGACTTCGCACGCGACTGCTCGAATTGATCGACGGCGAGACCCAGCGAAAGCAACAGGGACAGAACGCCCTGATTGAGGCCAAGCTGAATTCGCTCGTCGATCCGGAAATGATCAACGCGCTCTATGCCGCTTCGCAGGCCGGCGTCACGGTGCGTTTGAACATTCGTGGCATCTGCTGCCTCCGCCCGGGCGTGCCGGGACTGAGCGAAAACATCACGGTGGTAAGTATCGTCGACCGTTACCTCGAACACGCCCGCATCCTGCGATTCCATCATGGCGGCGACGATTCCGTGTTCATCTCCAGCGCCGATTGGATGCCGCGCAATCTCGACCGGCGGATCGAGCTCTTTGTGCCGATCGAAGATCCGCCCAGCCGAGACCGGTTGATCGCCATCCTGGAAACCTATTTCGACGACAACGCCAAGGCGAGGCTGTTGCTGCCAAGCGGCAAGTACGAACGGCCGAAAACCCGCAAGAAGCGTCGCCGTGCTCAGGAGCGACTCTATGAAGAGGCTGTCCGCCTGGTGAAGAACGCAAATCAAGCGCGTTCGACGATTTTCGAGCCCCATCGAGCTCCCGGCGCCGATGCGGAGGAATAGTCTGCTCGCAACCAGTCCCTCTCAGCTTTGAGTAGCCCACATGAAGACGTTGCTGCTGCTACGGCATGCGAAGTCGAGTTGGAAAAACCCCGATCTCGACGATCACGATCGTCCGCTCAACAAACGGGGTAAACGCGATGCTCCGCGGATGGGAGTGTTGCTCAAGGATGAAGGGCTGATCCCCGATTTCATCGTTTCATCCTCGGCCAAGCGCGCGTGGCGGACGGCCGAATGCGCCGCGTTGCACAGCGGCTATCGCGGCGAAGTCCGCGTCACGAGCGAGTTATACGAAGCCTCGCCAGCCCACATTCGAGAGGTAATTCAAACGAGTGTGGATAATGTCTCGAGGCTGTTGGTCGTTGGTCACAATCCAGGCCTCGAGGCGCTGCTGGAAGAGCTCACCGGTGAGTACACGCCGCTCTCGAGCGGAGCCTTGGCTTGCCTGCATTTCGAAATGGACTCATGGAGCGGACTGGTGGAAGGAGTTCGCGGCAAACTCGTCCGACTCTGGCAACCACGAGAACTTCCGTAGTGGCTTTGCCGGATCGGGAAGAGTCGGTCGAAACCGTGACGATGCTCGTGTTGCGGGTCGTGAACCAGGGAACTAGAGTCGGTAGGGTCAGGCTGCAGCGCCATTAGCTTTACTCCACGCCGCCCCGATCACTGTCCCCATGGCTGAATTCGACAAATGGTGGACTCAGGCGTCGGGGGACGATCCTGTCACGAAAGTCGCCCGGCGCGCCCTAAGGCATCGCTTGCGAGCGGTCAGCCACTTTCTGAAGCAGGCTGAAGGAACCACGAGTCGCACGCCTGAGCCGGTTCACCAGCTCCGGGTCTGGTGTCGGCGAACCGACGCCGCCCTGCAAATGTTTGAGAAGCTGACGCCCAAACGGTCGGCTGGCAAGCTCAAGCGAACAATCCGAAAGTTGCGCCGCTTGGGTGGCCAGGCGCGCGATTGCGATTTGCTGCTCCGCGCTCTGGCCGATGAACCGACCACGGCAGCAACCGTGCGAATCTCGCGGCGGCTGCGCAAAAAGCGCCTTGATGTGCAGCACGCCCTCGACCGGGCAAAGCGCAAGTGGATCGATCAAGGCAAGCTCAAGCAGCTACGCAAGACGGTGCTCGCCGGCATCCGCTGGCCCAAGAAGGGGCGTAAATCGCGCGAGCCTGACTTCCGCTTCTGGGCGCGCGAACGAATCGAGCTCCTCTTGGCCGCGCTGGTCGCCTTCGATGCGAGCGACCTGCAACTCGACGACCGCATGCATGCGATGCGAATCGCGGGCAAGCGATTGCGTTATGCGGCTGAGCTTTCCGTGGTGGCTTTTCCGCAACTCGGCGGCAGCCTCTATGACCAACTCGTTGATCTGCAGGATCGACTCGGCGACGCTGTGGATCACCTCGCGAACATCGAGCGTTTGGGGGGATTGCTCGAAGATTCTTCGGAAGCGGATCGCACGTATCTGGTTGCAGCTATTGCTCAGCAGCAAACTCAACTTATGCAGAAGCGCCGCAAGCTGGCTCGCTGGTGGACGCCGGCACGTCGGCGCGAACTCGAGGGCCGCTGGCGGGGAGCATTGGGCAGCGACCGATAGGTGGCTAACAATGAAGCTTCGTCTAACCACGAAGAACAAAGTAGAAGTAGGCGGCCAGCAAGCCTCCGATAACGGCCAGGCCAGCAGTCAGTAGCCAGGCTTTGCGAGAATCGAGTTCAGGCAAGTATTCGCTGAGCACGCGCCCATCGGAGGCCAGGCGAATTCCTTCGCCGAAATCGTGTCCGCAGCGATGGCAGAGGCGATAAAACTCGGGCCGAAACGGCTCGTCGCACTCCTCGCACAGTAGCAGCACTTGTTGTCCCTGTGGGGTCACTTCGAGATCGGCTAGAGGAAATTGGTCGCCAGCCAGTCCGCAAATCGGGCAACGGGCATGCCTCCGCTCGCCACAGTCGGGACACGCTGGCCAATCTTTCCATGGTTCGGAAGCCGACTTGTCCGACGATTCGTCGGCAGAACTGTCGACGATGTCGTGTCGCAGCTGGCGCTCGAAGTCGAGAGCCAGGCGGCGGGCCTCCTCGGCATCGAGGTCGCGCACGACCACCTGGCAGTCCCCTCGCCAGCCGAGCGGCAGTTCGCCGGCCGCCGCCTGAATCAAATCGTTCTGCACCCAAGCGGCAATGCCCTGCTCTTCGAGCAAGTTGCGCAGCAGGTTCCCTTGCTGCGTATTGGCGGCGCGATAGATGACAACGGGTTCGCCCGCTTTTCGC
>JAEZAS010000461.1 GCA_023430365.1 Planctomycetota bacterium
TGCCGCGCCCTTCCTGCGGCAGATAGACGAGCACCCCGGCCCCTTCGTTGGCGATCATCTGCATCGCCATGTGCAGTTGGCTGCCGCAGTCGCAGCGGAGCGAATCGAGGAGGTCGCCCGTGAAGCAGGAAGAGTGCAAGCGGACGAGCGGCGCTTCGAGTTTTTCCGGTTCGCCGCGCACGAGGGCGATCGGGTTTTGAGATTCATACTTCACGTCGTAGGCGATGATCGTGAAGTCGCCGTACTCGCCGGTCGGCAGCTTGGCCTGCGTGATCCGCGAGACGAGCTTTTCGCTGACCCGGCGATGCGCGATCAGTTGCTCGATCGAGATGATCTTCAGGTTGTGCTTGCGGGCGATCTCGGACATGTAGTCGCGGCTGGCGCGATCCCCTTTGTCGTCGAGGATCTCGCAGAGCACGCCGATCGGGGCCAGCCCCGCCATGCGGCAGAGGTCGACGGCGGCCTCGGTGTGACCGGCGCGGCGGAGGACGCCTCCCTCTTTGGCGAGCAGCGGATGAACGTGGCCCGGGCGAACGAATTCGGTCGCCTTCGTGGTTCCGTCAGCCATGGCCCGGACGGTGCGAGCTCGCTCGTCGGCGGTGATGCCGGTGCGCGAGGAGCGATGATCGACCGGAGTGAGGAAGCCGGTGCCGAGCGGGGCGGTGTTCAGGTCGACGACCGGCGACAGGTCCAGTCGCTCGGCCACATCGGGCAGCAAGGGGACGCAGAACTGGCCGCGGCCGCTGAGGATGAAATTGACCGTCTCGGCGGTCGCCTTTTCGGCGGCGCAGATGAAGTCCCCCTCGTTTTCGCGGTCTTCCGCATCGACGACGATGATCACCTCGCCGCGGGCGATCGCGTCCACAGCGGCCTGCACATCGGAAAACTCACGCGTCACGCTTCTGACTCCCGCTCATGGCCTGCCTGGCAGGCAAAATCGGCTGCCGGCGGCAGCCCACGGTCAATTATAGCGGGCAAGGCGAAGCGGGGTGACTGGCCGCCAGGAGAGTTGGCCACAACTTGCGGCTCAGGTGTGCCGCTTGTGCGGCCCGGGAATGCCGGGAGCCGGTTCGGTAGCTGGGGGCTCGCTGGATTTGCGGTGAGCAAGAAACGCCAAAGCCCGACGCTGCACCCCCATTTGTGCCTCGCCGGGCTTCAGCTTTTTTGTGCTCGGTCAGAAGGGCTATTCGGCCTTCTTCTTGCCTTGCGGACGATTGGCGCGGAACGACTCACGCATCGCGTTGCGCTCTTCTTCGCTGAGCTTGCCGTCGCCGTCCTTATCGAACTTCTTCATTGCTTCGGCGCGGCGCTCTTCCATCGCGGCGCGAGCGGCCTTCATCTCTTCTTCGTTCAGTTTGCCGTCGCCGTCCTTGTCGTACTGCTTGATGAACTGCTCACGGCCCGGGCCGCCGCCAGGACCACCGGGACCACGACGCCGGCCTTCGCCGCCTCGCTCGGCCCGCTGCTTCTCAAATTCCTTGCGAGCCTCGGCCCGCTCCTCTTCGCTCAGCTCGCCGTCCTTGTTCTTGTCGAACCGTTCGAGCATCCGCTTGCGGAACTCTTCGCCGCGGGGGCCACCGGGGCCACGCTGTCCTTTGCCACCCTTATCGCCATCCTGGGCCAGGCCAGGCATTGCCACCAAAGCCGAGATCGCCACCACCGCAGCCGCAACAAACCATTTCATAAGCCACTTCTCCAGATAAGCTTTCGTCGGATGGGCCGAGCTGTCGGCGACCCGTACACCCCTAGAAACCCCGCCCCGCGGGTCGGGTTTCGCGACGAACCGAAAAAAATGGCGGAGTTTTGTCGATGTCGGGGTGGGCTTCACCTACCCCCTTGGAGCAGCATTTCTAGGTAGCTCCGTCGCTCCGGCTGGGGCAGGCCCAACTCCTCGGCGAGGGCCAGCAGAGTCTGGCGAGCGGCGTCGAGCGCGGCTGGCTCCGCGGAGATTTCCAGTTCCAGAAAACTGCCGACCCCTTCGACCTGGTCGAGCGCCAGTTCGATCGACTGCCCGTTCCAGCGAACCTCGCCAGGCCGGCGGAGTTTGCGCACGTCGGCCACTCGCCGGAATCCGAGCGCGAGGAGCATCTCGCTCAACTGCTCGAAGCCTTCGCGTCCGGCAGCGAATGCGATTTCGATCTCGCGCCGCGTCTTGGTCAGCGCATCGAGCTTGGGGCCTTTGTAGGTCACAAAGTTCTGCTCGCCGACGCGGCGGATGCGGAGCGCTTCGTCGGTCGTGGCAAAGTCGCGCGCAGGATGCGCGAAGTAGGAATCGACTTGCTCGATCGGCTCGCGCCAAACGGCCCCCAGCGCATTGAATTGCGCGACAACGCGCGTTGAATCGGTGAGCGGAAACTTCTGTTCAACTTCGTGGTGCATGGGGATGGGCTGTGGCGGTCGTAGCGACGGGTTCGCGGTGAGGCGAGAGGCCAACTGGGCGATGTCGGCCTCAATCGCTAGACTGTACCGCGTTACACCCACGTAGCAGTTTCAACGAATTCGCCACGGAGGCAAGATCGATGGCCGACGTCACCATCAAAGTTCGCGATCACGGACCGTTCCTCGTCGAAGGACCGATCACCATTGTCGACGCGGCTGGCAACAAGTTCGAAGTTCCCGCCAATAAGCCCGCGATCGCCTTGTGCCGCTGCGGCCAGTCGAAACGCCGGCCGTTCTGCGACGGAACGCACAAGGACTGCGGTTTCATGGCCGAAGAACGGGCCCCTGTGCCGACTGCGTAGACTCGCGCGATCCTGCAGCCGGGACGTAACACGTCCCGGAGAAACTTGGTTCGGCGTCGGTCTAAAGGAACAGCTCAAGCTGCTCTTCTCCGGAGCGTGCCCGCGCTCCGGCTATGGGGGCGATTTTAGAGCCCATCGACACGTTTTCCCCACGTTCAACTTTTCCGGCGCGCGGGCGCATCTACGCTGCTGACGGACACTTCTTCATTTCTTCACGTCGCAGCTTTTCCACGCGCGGGGCGCTGCTAGTTTAAGCCTCGCCCGAGCGGCATCAGCGAAGGTTCCTGCGTGGGCCGGCGCTCGCCTCGTGGTTTGAACTCGCCGGAGCTGCGTCTCGTATTCGAGAGGGCCTCTGCCCTGCCCCGTCAGCTCCCCTCCGCGACTCGACACTCTCAAGGAAGTTTGCTCTGTGGACGCTTTGCCGAATGAATTGGAAACGCTCGTAGCGAATGAACCGACTGCGGAAAATGAGACGCCCGATGAGGTGCTGCTGAGCGAAGCTGTGGTCAGCGCTTCCCAGCCGTTTGTCGGACGGTGGAACAAGCTGGTCAGCACCACCAACTGGGAGAAGGGGCGGATCGTCGTGCAGTGGCGCGACGCGCTCGTCGCCGAAGGAGCCGCCGTCACCGAGTATTCGGACGAAGCGTGGGCTCGGCTCGTGGGCGGAGTGACCGGTCAGCACGTGGGGCGGCTGCGCCGCGTCTATCAACGATTCGGCAACGCCTTTGAGCAGTACCCGCAACTCTTCTGGAGCCACTTCCAGGCCGCTGTCGAATGGGACGACGCCGAAATGTGGCTCGAAGGAGCGGTGCAGAACGGCTGGTCGGTCGCGGGGATGCGGAGCCAGCGCTGGGAAACGCTCGGCCGAGTCGAGGCGGATCGCCCGGTCGCCGAGGACGCCATCGCAGCGGAAACGGACGAGGATTTTGAGCCGGCTCGCACCAGCTCACCGATTCCCGATTCGATCACGGGAAGCTACGAGGAAGTGCAAAGCGGCCCCCGCCCCGAAGGGCCCGACTTCGGCGACGACGATGCTGGCCCCGGCGAGCAGATCCGCCCGGCTCGCGAATCGTATGGCGAGGCTGGCTCGGCCGAGTCGGATGCTCCGGCCGAGAAGGTTGAACTGGTTCAGCCGTTTGCCAATCTGCCTGCCCTGCCGGACGATTTGGCCGAGGCCTTCGACGCGTTCAAGCTGGCCATTCTGCATCACAAGGCGGCCGGTTGGTCGAGCGTCGAAAGCGAAGCCGTGCTGCGTACGCTCGACTCGCTCAAGACGCTCGTCCTGGCCCCGTCCGACGAAAAGCCGCCGTTCTAAGCGGTAATAAGAGAGCAACCCCACAGCCGGGACGTAACTACGTCCCGGAGAAGAGCGAGTGGACGTCCCCTCGCAGAATGAGCCGAACTCTTTCTTCTCCGGAGCGTGTTACGCTCCGGCTATTGAATGCCGCTGCGAATCTACAACCCAGCGCAATACGGCGTCGCTGGCAGCGCCGCCGAGACCGCTCCCACCAGTAAGCCCGCTGACGCCGTGCTGGCCCGCTCGCGCAGGTGCTCTTTCGCCCACGCCGCTGCCATCCGGCAGGCCGCGTCCGCATCGTCGGAGTGCTGGATCAAGAAGGTCTGCACCGACGACATTGCCAGTTGCCGATCGGGCAACGACGCTGCAAACTCCTCAGCCTGCTCCTGCGCTGCATCTGAGAAGAACCGGCGGAAGATCCGCTGCAACTGCTCGCGATCGGCATAGCCGATTTCGATCTGCCGATCGATCCGGCCGGGCCGGGGCAGCGCCGGGTCCAATCGCTCGCGGTGGTTGGTCGTGGCAAAGAGCATGCGCCCTTCGCCCGCCGCAACCCCGTCGAGAGCGTTCAGCAGTCCGCTGAACGTCACGCGGTTGGTTTTCTCCTCCGCTCCGTTTCGCTCGACGAACACGCAGTCGACATCCTCGACCAGCAGCATCGCACTCGACGGAAGTTCAGCAAGCAGCTCAGATAGCGCCGCGTCGTCCAAACCCGACGAGCCCAGATTGAGCACGGCAATGTCCATCCGCAGGGCCGATGCAATGGCCACGACGGCCGAGCTCTTGCCGGTTCCGGGCGGACCATACAGCAGCGTTCCCCGCCGATAGGGAATGCCTCGCTCGACGTACCAGTTGCGCTGCCGCAGGAAATTACGGCAATCGCTCAGCAGCGACTCCATCACTCCCTCCCGCAGCACCACCGACTCCGGCGGTCGCGGCACTCGCTGCAACTGCTCGCACCAACAGGCGTACGTGCCGTTGCGATAGATCGTCAGCCGGGCGTCGCTGGGTGGCAGGGCCACGTCGCGAGCGTCGCTCAGCAATTGGCGGACGATGTCGCGATTGCGCGTGAACACCGTCAGGTTGAACGACTCTTGCACGTTCACCGGCTGGGCTTGCGCCTGGTTGGTCCGGGGGCGCACGCGATTGAGCAGCACCAGCCGGCCGCGATAGAACAGCCAGTGATGCCCAGGCGCGGGCGTGAACAGAATCTGCGGCCGATGATCTCCCATCGGGTCGGCCTCGCGTTGCCGTGGATCGACAGCCCTAGTGCGCACGCTCAGCCAGCGGGCTCGGTTTTGCGAGTACCGGTGCGCGGCCAGCCATTGGTCGATCCAATCGAAGGCTGGGTCGCGGTCGAGCACGTCGACCTCGATCATCAACTGCGAGCGGAACCAGTTCCAGGCTTGCAGGGGCAATTGCCGACACGCCGCCAGCAGAGCGCCCCCGATCATCAGGATCAGGCCACCGCTGAAGAAGTTGTTGTCGGTCAGTTGCCTTTCGAAGAATGTCCATACAGCGTCCATAATGACGCATGGACACCGCGGATAGCCGCAGGTTCACTTGCGAGGGCACCCGTAGCCGGGAGGTAACTACCTCCCGGAGAAGAGCGAGTGGATATTCCACTCGCCGATTGAGCGCGGCTCGCTGTTCTCCGGAGCGTGTTACGCTCCGGCTGCGAAGGCGATTCGGAAGAAACCGCTACAGCGGGAATTCTTCGTCGGCTGCGGCCTTGCCGTAGATCGGCATGTGGCGGTAGTAGACCTCGAGGATCATCGTGGCCATCGAGGTGCAGTACAGACGGCCGCCCCGTTCGGCGCCGTGGTCGCCGCGGCCCATGAACCAGCTGCCGCTGAGATGCCCCTTCTTCTCCTGGGAGTCGACGAGCATGTCGCGCATCTTCTTGTTCCACTTGTCCCAGTGCTCGGAGCCTTCGCCACCGTCGCCGCCGTAGTGTCGCATGACCTGCGTGGCGTAGTAGTTGTAGTACATGTTGCCTTCGGAAGGACCGGTTTTGCTGAGGAACTCAACACCGCGGCCCAGAGCCGGGTTGTCCTTCTTCCAGCCGAGGTACATCCGGCAGAGCAGTCCGATGGCCGACGTCGCCTGGCCGCCACCTGGATCCGTGTAGCCGTACTTCGCGCCGCTGTCGGTTTGCACGTGGTCGAGGAACTTGATGGCTCCTTGAATCGTGCCAGGCGGAACCTGGAGGTAGGCCATGTGACCGCTCTTCAGGGCCATGAGTTGCCAGCCCACAACCGAGGTATCGCCCGGCTGCCGCGGCTGATAACGCCAGCCGCCACCGACGGGATCCTGGGCGTAGACGATGTGGTTGAGCGAGAGCTGAGCCGGCGCCATCAGACCTTTGTCGTTGGTCATGGCGTAGGCTTCGCACAGCACGATCGAGGCGAGGCCGTGCGAGTAGAGGCTACCGCCACCCTGAGCCAGGTCGCCCGTGCCGTTCTTCACCTTCATCTGACTGGTGAGGAAATATAGGCCAGCTTCGACGTTCTTCTTGTACTTGCCTTGCTTGTGGGTCTGACCAGCGCCGAGGAACGGCAGCAGGGCCTGGGCCGTAGCTCCGGTGCGACAATCGACGAGGTTGCCAGCGTTGCCGCACTGCCCCGCGCACTGACCGCCGCGATGGTCATAGTTCCAACTGCCATCGGGCAGCTGATGTTTGGCAAACCACTCCAGGGCTCGGGCCACGGCGGCTTCGCTCGCGTCGCTGCCGCCAAATCGCTTGACCATCTGTCCGCGGACGGCTTCGCCACGGCCAGCCACGCCGGTGCCGGTGAGGGCGCCGACGCTAGCCATCAAATCGTTTTTCGGAGCGGTTTCTTCGCCGAAGTCGCTCAGCTCGACCGAAATGGCCGCCGCATCGACGTCGACATTAACCGAGGTGGCTTCCGTAACCGTTGCCACTTCCGTGACCAATTGAGATACGACATCGCTCGACGCGTCCGAAACGACGGTCTCGTCGACGTTGATGTCGATTTTTTCTTCCTGGATGTCTTCGATTTCCTCGATCTGTTCCGAAGGAGGCGCCACCACTTGCAGTGTCTTGGTTTCCGGCGGCGGCGGAATGGTCACCAAGGCCAGGATGAGCAACCCGACAAAGTGCACCACGGAGCTGACGAGCCAGCTGGGGACGGCGTTAAACAGCACGAACCCCGTGCGGCTTGGGCCTGGAGCTGGGGCCGCTTCGGCTGGCTGGGCGGAAGCGGTTTGGGCGGCAGGAGCGGCGGGCTTGGCGGCAGGCGTTGTCGACATGAATACAGAACCCCGACAGTTCAGTGCACTGCGGATCCAAAAAGGGCTACACACTCGGGAACGCCCGAGCGAGATCATTCGAGGCGGCAAGTCCGTTTAAGGTGGCATTGCCTAAGCTCTTAGGCTACCCGCTTTTCCAGCCAAGGCAAGCATCAAATCTTCCGGCTGGCGGAAGATTCGAGCGCCTACGGCCGCGGACATGGATGTTTTCGTCCCGTTGGCGGCGGACTATTCCCGGAAGGGGATAAATCTGTGTTTCCACTGTTCCCTGGGGCGGTCTTACGGCGGATCGGCGTGGCGGCCGGGTTTCTCTGTTCCGTGGGACGCGGGATGTGGCCTATAACTCCCCTCCTACGTCGAGGTTTAGAGGCCTCAAACCAGCCGGAGTTTTTCGATGTTGCTCGCCCGTCTCAGCCGCTCCTGGGCGCATTGGAAGCGGATCAGGCGTCTTGCGCGAGGCGAGAGCTTTTCCTATCCACCGAAAGCAAGGTGGTGGCAGGAAACCACTTGGGCTGAGCCTTACCGTCCGTTTCTGGAGCGAGACGCCATCGACGGGCACTCCTTCAAGCGGATTTTGGACCGCCGCTTTCAGCTCGCGGAGCTGGCAAAGGCCGTCCGGCGGTTGCCCGGATCCACAGCGGAATGCGGTGTGTTTCGCGGTGTGGGATCGGGGGTCATCTGTCAGTCGCTCGCTGGCAGTTACGCTCCGGGTGACGTTCACCTCGGTTTCGACTCCTGGGATGGCGTTTCGTCGCCGGATGCAGCGGACCGGATGGCCGACGGTCGCCAAGGGTGGCAGCGGGGGCAGTTGCGGACTCCGTTTTCTGCCACGCAGGACCTGCTCGCCCGATTCGAGTTCTGCACCCTGGTTCAGGGGTGGATTCCAAGTTGTTTTGGTCCGGCGGAGGGGCGGCAATTTCGGCTGGTGCATATCGACGTCGACCTGCATCAACCGACCCGGGACAGCCTGGAATTCTTCTATCCGCGTATGGTTCCGGGCGGGGTGATCGTCTTGGACGACCACGGCTTTGTGGACTGCCCAGGAGCCCGCTCGGCGGCTATCGACTTCCTTGCCGACAAGCCGGAGCCGATCGTCGAAGTGCCGACAGGCCAAGCATTTGTTTTCAAGCACTAAGGCGGATGGCGGGCCACATCGAGTCAATTCCTGGCTGCTTTCTGGCCGATGGACTCGTAATTGACCGATTTCGCGAATCGTGGTAAGTTGAGCGATTCGTTATCCCCCGTCCGGGCTGTCCGGCGTGGGGGTGTTTCTATCACGCTGCTGGCACGGCGAAGGTTGCATCCTGGGCCCTTGAGCACCGCTCGACGGTCGTGGCTCGTGATCCGGCAAAGAGGAGTTTGTTGTGAGCGATACTCTCGTTAAGGAATTGATTGAAGCTGGCGTCCATTTCGGCCACCGCGCAAGCCGCTGGAACCCGAAGATGGCGCCCTATATCTATGCCCGTAAGAACGGCATTCACATCATCGACATTCGCGAGACGGTCCGTGGTCTGCTCCGGGCCAAGAAGTATCTCGCCCAGGTCGCCGCTCAGGGCAGCTTGATCCTGTTCGTCGGCACCAAGCGTCAGGCTGGCGCCTCGGTCGAACGCGAATCTCTCCGCGCCCACATGCCGTTCGTCGCTGAACGTTGGTTGGGTGGCGCTCTGACGAATTTCCGCACGATCCGCAGCCGACTGACCCGCCTGGAAGAGGTCGAGCGGATCCGCAACGGCGAAGAAATCGCCGCTTACTCGAAGAAGATGCAGTCGGCGCTCGCACGCGAGTACCGCAAGATGTATCGCAACCTGAACGGTCTCCGCACGCTGAACCGCATGCCGGAGTGCCTGGTGGTCATCGATCCGAACAAGGAAAAGAACGCGATCAAGGAAGCCCGTTCGCTCGGCATCACCACCGTGGCCCTGATCGATACCGATTGCGATCCGGACGTGGTCGACCTGCCGATTCCGGGCAACGACGACGGTATCCGCTCGATCGAACTGATCACGCGTCACCTGGCCGAAGCCATCCTCGTCGGTTCGCAAGCCGCTGCCGCCGCCAAGGGCAAGGAAGGCAAGCCGGAACCAGTCGCCGCCACTGCCGCTTCGGCGGGCGAGGCGAAGGAAGGCAACGTCTAAGGACGAGCCTTCGGCCTTTGGTGCGCGAACCGTCGAGTCATTCTCCCTCTCCCTCTTGGGAGAGGGGCGGAGTGAGGGCGGATCGCCGCGAAGTTGACTCTATACACATAGCAATGCGTTCTTGCGGGGCAGCGCTCCCTCACCCTAGCCCTCTCCCGGAGGGAGAGGAGACCAGAAGAACGTCTTCTCGCTGGTTGTGGCACGATCGGCCAGCGACAACACATTCACCACGCAAATACAACCTGTTTTCAGGAGACAGATACTATGGCCGCCATTACAGCCGCCGCAGTGAACGAGCTGCGGAAAAAGACCGGCGTCTCGATGATGCTGTGTAAAGAAGCCCTCACCGCCAGCGAGGGGGACCAGGACAAGGCCATCGCCTACATTCGCGAGAAGGGCATCGCCACCCAGTCGTCGCGCAGCGATCGCGAAACCGCCTTCGGCCGCTTTGGCCTGTATGTCGGCGTCGATAAGAAGTCGGGCGCTGTCGTTGAAGTGAAGTGCGAAAGCGCTCCGGTCGCGGGCGGCGAAGAGTTCATCCAGTTTGCCAACGACCTAGCTCAGCAGCTTGCCACCGGTCCTGGCGCTAGCACGGCCGACGAACTGCTCGCCCAGCCGTCGCCCAGCAAGCCGGGCATGACGCTGAAGGATGTGAAGGACGACATGTTCAACCGCATCCGCGAGGTGTTCAATGTCGGCCGGATGGCTCGTTTCGACGGCCCCTGCGGTGGCTACAGCCACAACAGCGGCACGGTGTCGGGCGTGCTCGTCGAGGTCGAAGGCGGCAACGATGTCGCCGCGAAGGACGTCAGCATGCACATCGCCGCCATGCGGCCGGTGGCGCTGACGAAGGAGGAGATCGATCCGAAGCTCGTCGAGCAGGAACGGGAAATCCTCAAGAATGCGGCCATCAAGGAAGGCAAGCCGGCGAACATCGTCGACAAGATGGTCGAAGGCCGTCTGCGCAACTTCTACGCCGAAAAGGCGTTGCTCGAGCAGCCGTTCGTGAAGGAGCCGTCGGTCACCGTCGGCGACTACGCGAAACAAAACAACATGAAGCTGAAGCGCTTCGTGCTGTGGGAACTCGGCAAGGAGTAAGCGAAGCAGCCTCGCAGGGCGCAGCCGCACTGTAGGGAACGGCCTCCGTGCCGTTCCGCAAACAGCGCGAGGGCGTTCCAGGCACATAAGCCCCACAGCGGGGCGCGGAACGCCACAGAGGGCGTTCCCTACAAAATCAGCAGAGTGACATCCCCAGAAGCCCGCAGGCCGCCCGGTCTGCGGGCTTTTGGTATTTAGGAGGCGGGCATAGAATCGTCGGCAGCGACAGACACGGAACAAACCACGAGCAAATCAGCCATGCCAGCGACGGCCGAAGCCAAAGACACCAAACAGTTCAAACGAGTCGTCCTCAAGCTATCGGGCGAAAGCTTCAGCCACGCCGGCGAGCGGGGCATCGGCATCGAGGAGGTGCTGGCGATCGCCCAGCAGGTGAAGCAGGCCCGCGACCTCGGCTGCCAGATCGCACTGGTCGTTGGCGGCGGAAACATCCTCCGCGGCGCGCAGTTCAAAGGCAAGAATGCAAGCGTGCAGGAAGCCACTGCCCACTACATGGGGATGCTGGCGACCGTGATCAACGCCCTTGCCTTGCAGGACGCCCTAGAATCGATCGGCTGCGAAACCCGCGTGATGACGGCGATTCACATGCATGGAGTGGCTGAGCCGTACATCCGCCGCCGGGCGAAGCGGCACCTGGAAAAGGGACGAATTGTCATTCTCGCGGCCGGCACCGGCAGCCCGTTCGTGACGACCGACACGGCTGCCGCCCAGCGGGCGATGGAACTCGACGCCGAGATCCTGCTCAAGGCGACGCGCGTCGACGGCGTCTATAGCGACGATCCGGAACGCAACCCGCACGCGGTGCTCTACAGCGAGCTCGACTACAACACGGTCCGCGAGCGCAATCTCCGCGTGATGGACGCCACCGCCATCGCTCACTGCGCCGAGCACAACGTGCCGATCCTGGTGTTCAACTTCCGTAAAGATGGCAACATCCAGCGGGCGGTGAAGGGGGAAAAAGTCGGCACGCGGATTACGAGCAAGCCGGGTATGGTGTGAGCGGGTCGCGGCTGTCGCCGACCCGAGGTAAGAGATAAGAGGTAAGAGGGCGTGGGGCGGGCTCGAAATTGGAACGCAGTCGGTTATGGCGTCCGGGTATGATGTGCAAGCCTCTTACCTCTTTGCTCTTACCTCTTTGCTCTTACCTCTCAACCGGCCCCTCTTATCTCCCGCCTCGCGGCGCGATACCATACACGTTTGCCTAGTCTTCAAGCGGTTTTGAGGAAACGTTGCCATGGCTGCCGATGATATTTTGCTCGACGTCGAAGATCGCATGGAGAAGGCGATTGCGAATCTGAAGAACCAGCTCTCAGGCATTCGCACCGGGCGGGCCAATCCCGGGCTCGTCGATTCGCTGAAGGTCGAAGTCTACG
>JAEZAS010000482.1 GCA_023430365.1 Planctomycetota bacterium
AGGCTACATCCACCACTTCGTCCATTTCGGCGGCTACCGTCCCGCGACCAACTGGCCACAAGGGGGCGCGGGCGAAAAGCCTCGCGGCGACGAGCGAATGACCGTCGGCATCGAACCCCACGGCGAACGCGGCCGGCGGGAGCCACCCGGCGTTTGGAACTTCTATCCCTACTGGCACGAGATGAAGCCTTCGGTCGGCAACCGCTACTGGGGCAACTCGATTCAGCCGCCTACGCCTGCTGTTGTGCCCCGCAATCAGTGGCAGTGCGTCGAGATCATGCTGAAGGCCAACACCCCGGGGCAGCGCGACGGCGAACTGGCCCTTTGGCTCGACGGCAAGCTGACGATGCACGTCCGCAAGGGGAGCCCCCGCGACGAATGGACCGGCATGGGCTTCCAGCTGCGCGAAGACGGGGGCGAACCGTTCGAGGGCTTTAGCTGGCGGACTGACGAGCGACTGAAGGTCAACTTCTTCTGGCTGCTTCACTACGTGACCGAAACGAATCAAAATCGAAACCGCGTCGAGGAGAAATCGCAGCCAGTAACCGTCTGGTTCGACAACATCGTCGTCAGCGAGCGCTACGTCGGTCCAATCGCCGAATCCAAGCAGTCCCGGAAGTAAACCGGACGGTTGGCTCCTGCAAACGTTTACCCTCCCCTCCCCTGAACCTCTCCCAAGTTTGACCAGGTAATCCCGATGAACTTCCGTGTGTTGGCAGCGGTCGCCGCGATCGCGATTTTTGTTTCGAGTCCCGTACTGGCCCAAGTGGAGCGGGTCTGGCTGACGCATCAGTCGCACGACCCCAGCAAGGTCGTGGTCAGTTGGACGAGCGCCACGCCGATGGAATCGGTCGTCCGGTTCGGCGTCAATGAAAACTATGGCCAGGAGGCTCGAGTCGATGGGACGCGGACGCTGCACCACGTCGAAATCGACGCTTCGAAGCCTGACACCCCGTACCACTACTCGGTCGGTCCCAAGGAACACGCCACGCCGGACGCGACGTTCAAGAGCCTTCCCACGGACGAGTACCGCATCGCCGTGGTGTCCAACTGGCATGCGAAGGCGGACCTGTCGGCGCTGATCGCCGACGATGTTCACCTGCTGACGACCGGCGGCGACAACATCAGCAGCATCTGGCAGACTTGCGGCGAGGGTAAGCCCGATTGCACCGGCGCGTACGAGGCGCTCATCGGTCGTTACCCGGAGCTGTTCCGTTCCACCCTCTTCATGCCGGTGCTGGGGAACCACGACCGCGAGATTCGTCCCCGCGGCGACCGTCCCCCGCCGGAGCCGGTCTACGACATCGAGGCGACCGCCTTCCGCAAGTTCTTCGCCCTGCCCGGCGACGAGTGGAAGTGGACGCTCGACGTTCCAGGGTTCGACCTGCGGCTGATCGCGCTCGACTTCAACCACACCTCCGACGTCGGCACCACCTGGCAAACCTGCCATCCGTGGGGGACCGATTCGGAGCAGTTCCGCTGGTACGAGCAGCAGATGACGGACGCCAACCCAAAGTTCGTGCTCACGCTCTACAACGAACGCAACGCCAACATGCGCGGCCACGTGAAAGGAGCGTGGCACGAGTTGTTCCGCAAGGGTTCCGCGTGCATCACCGGCTTTGGCCATTTCGGCGAGCGGGCCGAGGTCGACGGCTTCCCGTTCTATAACACGTCGCTGAATGGCCGCGGGGCAAAATATCCCGATCCCAAGTCGCAGGTGCTCCACAGCGCCGACAACTACCTGCTCATCACGGCCCGCAAGGGAAGCGACAAGCTGATCGTGGAGATCAAGGGGCTCGACGGCAAGGTGCTCGACCGCTCGGAAGTCGCCCCGCGCAAGTAAGCGGTGACAATCTCTCTCAGCCGGCTAGCGCAGCCAGGCGGCGAGGATTTCGTCGATCTGCTCGGCTTCCAGGATCTCGTGAGCGAGCAGGTTGTCCGCCAGCGCCGCAATCGCCGCCCAGGCGCTGTCGCGCGAGAGCATCTGATGCAGTTTTCGGGCGGCCTCTTCGAGGAACGCCAATCGCTGCCGCTCATCGGGCAGGATCGATTCGGCGGCTGCCCAGGCGGTGCGCCAATCGTCCGCCCACTCAGCGACAAAGCCGGGATGCAAAGGTTCGCCGCGATAGATCATCTCGGCCACCGGCCCCGCGAGCGCGACCAGCACGAGCTTGTTCTGAAACTCGCGGGGCGTCATCCGATATTTCGGCCAGACAATCGTCACATCGCCAAACCGCTCCGGCCCATCGTCCCGGTCAGGGTTAATCGAGAGCGAGCGCACCCGCCCGCCGAAATAGGCCGCCACGTAAGCGTGCCCCGATTCGTGATAGGCGGTCTCTTCCAGACTATCGCTCAAAAATCTCCCCCTCCGTCGTCGCCACCCCCAAAGTCTCCGCCGCCGTAATCGCCTCCGCCACCCCAGTCGCCACCGGCGCTATCGCCAAAATCGCCGCCGCTGCTGGTGAAGTCCTGGTAGCGCGTGTCGTCATGCATCGGACCCGCTCCGGCCCCAGGACTCATCGGACCCGATCCTGCCCCCGGTTGAGATCCGCCGCCAGCGTAGCGACCGTAGAGCCAATTCCCCAGCAGCGCCCCGCCGAGGCCCGACATCAGTCCGCCGAACATGCCGCCGCCCAAACCACCACCAGGCGCTCCATAGCCACCGTAGCCTGGCTGATTATACTGTCCGCCATATCCCTGCGGCCCGTGGGCCGGATGCCCGTACTGTCCGTAGCCCCCCGGAGCCATCTGCGGCCGGCGAAACATCCGAATCACCGACATCACCAGCATCACGATCATGAATCCAACCAGCCCCACGCACAGCCAACCACCGAGGCCCGAACCGATTCCCTCCTGAGCCCGCGGCGCCGGTCGTCGGCCCTCACGCCCCGCAGGCGCCGCGGCCGCGCCGGGCTCCGTCGCACGATCGGCTGTGCTTTGGATGTACGCAATCGTGTCACTCAAGCCGCGGTCATACTCCTTCTGCCGAAAACCTCGCAGCAACCGTTCGTTGATTTCGCTCCGCTGCTGATCGCCGAACCCACGTCGATAGAGTTCCTTGCTGATCCCCACGCGCAGGTGCGAAGGCTCCTTGCAAATCAGGATCAGCACGCCCTTGGCCTGCCGCTCGCGAGCCAGCTCCTTCAACCAATTGGCAAAGAACTCCGCCCGCTCCCGCGCAGGCATGTCGCCCACATTGGCAGCCTTCTCCGAAGGGACCGAATCGAACGTCTCGACCCGAACCTCAACCCCCTCGTCCCGCCGCAAGCGCGCGATCGCTTGCAGCGCCTCGGCCTCGGCTTCGTCCGAGAAAAACCCGGCCCGATCCTGAATCAATGCCTTGGAATCAGTGCCCGCCGCCGAACGTCGAGCGTTCGCCCCCGGCTCCGTTTTTCCATCCAACGGAAGAAAAGCAAAAATCGCGGCCGCGACGAGACTTGTAGTGACGTTCATCATGACTAGCGCTCCTCGGAGAGGAGGCCAGCCGCAATTCCCGTACCCCAAATCCACCCAAAGTCGCCCGCCCGCATCACAAAGTCGCCCGCATCACTCCGTGTGCGGGCAGCCCCGCAGTCCAATTCTTACCACCAACATCACGCGAGCAGCTTGAAGCAAGCCCGCCGACTCAGTACCCCACCGAACTCCCCCGCCCTGCCCCCTCAACCTTCACCGCAGGCAAACCCAGCTTCACCCGCAACCCATCCAAGATCTCCGCGGTTCGACTCGTCCCGATCCGCGTCGCGCCGAGCTCGCGAAACTGGAGCAGCGTCTCCAGATCGCGCACTCCCCCGGCCGCTTTCACCTGCACTTCAGGCGGACTATGCTCGCGCATCAAACGCACATCGTCGAGCGTCGCCCCGCTGCTGCCAAAACCGGTCGACGTCTTCACCCAGTCGACGCCCAATCCGCCGCATATCTCGCACAGCCGCCGCTTGTGCTCGTCCTGCAGGTAGCAGTTCTCGAAAATCACCTTCACCCGCTGCCCTGCCGCATGCGTCACCTGCACGACCGCCGCGATGTCGGCCTCCACATACCGCCAATCGCCGCTGAG
The DNA here is from genome assembly GCA_023430365.1 of Planctomycetota bacterium. GTDB lineage: Bacteria > Planctomycetota > Planctomycetia > Pirellulales > Pirellulaceae > JAEZAS01. The sequence goes on from JAEZAS010000482.1 coordinate 4,052, forward strand.
CGCCTGCGACACGTTCACGACCATGTCGAGCTCGCGCCCGCCGTCCGCGAGCGCCACTTCCGCCTCAAAACGTTTCACGGCCGTCACCTGGCCGCCTTGCGGAAAGCCAATCACCGTGCTCGGCAGCACCGTGCTCCCCGCGAGCAAATCCGCCGCCCGCCGCAGGTAGTACGGCAAGATGCACACACTCGCCACGTCGTAGGCCAGCGCCATCCGGCAGCCAGCCTCAAGCTCATCGACAGGCAGCGCCGGAGTGAGCAGCGCGTGGTCGATCATCTTGGCGATGTCCGCGTAACTCTCAGCCATCGCCAACACCATCCGTGAAAGTCAAAAACCCACGCCTCAAGCCCAATCTCGTGACTCCCGACGCCTGACTCCTGTCCCCTGATCCCCGACTCCTGGCTTTAGCCTCGCCGCGAGGGCCGCTTGCTGGTCGTCATGCAAACATCGGCCACCTTGCCGTTGTCCTCCAGCGCGACGTGGTAGCGCTGGTTCCCTTCAAACCGATGCACCGTGCAGTGATAGGCCGAGCCATACGCCGCGAGGTACGGCCGCAACTCGGGGCTCTTGAGCGGCCGGAGCTTGCCCCACGAGCCGTCGCCGAGATAGACGATGCCGTTTTGGTTGATGTGGCCATCCATCATCGGATGGGTGCGCTTGAACGTGTGATCGTGGTGCTCGAGCACCACATCCACCTTGTACTTCTCAAACAGCGGCGACCAATACTTGCGGTTCTCGGCTCCGGTCCCCGCGTTCGTATCGTTGGCCCACGGCCGATGCGACGGATAGGCGGGCACGTGATTGGCCACGATCAAATGCTGCCGGTCCTGCCGGTCGGCAAGCGTCTTTTCGAGCCAGGAAGTTTGCTCGCCGCCGATCGAGGCGATGTGCCCCGTATCGAGCAGCACCAGGCTCATGTAGTCGCCGATATCGAGCACGCCGTACGTCGTCTCGGGATAGAACCCGTCGAACACGCTCAGGTAGCTCCCCGCCTTCTCGCGCGTTCCCTTGTAACCACCCCGCACCTCGTGGTTGCCGATGCAGGCCAGCATTGGAATCATGCGTCCCTTCGGGTCGATCATGTGCTGGCTGTAGTTCTGGAGGTACTTGAGAAAAGTCTTCGGCGAACTTCCGTTGTCGTAGGCTAGGTCGCCGCCGATGAACGCGAAGTACGGCTCCTGCTTCGCCGCCAAAATGTTCGTGCCGACCGCGGCGCTGCCGGTCCCCGCATCGCCGCCGGAGACAAACTGGATCGTGTTCGTCGCCGTCGCGGGCATCGTGCGAAATCGTCGCGGCGTCTTTTCGCCACCGACGCGGAACTGATACTCCGTGCCCGGCCGCAGCTTCGTCAGTTCGCAGCGATGCACCTTCAGGTCGGTGTCCGGATACTCCTTCAGTACGGTTTCCGCCGACTTCCAGTCCTCCTTCTCCTGGTCGTCGAGCACCGAGTACTCGATCTTGGTCGGACCCTTGTTCTCGCCGACCCACTGGATGGTCATCGTCGAGGTCGGGTCCCGCTGCCAGGTGAGAAAGATCGAATCGGTGGCGCCCGACGACTTGTCGCTCTTCTTCGACTCTGGCCGCTCGTCTCGATCCGAATCGGCAGCCACCAGGCTCCCCGGCCAGGCGAGCGCCGCCAGGCTGGCCATCGAAACGCCCAAGAACTCCCGTCGGCTATCCAGACTACGCATCGTTTTCCCTTTCCTAGGTCGTTGCAGACCAGCGGCTCGCGGCCGGCTGGACTACAGAGTTTTGGGTACAGCCGACATCCACACCTGCCTGCTTCCCGTCCCTCAACCCCCCGTGTGTCGTCGTAACTCGCACATCCTCGCGGCGAAGCAATCGCGACTTACGTCGCCGGTCGCCATCGCCGCCAACCGAGGCGCTGTTGAAAAACCCGCCTGGTTAATCAACACCCACCCCGGGTACAGGGGCCCCCAACTTGTTGATAAACCCCTCGAAATTTTGAACACCCAGCAGCTCGCTTCGGCATCCGGCAATTCGCCCTAAGTCGCGCGCCACCTGAGCCGCTCCGATCCAACTTACGTCGAACGGAGCCGACCCAGCGCCACAGACTATCAACTCCCACCACCGACCGAAAGCGCAACCACCCCCAACATGACAGATGCGTAACAATATGTCAAGAGTTACTCACCACCACACGCGTAGCTGAAGTCGCCAGACTTCAGACAGCCCCGCCAAAGAGCCAGCCATCACCACGGCAAGCAGCCGGAGGCGAACCGCCTCCGGGCCAGCCCCGCGCGAAGACATCGCGAGGCAAGAAGTCAACGAACCTGAAGTCGCTGAGCGGCAGTGTGAAGCGCTACGGCCAGGACGTTTCGGAGCGATCCTGCCGGCGCTAACGTCTGCTAGCCGGAAAACTGATTTTACGTTTGGCTATTCTTTCGACGCCAAGGCGCGAAGACGCAAAGCCGCCAAGAAGACCATGGAATCGCCCGCCACTCCATCTCTCCCTTTGCGCCTTCGCGTCTCTGCGTCCAAAAGACAACCCAACCCAGCAACGCACGCCCGGGCCTCAAGCACCCGATCCAACTCCCACTCCCGTAGCTGAAGTCGTCAGACTTCCGACAGCCTCGCCCTCGAGCCGGCCACCACGACGGCAAGCAGCCGGAGGCGAACCGCCTCCGGGCCAGCCCCGCGCGAAGACAGCACGAGGCAAGAAGTCAACGAAGCTGAAGTCGCTGAGCGGCAGTGTGACGCGCTACGGCCAGGACGTTTCGGATCTAATCGTCTTCGTCCTCTCTAAGCCGCAGCCGCCGGCGCGGCCTGTTCTTCATTCCCGTGCGGCGCGCTGCGAGCGATTGGGCTGGCGCTGACCTCTGCTGGTCGGAAGAACTGATTTTAAGTTTGGTTGTTTTTCGAACGCCAAGGCGCGAAGACGCCAAGAGGACCCAGGATTCCCCCGCATTAGCTAACTCGAACCGCAACGCCATCTCATTCTTTGCGCCTTGGCCTCTTTGCGCCTTTGCGTCCCCGAAACACCCCAACCAGTGACGTCAGCTAGTTGACCCCACGCCCAATAACGTCCTCGTGCGGGGCTGGCCCGGAGGCGGTTCGCCTCCGGCTGCTTGCCGTGGTGGTGGCCAGCTCTCTGGCGGGGCTGTCTGAATTCTGGCGAAATCAGCTACGGCGACCAAATTGCTCCAACTTGCGATTCACTTTTCCCCTGCCTATGCTCTACCCCGGTCCTGGCCTCTCTCCGAACTCCCACATCCTCGAAAAACCTGCAACGGTGGCTTCTGTGCGCAACTTCGGTCGAACCTCTCTCGCCCTGCTGGCCTGCCTCGTCCTCTTCTTCTCCCAGCCTGCCGCCGCGCAGGAGTCGGGACAAGAGGTGCCCAAGGGGGAAGTGACGAAACACTCGTTCGAGTCGAGCAAGATTTTTCCGGGCACCTACCGCGACTACTGGGTCTATGTCCCCAAGCAGTACGACGGCGCGAAGCCAGCCTGCGTCTTTGTGTGCCAGGATGGCATTCAGTACGGCGCTCCTGCCGTGTTCGATCGCTTGATTGCCGCGGGAGAAATGCCGGTGACGATCGGCGTGTTCGTGATGCACGGCCGGGTGAAGGCCAAATCGGACGAGGCGCTCGACCGCTTCAACCGCAGCTATGAGTACGACGGCCTGGGAGATAACTATGCCCGCTTTCTGCTCGACGAACTGCTTCCCGAGGTTGAAAAACTGAAGACCGAGGACGGCCGGCCGATCAAGCTCTCCCAGGACGGGAACGACCGCTGCATCGCCGGCAACAGCAGCGGCGCCATCTGCGCCTTCACGGCGGCCTGGGAACGCCCTGACGATTTCCGCCGCGTTTTCAGCGCCATTGGCACCTACGTGGGGCTCCGCGGCGGGCACCACTACTCGACCCTCATCCGCAAGGTAGAGCCCAAGCCGCTCCGCATCTTCCTCGAGGACGGCAGCAACGACCTGAACATCTACGGCGGCGATTGGTGGATCGCCAACCAGGCGATGGAGCGCTCGCTGACGTTCGCCGGCTATGAAGTGACGCACAACTGGGGAGACGGAGCCCACAACAGCAAGCACGCGACCGAGATTTTCCCGGAAGCGATGCGCTGGATCTGGAAGGATTGGCCGCAGGGCATCTCCCGCGGCAAGGGCTCGCCCCAACTGCAGGACATCCTCATTCCGGACGAAGACTGGAAGCTCGTCTCCGAGGGGTACACCTTCACCGAAGGTCCCGCCGCCAATGAGAAGGGAGAGGTCTTCTTCAATGACATCCCGGCCCGCAAGACTTACAAGATCGACGTCGACGGCAAGGTGACCGAGTTCCAGACCGACACCAACCGCGCCAATGGTCAGGCGATTGGTCCCGACGGTCGACTCTACGCGGTGGACATGGAGAGCGAATCGATCGTGGTCTACGACGCTGAGGGCAAACGCTCGACCGTGGTCGACGGCTTCCGCGGCAACGACATCGTCATCCGCCACGACGGCAGCATGTACGTCACCCAGCCCGGCTGGGATGGCAAGTCGCCGAGCAAGATCTGGTACATCAGCCCGCAAGGGGAAAAGGAGGAAGTCGACAGCGGCCTCAAGTTCGCCAACGGCATCACCGTCTCGCCCGATCAGTCGCTGCTGTACGTCGCCGACAGCCGAACCCACTGGGTGTACAGCTACCAGATCCAGGAGGACGGTTCGCTCGCCTACAAGCAGCAGTACTACCACCTGCATGTACCCGATACCGCCGACGACAGCGGCGCGGACGGCATGCGCACCGACCGCGACGGCCGGCTGTGGGTGGCCACGCGGATGGGCCTCCAGGTCTGCGACCAGGCGGGCCGCGTGAACTGCATCATCCCCACCCCCAACGGCAAGTGCTCAAACCTCTGCTTCGGCGGCGAGAAGTTCGACACCCTCTACGCCACCTGCGGCGACAAGGTCTACAGCCGCAAGGTGAAAGTCACCGGCGCCAACGCCTGGCAAAAGCCCCACAAACCCGCCGCCCCCAGACTGTAAGGAAAAAAAGAGGGACTCGCGCCGCCAAAGCCCCTCAACCCAATCCAGCCATCTCCCAAGAAAGCAGCCGGAGGCGAACCGCCTCCGGGCCCGCCCCCCGCGAGAACAATGCGAAGCAACACTCGTAGCTGAATTCGCCAGAATTCAGACAAACCCAGCCTCCACCCGCGGAGTTTCTGCTCCAAGCATGTTTGTCTTCCAACGCCGAGTCGCAAAGACGCCAAGAAGAGCCGGGGAACGCTTGGGCTTAGACGAACTTCGGGTCGTCATCTCTGGTCTTTGCGCCTTGGCGTCTCTGCGCCTTGGCGCTTCGAAGACAACCGACTTAGCAGCGCACGACCGTTGCTGACGCCGCCAGAATGCAGACGTCCCGCAAATTGGAGTTGGGCGTATCTGAATTCTGGCGAATTCAGCTACGCGGGCGACTGTCGTCTTTCGGCCAGGGCGGCCGAATTGCTTCTTGCTTCCCCACCCGTCTGTGGTAGAACGGGCGAAATTCTGCTTCGCCGGTCAACCTCAGGCTGAGGGCTGCGATGGACAAGCGATCTCTGGCAACCGCGCTCGTGTTTAGCCCTCTCCTCGCGCTGCTCACCGTCGGCTGCAGCGAGGGCCCGTCCCCCGGGGCGATTCCCCAAGCCAGCGCCGCGCCTCCCAAGGGACCGGCGGTACCTCCTGCTCCGCAAGCAAAGCCAGCGGCCGACCAGAAAGTCCCCGCCGCTCCGAAGGAAGCGCCAAAACGCTACACCTGGGAGGAACTGGAAACCCATCTGGCCGAATTGCGCGAGAAGGCCAAGACCGATCCGAAAGCGGCCATCGAGCTCCGCCGAGAGTACGATCGCGTCGCGACTCCCGCCTACACGGAGGCGCAAAACTACGAGCAGCACATCGAGCGTCTCACGCAGTGGAAAACCGCGCACCCGGATTCGCCGACGTCGCGCGTGGCGCTGGCCGACGCCTATATCGCTTACGCCTGGGAGGCGCGGGGTGGCGGAGTCGCCGCCACCGTGTCGGACGACGGCGCCCATCTGTTCATTCAGCGCATCCAGGATGCCCAGGCGCTGTTGGAATCGGCTTTGAAGCTCGGCGCGCCCGATGCAGCCGCCTACAAGTCGCTGCTGACGGTTGCGCGGGCTCGCGGACTGGAGCGCGAGCAGGTGAACCAGTGGTACGAGGAAGGCAAGAAGCTAACTCCGAACTATTTTGCCCTGCACGTCGAAATGGCGGAGTACCTGCGGCCGGAGTGGCATGGCGAGCCGGGCGAAGTGGAGGCCTTTGCGAACCAACTGGTGACCGATCTTCCCGGCGACGAGGGACTGGCCGCGTTCGGCTACGTCGTGGGAAGCATCAACTGCTACGACTGGGGGCGGATGTTCCGCGGCGTTTACGCCCACGAAAGCCTCAACGGCGCTGCGCGCGTCTTCCTGGAACTGCACCCCGACAACGTGAAGGCGGCCAACTACGCCGCCCTGTTCGCCTGGGCTGGCGGGGATCGGGAAGTGGGACGCAAGGCGCGCGAGCTGCTTATCGCGGGCGGCGACCCGATGGTTTTTGCGAGCCATTATCGCTTCACCTGCTTTGATCGGTGGTGCAAAGTCTCGAAGCCCCCCACGGGCGAACTCAGCCGGATGTGGGTCTCGATGTCGACTCCGTGGGGCCTCCAATTCGACCCCGATCCGCGCTATGTCTGGTGCGCGAACTCCGACGGTCGCGCGCCGGTGCAGCGGATCGATACGCAAACCGGCGAAGTCGATCGGCGGTTCTACGCGCCGGGCGGCGTCTACGGTATCGAACTGAGCAAAGCGGGGGATCTGGTCGCGGCGCCGATTGCAGTGCAAGGGCTAAACGGCGTCGTGATCTGGCCGATGGACGCTTCGCTCCCCCCACGGCTGATCCCAGCCGAGGGCAACTGCCACTATGCGGCGCTCAGCCCCGATGGAAAGACGCTGGCCTACGGCAATGGCGAGAACGTCAATCTGACGGATCTGAACGAGGCCGACGGCAAGCCCCGAGTGCTTCCGTGCGGTGGTGAGATCGAGGGTGTTGAGTTCTCCAACGACGGCAAGTTGCTGGCCGTGCGCGTGCCCTCGCGGATCACTGTCTTCGATACCCAGTCGGGGAAGGAGAAACCAAAAATCACGCTGAAGGACCCGTCGGGCACGCCGCACTTGTTGAGTGCCGGACGGCCTTTCTTTTTCGACCAGTTGAACCGGCTGACTTATCTGACGATTGTCAACAGCTACGCGATCGTGCGGCACGACGCCGAGCTGCGCGGACAAAGCGTTGTTCATCCGAAGTGCCGGAACCTGGGCGCGGCCGTCTCACCCGATGGGAAGCTGCTTGTCGAGTTTCGTATGCCCAACGACGAGCCCTGTTCGCTTGAGGTCTGGGACATCGAACGGAACGAGGTCGTGCAGCAGCTCGAAGGGCATGTTTGCCAGGTCTTCAGCTTCGCGTTCTCGCCCGACAGCAAGCGCCTCGCCACCGGCACTTCGGATGGCGAGGTCAAGATTTGGGACCTGGAGCCAGCCCGGCGCTCCCTGGCGAGCGCGGGGCAAGAATGACTCCGCTGCGAGCGGCGATTAGGTGAGGCCGGTCAGCAGGCCGTCGCCGCAGAAGTCTGGATTGCCGAACTGCTTCAGCTCGTGGCCGAAGGACGCGGCGAGCGAGAGCAGCAGGCGGTTGTGCGGCACGCCCTTGAACTTCATCGAGCGGCCCATCTTCCAGCCGAGGCCACCGCCGACCGCGACGAACGGAATGTTGTCGAGTGTGTGCGAGTTGCCTTTGCCCAGCTCGTTCGTCCAGATGATCGTGGTGTTGTCGAGCAGGCTGCCGTGGCCCCCCGGCTCCGGCGTTTCGGCCAGACGCTTGGCGAGATAGGCCATCTGCTCGCAGTACCACTTGTTGATCTTGGTCAGGCTGGCCTGCGACTCTTCCTTGCTGTCCTCGTGGTGCGACAGCTCGTGATGTCCTTCGTCGACGCCGATCCAGCGCATCTTGGCCTGGCCCACCGAGTTGGTGAACTGCAGCGTGGCGACGCGGGCGAAGTCGGCCTGGAAGCTGTTGACCATCAGCTCGATTTGCATCTTGCTGAGCTTCGGCATGTTGTCGTTGTCTTCGTGGATGCCCGGCTCGAGTTCCGGAACCGCGTGACCGACGCTCGCATCGCCCGCGCGAAGCTCCTGCTCCAGTTCGCGGACCAGCGTGGTGTGCTCTTCGAGCAGGCGGCGGTCTTCGGCGCTGACGGCCGCGCTGACCTTCTTCAGGTCGTCTTGCAGCTCGTCGAGGACGCTCTTGAGGCTTTCCTGATCCTTCAGCTTGCCGTAAAGCTTGCCGAACATCTGGTAGGGATCGTCGATCGGAGCGATCGGCTTGTTCGGGCCGGCGTAGACCATGCGGGTCCAGGTGTCGGCCCGTTCGGGAACCATCACACCGAATTCGAGCGAGCCGAAACGGGTCCGGGTTTCTTCTTTCGACTGCAGGTAGTTCTTGATTTCCTGGTCGATCGACATGCCGCTGGCCCAACCGGCCGGCGTGTCGCTGCCACCCTGGATGTTGCCGGGGAACAATTCGACGCCGGTGAGCAAGCAGCCGATGCCGCGCATGTGGTTGTCGCCGTCGCCGCGCACCTTGTCGCACACGCCGTGCATCACGAGCGTCTGATTCTTGAACGGCTCGAGCGGGCTGAGGCTTTCCTTCAGCGTGAATTCGCTTCCTTCCTCATCGGGCCAGAACGTCTTCGGCACGACGCCGTTGGGGCTGAAGATCACCACCAATCGCTGGCGGCGAGTCTGCTCGGCGCTGAAGCCGAAACTTGGCAGGTTGAGCACGAACGGCAACGCAGCCGCGCTGATGCCGAGGTCGCGGAGAAACTGGCGGCGATTGTTGGTGCGAATCATTTCGTGCTCCTACTCACTAGCGGATCATCCGAGGTGAAGAGCCTTTCGGCCATCCATCCATCGACTACAGCTTATGGCTTTTCAATCGGCGGTGGAAGTGCAGCAGCGGCAGCAATTTCCGCCGTGAGCTTCCGGATGTTGAAGTTACTCGACTGGAACGTTTGGCAAAGTTCGGGAGATTGCTGCTCGCTGTAGGCCCGAATCGGCTGTTTCACCATGTAATGGAATAGCTGTTCGACAAAGGCGGTGTGCGTTTCCTCGCTGGAAGCGAGAAAGTTTGCCAGGTCCCGAACATCGTTAAAGGTTTTCTGTTCGCCCGAACGGGTGAGATAGCCCCCGCTCACGTCGACCGGCTTCCCTTTTTCGAGCTCGCGGAATCGGCCCACAGCGTCGAAGTTTTCGAGCGTGAAACCGAGCGGGTTGATCATGTCGTGGCACGACATGCACGACTCGCTCTTGGTTTGCAGGGCGACGCGCTCGCGCGTCGTCAGGTCGGCATGCGCGTCGGCAGCCAGGGGCGAAACCGCTTCCGGCGGTGGACGCAGCACCCGGCCGAGCAGGCTCCGCGAAATGAACACGCCGCGGTGGATCGGCGAGCTCTCGCCCGTGTAGGCGAAGCTCGACAACAAGTACGGGTGCGTCAGGATGCCTGCCCGCCGTCCGCCATCGAGCGGCGCTGGGACGAACTTTGCCCCTTCGGGAGCTTCCGTCCCATAGAACTTCGCCAGCCGCGCGTTGATCGGAAACGTGTCGGCCAGCAGCAACTGCCGGAAGTCGGACGAATCGCTCCAGACAATATTGTTGATGAAGATTTCGACCGAGGCGCGCAGGTCGGAAGCGATTTGCTCGTCGAAGTCGGGGAATTGGGAAGTGTCCTTCGCCAGATCGGGGATGTGGTCGATCTTCATCCAGCGGAGGAAGAACTCGAAGAGCTTGGCCCGCGAGCGCATGTCGCCGAGCATCCGCTCCGCTTGCTTGCGGGTCTGTTCACGGTTGGACAGTTGGTTGTTCTTCGCCGCGTCGAGCAATTGCTGATCGGGAATCGAATCCCACATCGCAAACGATAACCGCGAGGCGACGTCGTAAGGGTCTGCCGACGAGGAGCCAAACTCGCGATACAGGAACCGCGGGGACTTGAGCGTCAACAGGACCGCGCGCTTCACGGCCAGTTCCGGATCCTCGACCTCATTGAACTGGCGATCGACGTACAACTGCTTCTCTTCGTCGCTGAGCGGCCGGCGGAAGGCCCGTTCGGCAAACTTGTGACAGAATGCCCGCAGTTTTTCCTTCCGATCCCCCGCTTTCGGATCGACACCCGCAAGTTCGCGGAGCTTGCTGACCACAAAGGCGGCCGTTTCGATGGCGCCGTCGGTCGTCGCCGCGTGCCAGGCCTTCGAGATCGAAGTTCCGCGCTCGTAGCCCATGCTGCGATCGTCCGGCGGGAAGGCGGCCGTCACGACGAACAGCTCGTTGGCCCGCTGCGGCGAGAGGGTGCGCTCCGGCACCGCTTCGAGCGGGCGATGCGGCAGCTTCCAGAGCAGCGAGATCATCGCCGGGCGGACCGGTGGCTGTTTTTTCTTGTCCTTTGAGTCGTCGACCCCTTGCTTGCCCTTCGAAAATTCGAGCTTCAGGGGATAGGCCCGGCCGGCGAGCAGGCGAATCGTGCCGCGATACTCGGTGTCGTTGCCCGACTTGACCCAGGCGTCGATCAAGGGCGTCCGATTGTCGTTCACCCACAGCCGCGCAGCATGCTCGGTACGGACGACGAATTCGTAGTCGGCCGATTCGGGGGCGATGATCGAACCTTCCCAGCGGATCGAGAACTCGGCGGGATCGAGCTCTTCGTGGGGCGCCGCCTCTCCGAACTGGAAGTCGACGTTCGGATCGACGCGCTCGAGCACCCGGCCGTCGCGACGGAACCGGCGGGCCTTGTAGTACTCGGCCTTGAGACCTCGCTCATCGTTGAGGTTCGTTGCTCCGCCCCGGAAGCTGGCGAGCAGGTCGGTGACGGCGTTCTGGTACTGGCGAACCGTCAGGCGAGACAGTTCGATGCGGGCCGGCTTCAGGCGGGCCTGGGCGGTCGGGGAATAGAACGACTCGTGGATGTAGGCGGCGACCGCCTTGGCGTCTTCTCCCATGACGCTCCCCGGATCGTCCTCGGGCATCGTTTTTTCGATCAGGGCCGTCAGCTGCATGATCGACTTGTCGCCGATCAGCGGAATCGGGTGATTGTCGGGCGTTCCCTCACCGGCGGGGCCGTGGCACGAGGCGCATTTCGCCGTATAGATTGCGGCGCCGGGGGATAGGGCAGTTTCAGGTGTTGCGGCCGACGTGTCCGACGGCGGAGCCGTCGGCTTGGGGTCTTCGGCAAAGAGGGGGCTCGTCAGCAGCAGGCTGAGGAGGGCGAGCACGGTGATCGAGGCCAATCGCTTCATATCACTTACCGGAGCGGCGTGTCGGCGGGGGCCGACACAGCAGGCTCAATCGAGGCGGGAAAGGTGGAGGG
>JAEZAS010000495.1 GCA_023430365.1 Planctomycetota bacterium
TGCAGATTGGCGGCAGCGACCAGTGGGGCAACATCACGGCGGGAACCGATCTGGGGCGCCGGATGCACGGCCTGCAGCTTTACGGCATGACCTGCCCGCTGCTGCTCAAGAGCGACGGCACCAAGATGGGCAAAACCGCCAAGGGAGCGGTCTACCTCTCGCCCAAGCGCACCAGCCCCTACGCTTTTTACCAGTACTGGCTCAACGTCGCGGATGACGACGCCGGGATGTGCCTGCGGTTCCTCACCGAGTTGCCACACGAAGAAATCGAAGCCCTCGACGCCTCTCGGGCCGCCGAACCGCAGAAGCGCGAGAGCCAGCGCCGCCTGGGAGAAGAGCTGACGTTGCTCGTCCACGGCGAAGCGGGCCTTGCCGCCGCGCGCCGGGCTACCGAGATCTTTTTCGGCGCCGAGATCGAAAGCCTCAACGACGCCCAACTCGGCGAGATCTTCGCCGACGTGCCGAGCAACCAGCTTTCGCGCGAGCGGCTGGCGGGCGAGGGGCTGACGCTCGTCGACGCGCTCGTCGAATCGGGCCTGGCTAAGAACAAGTCGGAAGCCCGCCGGGCGATCGAGCAGGGGGGAGCCTACGTCAACAACCGCCGCCGCGACGGCGTCGACACGAAGCTCAACTCGGCCGACCTCGCCAGCGAAACCGTGATGGTGCTGCGGTCGGGCAAAAAGAAGTACGCCCTGCTGCGGTTTGAATAATCCCCGTAGGGCAGGCTTCCAGCCTGCCCGTGAGGTATGACGAATGACCAATCGTCTGTCCAAGCATTGGTCATTCGGACTTCGTCATTCGTCATTTTTCTTTGGACGGGCAGGCTGGAAGCCTACCCTACGATCGCACGGCCTCGCTCTGCTGCGCCAACTGGCGTTCAACTAGCAGCAGCATTTTGCGTTCGATTTCTCGGCACACTTCCGGCGTGTTACGACGGACGGTCGCCTGCTGCTCCGCCCACGTGATGGTGTCCTGAATCGCTTTCCAGCGCGCAGCAGGATCCCACTGCCGCTGGCGTTTTTGCTCTTCCTGGGTAAGGAGTTGCTCGAACGGATTCATTCCTGGCCCAGATGCCTTTGAAGAACCTTGATGCGTTCCGCCTTTTGCTGGCCCGGATCGAGTGCTAATTGGCATTTTAGCATGTCCGCATCGGAAATGCCCTTGTAGCGGATGCCACTGCTCGTTTGCGCCGAAATTGCGATCTCGTTCGATTCCAGCCAATCTCCTAAGCCGGGAACTGACCGGAAGATATCGATTGCGCCCTGCGGACTATACAAGCAAAAGACGGCTTGGCGATCCAACCAGCCAGCCGCACGCTTCGCAACGGGCTGCCAGTCAGTCTCGGTCGCTCCCCATTCGGCCCCGAGTGTCGCCAGCGCCGCTTCACAGGCCCGGCGGTTCGACACCGTATCCTCTATCCATAAGTCAACATCGAACGTTAAGATCGGCTGATGTCGGAGCAGGAAATTCATGCCTCCGATCAGAAGGTAATTCACGCCCGTTTGATTGAAGGTATCCAGAATCGCGTCGACGTTCATTCGGCCGATCTCGATGCATGCAAAAGCGACGGTCCCGCGAATCGATGGTCCGCTATTCTAGGTTCTGGCAGCGATAATGTCTCGTCTCGATTACCAGTCGTCCGGCGTCAACTACGACGTTCTCGATCAGTTCAAGCGCAACTGTCAGCAGGCTGCGGCCACGACGCTTGATTTGCTGCAGGGGCATGGCGTGACCGAGCCGGCGGGCATCCGCGGCGAGAGCGCCTACCTGGTGGAGACCGCCGATGGCTACCTGGCCCACGTCGAAGAAGGGCTCGGCACGAAGAACCTCGTCGCCGACGCCGTGCTCGCGCTCGAGCAGGTCGTCGATGCGGTGCAATCTCCCGCCGGCACTGCGACTCTCAACCAGCCGTACCTGAACCGGCCGTATTACAACATTGGCATCGACACGGTCGCCGCGATCGTGAACGACCTGCTCACCGTGGGCGCCTTGCCGATGGTTGTGGCCATGCATGCCGCGGTCGGCAGCGCCAAGTGGTTCGAGAACGTCGATCGCGCTCGCGACCTGGCCGAAGGGTTTGCCGAGGGCTGCCGCCGCGCCGGGGCTGTTTGGGGTGGCGGCGAAACGCCAGCACTCAAGGGACTCGTCCACGAGGACGCCATCATCCTCGCCGGATCGGCGATGGGACGCATCCAGCCGAAAGAGCTGCGGATCCAGGGGGACGTGCAGGACGGCGACGCGATCATCCTACTGGCGAGCAGCGGCGTGCATGCCAATGGCCTGACGCTCTGTCGTGAACTCGCCTCGCGGCTGCCAAACGGATATCTGACGAAGCTCGACGACGGCCGGACCTACGGCGATACGCTCCTCGATCCGTCGGTGATCTACTCCGCCTTCATCCGCGGCTGCCAGCAGGCGAACCTGCCGCTGCGTTATGCCGTGCACATGACCGGCCACGGCTGGCGAAAGCTGATGCGGCTGGCCGATCCGTGGGTTTACCGGATGACCGACCTCGGCGCTGTGCCGCCGATCTTTCCGTTCATCGCCAAGGCGGCTGGCCTCGACCAGCAGGAGATGTACGGAACGTTCAACATGGGGGCTGGCTTCGCCGTCTACGTCCGCCCCGGCGACGCCGAGCGCTGCCTGCAAATCGCCCAGCAAACGGGCTTCACCGCCTGGCAAGGTGGCACGATCGCCAGGCAGGAAGATCGCAAGGCAGTTGTCCTCGAACCCCTCGGCATCGCGTTCGAAGGGGAAACGCTCAACATCCGCTGAG